>JAZQQA010000147.1:0-9398 GCA_045628825.1 Agathobacter sp.
CTACAGAAGTAACTTTCTTGCGACGCTTCATTGCGATATCAAAGCCGCGCTTTGCAATTCTTCTGATTTCGTTCTCATTATAAGTAAGCTCATCCTTTGCTGTCATAACCCCATCAATTTCTGTGGTTGATCTAGCGCCAAAGTAAAGACCACCTGTAAGCTCACGCATAATCATCATGTCAAAGCCATCGCCGATAATATCGTCGCGAAGTGGACATGCTGCCTTTAATTCTTCATATAAATAAGCTGGACGTAAATTTGCAAATAAGTTTAACGACTTACGAAGTTTTAAAAGTCCTGCCTCTGGTCGAAGTTCAGGTGCAAGCTTGTACCATGGTGAAGTTGATGTGTTACCACCAATAGAACCCATAAGTACTGCATCACTAGCCTTAGCTGCTGCAATCGCTTCATCTGTAAGTGGTACGCCACATGCATCGATGGAACATCCACCCATAAGAATCTCTGTATAGTTGAAGCTATGGCCATATTTTGCACCGATAGCATCCAATACCTTCTTTGCCTCTGCTACGACTTCTGGACCGATTCCGTCACCTGAAATTACGCCAATTTTACAATCCATTTTTATCTCTCCTTTGCATTTTGCCCTCATGGGCCGAGTTAATCATCGTTTTTCCCACTGGTCAACACACGATATGCCATGGGTCTATATATTAGAACCATCATATAGTATGGATTATTGATTTTCAATATTCCTGGCTATGGCGGTTTTTCATGCAATTCATAACCTTGTGTTATAGTCTGTCTTTTTTCTATAATTTGTAAGTATACACAATCCACATTTTTCAAGGCACGAAAAAAGGAAGCTGCATACGCAACTTTCTTTCCATTGATCACTATGTATCTTACTTTGTTTCTTCCTTCTTAGCCTTCTTTGCCTTCTTCTCTGGCTCAGCCTGAACCTTAGAAGCATCTTCTGGCTTCTCAATTGCAGCGATTGCTTCTCTCTGCATTGGGATACGGCAGGTCTTGTTGCTACCGAACTCAACGATTACGGTATCACCCTGGATTGCAATGATTGTACCATAGAAACCACTTGTGGTAAGTACTGTATCACCAATTGCTACTTCGTTAAGCATCATCTGCTTTTTCTTCTGCTCGTTCTTCTGAGGACGAATCATCATGAAGTACATGATTACAAAGAAAATAGCCAACCAAACAATCAGCATAATAGAACTCTGTCCTGCTGATACTGCTTCATCTAATAAAATTGAACGCATCGTTCTTCCTCCTAAATAATTGCTATCCCTATTCTATCGGAAAAATCCCCATGGGGCAAGTGAAAAATCCATAAATTCGTCTAGGATTCCTTCTTGCTTCCCTGACTCATACCATAAAGCTTTTCTTCCTTATAGGATGCGAAGCGTCCTGCATCCAATGCATCGCGAATTTCTTCCATCATCTTATTATAGAAGTAAAGGTTGTGCATAACCATAAGTCGAAGGCCTAACATCTCATTGGCCTTAAGCAAATGGCGCACATATGCTCTTGAATAGGTACGACAGGCTGGACACTGGCATCCCTCTTCGATTGGTCTCATGTCCTTCTCATACTGCTTATTCAAGAGATTGATTTTTCCCTGATTGGTATAAGCATGACCGTGGCGACCATTACGGCTTGGATATACACAGTCAAAGAAATCGATACCACGCTCAACACCCTCCAGAATGTTGGCTGGAGTTCCAACTCCCATAAGATAAGTTGGCTTATTCTGTGGCAGATATGGAACGGTTGCATCCAAAACACGATACATCTCCTCGTGAGATTCTCCAACTGCAAGTCCACCTACTGCATAGCCATCCAAATCCATCTCTGAAATACGCTTTGCATGATCGATACGAATATCTTCGTAGATCGCGCCCTGATTGATGCCAAAAAGAAGCTGTTCTTTATTGACCGTATCCTCAAGTCCATTAAGGCGTGCCATCTCAGTCTTACAACGCTCCAACCATCTCGTAGTTCTTGCAACGGAATCTGTTACATACTTTCGCTCCGCCAAGGCTGGTGGACACTCGTCAAAGGCCATTGCAATGGTAGATCCAAGATTGGACTGAATCTGCATACTCTCCTCTGGTCCCATGAAGATCTTAGCTCCATCGATGTGTGAATGGAAGTACACACCTTCTTCCTTAATCTTACGGAGTCCTGCCAAAGAGAAGACCTGGAATCCGCCAGAATCGGTAAGGATTGGTCTATCCCAAACCATGAACTTATGCAATCCACCAAGTTCTTTGATGGTCTTGTCTCCTGTTCTTACATGTAAATGGTAAGTATTGCTAAGCTCTACCTGACAACCGATGGTCTTTAAGTCTTCTGTTGATACAGCACCCTTAATTACACCAACGGTTCCTACATTCATAAATACCGGTGTCTGAATATCTCCATGCACCGTGTGAAAGGTTCCTCGCTTTGCTCTACCCTCTGTCTTTAGCAATTCATATGTTGCCATTTGTTCCCTCTTTCTAAATCCCAAGTACTTATTTGCGATAGTCCATGCGTCGAATCAAGATTCCGTTGCAAAGAAGGCTATCATCTACAAAGTGCCTTGCAAGAAGAACCTCCCCCTCCTGTGGCACCTCAATGTCTGCATCGGAGCAATTTACAATCACATCTACGTAGTTGTCTACCCAGCCAGACTTTCTATAATGAATCACTCTTGGATTGTCTGCATAATCATCCAAGAAATTGAAATTACGTGACTTTAAAAGTGGCTCCTGCTTACGCAGCGCAATTAAGGTCTTCACAATCTCAATGCGATCATTGTATTTTCCCGCTTCAATATCATCCCATGGCATACATCTTCGATTGTCAGGATCAAAGTCTCCTGGAAGTGCAATCTCTGTTCCATAGTAAATGCAAGGACTTCCTGGCATGGTAAAAAGGATTGCCAGCTGAGCGAAAAATTCGTCCAAGCTCTTACAAATATTACGAAGTCTCTTGGTATCGTGGGAATCCAAAAGATTGAGCATCACATCATTGGTCTGCTGCATATACATGGTAAAGCAACGATTGATGGTGTATTCAAAATCCGTATTGGTCAAACTCTTATCTACCCAGAAATCCTTAATGCTATTTCCAAGCGGATAATTCATTACCGCATCAAACTCATCTCCACGAAGCCATGGAAGTGCATTATGCCAAATTTCTCCCAAAATGTAAATATCTGGATTCAATTTTTTCATGGCAATACGCAGCTCTTTGCAGAAGACATGGCTCACTTCGTTGGCTACATCCAATCGCAATCCATCGATATGATATTTCTTCACCCATGTTTCGCAGACATGAATAAAGTATTCACGCACCTTCGAATGATTGGTATTCATCTTTGGCATTCCATCGAAAAAGGCAAAGGAATATATCTGTCCTTTTTTCGCTGCATTCCCCTTGCGGTCAATTGGCCATTCGTTAATCATAAACCAATCATAAAACTCGGATTCTGGTCCTTTTTCCAGCACATCCTGCCACTTTGAAAAATAATATCCGGAATGATTAAAAACACCATCCAGCATAACGCGAATGCCCCTTTTGTGGGCTTCCTCCACCAAACGAATAAAGGTATCCTCATCCCCAAAGCGAGGGTCTATCTTCTCATAATCTGTTGTGTCATATTTGTGGCAGGATGGCGCTTCGTTGATTGGCGTCAAATAGATACCATTGATTCCAAGGTCCTGCAGGTAATCCAATTTGCTAATAATTCCCGCAAAATCTCCTCCACAATAATCCCTATTGCTCGCCTTCTCCTTGCTACTTTTCCAAGGTGTCACATTCTCAGGATCGATGGAATGGTCTCCATTGCAAAAACGATCTGGAAAAATCTGATACCAAATCGTATCATTTACCCACTTTGGCGTACGCATAACATCACAAGGATTCATCCAAGGGAAGGTAAAGCTCTGTCTGCTTCTTCCCTCCAGATGCATCTGCTCATAGCTTACAAATCCATCCTCGAAATAATACCATTTCTCATTTTCTGTAATCAGCTCGAAATAGTAGCGCAAACGCTTAAATGGAGGCTTTACTGTAGTAGTCCACCATAGTTGATTTTTCAATCGCTTTTTGAAAACAATGGCCTCTGGCTCACCTTCCCAAGTCTCTCCGCCGCCAAGAATTCCTGCGGCAAAAGGATCTCCCTTATAAATATTTACAGCTACGACATCATAGCCAGTTTTAATGTTGATAATCAGTTCCTCTTCATTGAGTGGGTAGCAATAGTTGTCATTGGCCTGATGGAATACTGCATTAAAATCCATAGTCTTCTCCTTACTATTTGATTACAAGCACATCATCAACGTCCATACGTCTTGGGCACTTAGTCTCGCCCTCTTTCACACCAAGTGCAATGACTGCTGTAATCTGCTCGTTCTTTGAAATATTGAAAATCTTACGAATTGCAGCTGCATCACGAAGACCCATGATTAAGGTGTCGTATCCTGCATTGGTTGCTGCAAGTACAAAATATGCGTTGTTCAGTCCAAGGTCGTATGCGCCCCACTTATTGCCAAGCTCGTTGTCTGCGACGCCCTGGGTAAATCCAGAGGTATCTCTTACAAATGAAGTTACAACAAGTGCTGATGCATTTTTTGCACTGTTCTGATTAAAGCCTGGAAGACATGCAAGCACCTGCTCCTTTGCTTCTGGGGTACATGCAACATAGTAACGTGCGGTCTGTGAATTTTTCCATGTAGGGCAAAGAGATGCCTGCTCTACTAATGCCTTAATTTCTTCCTCTGTAATGTTTGCGCCTTCCTTATATGCTCTGACTGATCTTCTCGCTTTGATTAACTCGTTAAATTCCATGATTGCCTTCTCCTTTTCTTTTGCTACCCCATGGGTAAAATAGATCGATTTTTCTGCACGCCATGCGCCTGCTTTTCCCGCAAGCAAAACATGACTTTGTACGCACAATATTATACCGAAAACAGCCCCCAAAAACAAGTTGACGATTCCCTATCAGTTTCCTTATAATACCAAATAAAAGTGCATAGTTATGCACATAATTGCGCATGCAGAAATGAGGATTATATTATGTCAGGATCATCATTTGGAAAAATTTTCAAAATTACAACATGGGGAGAATCTCACGGACGAGGAATCGGTGTGGTTGTCGATGGTTGTCCAGCAGGACTTCCACTTTGTGAAGAAGACATTCAGATCTATTTAAACAGACGTAAACCAGGCCAGTCCAAATTCACGACTCCACGTGCAGAGGATGATGCTGTCGAAATTCTTTCTGGTGTATTCGAAGGAAAAACTACAGGTACGCCAATTTCCCTCGTGGTTTGGAATAAGGACCAGCATTCTAAGGATTACAGCGAGATTGCTTCCTACTATCGTCCAGGACATGCAGACTTTGGCTTTGATGAAAAGTATGGTTTCCGCGACTACCGTGGAGGCGGACGTTCATCTGGTCGTGAGACCATTGGACGCGTCGCTGCAGGCGCCATTGCCGCAAAGCTTTTAAAGGAAATGGGCATTGAGATTTTGACTTACACCAAGTCCATTGGACCTGTATCCATTGATATGAATCGTTTCGATGAAAAAGAGATTGAAAACAACAAGCTTTATATGCCAGATGCGACTGCTGCATCTTTGGCTGCCGCTTATTTGGAAGAATGCCTCGCACACCAGAACTCTTCTGGTGGTATTGTGGAATGTGTCGTAAAGGGACTTCCTGTTGGAATTGGAGATCCTGTCTTTGATAAATTGGATGCACTTCTTGCCCAAGCAATCTTTTCCATTGGTGCAGTAAAGGGCTTTGAAATTGGAGATGGCTTTGATGTAGCAGCCGCTACCGGTCTTTCCAACAATGATGCCTTCGTTATGAACGAAGACGGAACCGTTGGTAAAGCAACCAATCACTCCGGTGGAACCTTAGGCGGTATAAGTGATGGTGCACCACTCGTATTTCGAGCAGCATTTAAACCAACCCCTTCTATCGCTTCACTTCAAAATACCGTAAACAAATCTGGAGAAGAAATTGAGATCAGTATCAAGGGACGCCACGACCCAATCATCGTTCCAAGAGCCGTTGTAGTTGTGGAATCAATGGCCGCACTTACGATTCTTGATCTTATGCTGAGCAATATGAGTGCCAAAGCAGACAACGTAATTGATTTTTACAAGTAAAAATGGAAAAAGTCACTTGGAATTTCCAAGTGACTTTTCTTATGCCATCTGTTCCGAGATGTTTAGGCAATGGCAAATACTATTTTTCCCTTTACCTAAGCCACCTATGCTATTTCTAACATAACCCTTGCCTTCCATGTTCGTGGGAATAAATTTCTCCAAATACAATAGGGCAAGCAAATCTTGCCGACAAAATGAGCGTTATAACCGTTTTATACCATTGAAAAGAATCAATCGTCGGCACATATAGAAACTATAGCTAATCTTTACCTAATCATCACTCCACAAAATGCATGCCAAAACATTTATTGCGTCCAATCAGAAAGATTGTCGGCAAGGGGAACATTGATAAATGCTCCTTGACTAATATCGAAGAGGCACATAAGTTCAGACCACTGTTATCTTAATTCCTGACCCTCTTACTTCTTCCGCCATCCTGATATGTGATCGGCGGTTTGTCGCATTCATCCACACATTCTTCTCTTCGATAAACTCATAAAAATATTCTTTAATTTCTTCTATTAGCTTATCTAATGCGTTTTGCTCATCAAATCCATTAACGACCAAATCAATTTCTTCCAGGCTCAAAGTAACACTTCCATCATCCTCAATATATTTTTTTGCGCGAAAAATCATATACAGTTATTCTCCCTATATAATTATTATTTTCCATTTTATATTTGCATGATGCGAAAGACAAATAACCAATAGTTTAAAATAAAAGTGGACAAGCCATGAATGACTTGTCCACTATACACTCACATAAAAAGAAACGGATGCATAAACTCATCCGTTTCCTCTATATTATCTATGTATCATGCTACTCCTGTGTCGATTCAACCGGTTTGCAGCACTTTAAATAATCAAGTGCTGCCGTGTAATCCGACTTAATCTGCAAATAGTTCATTCCAACAAAGGCAACCGGGAAACACCAAAACGCAAAGAAGGAGAAAATAAAAGCTACAATACCCGTCACGATATCAACTGGAAATGGCATGATAAACCAACCAATCTTGCAAATCTTCCAGGCCCATGACAAAGCTGTTTTAAGTCCACCGCCAATAACATAAGCAGCAATGGAAACTAAAATGCCTAAAAGCATCATTAAATATACAAACGATGAAAAGCCATTACGGACATGAGCTGATTCCAGAATCAAATAAAGCACAGAAAATACAGAAGGGAAAATTGAAATCTTTAATCCTAGCTTCACCTTAGCAAGTTTCTTTTCACATTCTTCTTTAATATTTGTCGCATAAGCCACATCATCAAAGACCATAGTTTGAATTAATTTTTCATTTGATTTTTTCATAAGCTAATACACTCCTATCCTTTTATTTGTTAAAAAGATTTGCTCTCTTTCCACAGAAAGCAAGTCCTGCAAGACATGCCATAATCACAATCACATAGCCATATGGAAGTGTCTCACCAGTCTTTGGTGAAGTAGCAACTTCCTCCACAAAAATATATGTAGAGAAGTGATTGGTCTTAAATACAATACTTCTTGTTCCGTCTGCAGAAAGTTCAACAGAGGTCTCGCACTTTGTCAAAGTTCCATCATCCTCTACTCGATAAACAGTAATTGTTCTTCCGGATGCCAATTGACGGTCATACACCTGACTCAAAGGAATCGCTACTTCTACATATCCGCCTAACTGATGGATTGCAGTACCTGCTCCATCAGAAAGATTCAGTTCTAATACTTCATACTGCTTAGACTTTACAACTGTTGAATTCTTAACTGCTTCTACAGCCACTGCATAAGTTGCACTCGACTTATCCACTGCTGCTGTTTCAAACTTCGCACCGGAAGGAATTACATTTAAGTCACCTGATACAGATACAGGACTACCCTCACTTGCCTTAATTGTTCTTGTCTCTTTTCCATCTGGTGCCTTTACAATCTGCTCTGTTGCAGAAATATTCGTCACTGTTGTGGTTGGTGTACTTGGTGCCGGATTACTTGGTGTACTTGGCTCTGGGTCACTTGGTGCACTTGGTGCCGGATCACTCGGAGTCGAAGGTTCTGGGTCGCTTGGTGTTGGAGTAACTTCATGTCCCTTAAGAATAATTGTATTCTTTTTCTCCGTAAGCATTGTAATGTCAGCTACAATTGAGGAATAATTTTCAGGTACAATCAACTCGGTTGAAGGAGGGGTCAAACCATATCCGTCAACATAGTAGTCCACACTCCAATCAATGCTATTTCCGCTAGCTGCTGTGGTTGGAAGTGGCATCGAAGCTCCATTAACACAAGGTATTGTTTTTACGTGAGAATATCCTGATTGTGCATTATATTCCCCAAAGCCCTCTACTGCAGTATCGACGAACGCATAAAGAAGCACAATATACTTTGCATCCTGCTCAATATCCCCATATACAGCTATTGCTCTACTCGGGTCATCTGTAGAGATTTCCTTTGACCATCCATAAAAATACTCATCTGTCGTTCCCTCATATGCATCCGCAATTGGATCTGTAATTGCCGCAATAGCCGCATACTTTTTCTGTATCAGAGAATCTCCCTCAACACTATCCAAATCAACTGTTACATTTTTTGTTCCTATAGTTCCGTCACTCTTTACATAATAAACTGTAACAGCACAGTCTGTTGCTGCCTTCACAATTTGGCTTGGCATTACCCCCAATACAAAAGTAAGCGCAAGCAAGAAACTTGTTGCAAATGCGATAAATTTTTTCATGTTTTTTATCCCCTTTCGACTAGATTTTTTCTAGTACTAAAGTCAGTATATATATATATATATATATTGTCAACATTTTTTATTCCCTGAGGTTATAGCTAATTTCTATCCCAAAACTTATGCATTTGCCAAAGTATCTATGTTAAAAAATCATGCATTCAGATACCATTTTTGACCCGTAAATACATATTTCCACTATCCTCTTTCCTAAAAAAAAGTATCCAAAGTAAAATTTCTTTCACTCTGGATACCTATTCTTCTTCACTATTATATCTCTTTTCCAATGTGCCGACTTTGTGGCGCTAGCCACATTAATCCAATGCGATTGGCTCATCCTCTTCGCGTCTTAAGATGTCATACTCATCAAGCTCCACCCCAAGATCCACGTAGAAAATCATCTTTGAATGTGGACATGACTCGATGTCCTCTCCAGCCTCGTTCACCAAGCGCTTTACGGTCACAACCACATTGTCACCGTTTGGCTTCATAATCTCGATTTCTTCCCCTACAGAGAACTTGTTACGTTGCTCCATGCGATACATGCCTGCCATA
>JAZQQA010000148.1:0-7764 GCA_045628825.1 Agathobacter sp.
GAAGTTCCATACTACGATTTGATGGAAGCCATCATCGTAAATATCAGCAAGAACCATGACGATGAAGATTCGCCAAGCAAACTCATCCGTATGTTAACGGAACTTTTTAACGAAGAAGAAGATACAACTAAGAAACTACAGGATATGGAAGACATCTACGGTCTTCCTGTTACAGAAGACTTTGAGAAGGAGGTATCTCATATGACCACATACACAGCCGGATTACTGAAAAAAGGCGAAGCTAAAGGAATAATAAAAGGCGAAGAGAAACTCGGCCTGCTCATAAGCAAACTTCTAGCCGATAAAAGATATGGGGACGCCGAAAAAGCCTCTACTGATGAAGAAGCAAGAAGAAAGTTCTACATCGAATTCGGTATGCTTGACACAGCATCCGAAGAAGAATAAAAAAGCACATATAATTAAGTGCACATATACCAAGAGCCATGCCCAAACGGCATGGCTCTTTCATTTTACCTACTACTTATTTATTTTTCTTTGCCACAGCAATGATTTCTTCCTTCAGGTCTCTCGCCTTCTCCTTAATCTTGCTTGGTGTATTTCCGCTGGTAATCAGTCCAGATACAAGCTTAGCCGATACATCGTAGCGCTCTAGCTTAAATGCCATCTCAGCGAGAAGCATATCCATGGTGTGCTGATCCATACCACAAATAGGGAATGGCTCGTTCACAATGGCTTTTGTCAAGCCTTCAAAGGCCTGTGCATAGTATTCTGTTTCCATTTTGCGCGCACGCTTAATGGTTTCAGATTCTTCGACTGCGCCTTTTTCCATCAACTCCTCAATCATACCACGGCAAAGCCATGACATCTTAAGACAGGTGTATGCCTTTTCGCTGGTCTTTCCCATCTTGACCATGGTATTGAAAAGTGAGAGTTTATAGCGCTCCAACGCTGTATCATAGTCATACACCATTGGTACATCCATAATAGATGGGCGGAACTTCGTACATACCCCTTCCTTAATCAGCTTAATCTGATGGCTGGATAAGTGGGTAAAGTACTTACTCATTGCGGTGTAACCACAGAAAGGACATGACTCCACCTCATACTTTAACGCATCGATATACTGATAGCGTGGTCTTAAATCCTTATCTGGCTCTGCACGACGAAGTTTCGTGGTTCTAAGAGCTCTGGTCAGGAAGGTACGGTCACATACGGTACATGTCACTGAACGATCCATAAGGAAGTCTTCTTCCTTTGGCTCTTCTGACATCGTGGCCTTTTTCAGCTTTTCTGCCTCTTCCTGCTCCTTCTTCTCTTCTTCTCCGAAGAGATCTCCCATACTATCTAGATCAAAACCAAATTTTTCTAATCCGTCAAAAATACCCATGAATATTCTCTACCCCTACTCTATATGGTCAAATTACGCAGTTGGTAACTTGAATGAACTCTTAAGTGACACGATTCGATTAAATACAGGCTGACCATCGGTAGAATCCTTATAGTCTGCGCAGAAGAATCCCTGACGTACGAACTGGAAACGATCGTATGCCTTTGCTTCTACAAGCGCTGGCTCCACAACAGACTCCATTACCGTAAGAGAATTTGGATTGACATTCACATCACCATTCTCATTATATACGCCAAGCTCCTCGTTTACGAGATTCTCGTAAAGACGAACGGTTACCTTCTTTCCATACTCTGCAGAAACCCAATGAATGGTTCCCTTTACCTTACGTCCATCTGGGCTATTTCCACCCTTTGATTCTGGGTCATAGGTACAATGGATAGCGGTGATGTTGCCATCTGCATCCTTCTCTACACTGTTGCAGGTTACGAAATATGCATTCATAAGACGTACTTCATTGCCTGGGAACATACGGAAGTACTTCTTTGGTGGTTCCTCCATGAAGTCCTCACGATCGATGAAAAGCTCACGAGTGAATGGCACCTGTCTGCTTCCAAGTTCTGGGTTCTCAAGGTTATTTGGAACTTCAAGGTATTCAACCTGTCCTTCTGGATAATTGTCGATGACTACCTTAATTGGATCAAGCGCAACCATCATACGTGGGCACTGCATCTTAAGATCCTCACGAATACAATACTCAAGCATTGCCATATCACAAGATGAATTCGCCTTTGAAATACCGCCAAGCTCAATAAACATCTTAATAGACTCTGGTGTATATCCACGACGACGAAGAGCTGCAATACTTACAAGACGAGGATCATCCCATCCATCAACAATGCCCTGCTCAACCAATTTCTTAATATAACGCTTACCTGTTACAACATTGGTAAGGTAAAGCTTTGCAAACTCAATCTGCTTTGGAGACTCTTCTGGCGTCTTCTTAAATCCGCACTCGATGACAACCCAGTCATAAAGTGGTCTGTGATCTTCAAATTCCAAGGTACAAATAGAATGGGTAATTCCTTCTAACGCATCCTCAATTGGATGTGCGAAATCGTACATTGGATAGATGCACCACTTATCCCCCTGCTTATGGTGTGACATATGCGCCACACGATAAATAATTGGATCTCGCATGTTGATATTTGAGCTTGTCATATCAATGCGAGCACGAAGTACACGGCTACCGTCCTCACACTCACCATTCTTCATAGCCTCAAAAAGTGCTAAGTTCTCCTCTACACTTCTGCTTGCATATGGATCTTCCTTACCTGGTTCAGTAAGGGTTCCACGATACTCACGAATCTCATCCGCAGTAAGGTCAGAAACATAGGCCTTTCCTTTCTTGATGAGTTCTACCGCACATTCATACATCTTCTCAAAATAATCAGATGCATACAATACTTCATCTCTAAAGTCTGCGCCAAGCCATTTTACATCTGCCTGAATTGACTCAACGAATTCCAATTTTTCCTTGGTTGGGTTGGTGTCATCAAAACGGAAATTGAATCTTCCGCCGTACTTCTGTGCCAAACCATAGTTCAAAAGAATGGACTTTGCATGTCCAATATGTAAGTATCCATTTGGCTCTGGTGGGAAACGTGTAATAACGGTCTCAACACGGCCTTCTGCCAGATCCTTCTCGATAATCTGTTCAATAAAATTCTTGGAAATTACTTCATTCTCCATACTTATAACTCCTCTAACATTAAAGAACGAGGTTATTGCACCAACAACCCCGTTTCGCGATGGTTTCATTATAAAATGCGCTTATGCCCTTGTCAATGCAAATTACTGGTGTGTATGCGTAAATAAATGGTTCTGGCAATACTCTTTTGCACCACTACACTTTGAGCAGAAGCGGAAGGTAAGCTCTGGATCATCCTGCTCGGTCTTCCCGCAAATTGCACATTTATGGCGAGGTGCTCCACTACGCATCACTGGTTCTGCCACCTGTTGCCTGAATTCTCTTCTTCTTGCTTTCTGCTGCTTGGTTAAATGCACTTTCCCCGGATTAATCTTAAAGAACAAAAACAGATTGAGCATGGCAGAAATTGCGCTAAAGCCCCAGACAAGCATCAAGGTAAGTCCTGAAATAATACCACCAATTTGTACCCCGGATACAAATAGACGCCCAAGGAAATAAACGATATAACCGCCTTCTAATACCAGCATCCACTTCATGCGAAGCGGAAGCACAAACCAAAGTCTAACCTCTGCCTCAGGCATGCAGATGGCAATGGCCATAAGGATGGAAATAAGCATGTAGTAAGTAGTGGCATATACTGGCATACCGTAGCCAAGAACGATGTAGTAGACCAGATAAATCACAAAGCCCAAAAGGTCAGACAGGAGTACTCCTCCTACTAAAAGGACATTCATGCGATAGGTACCAACCATATTCTCAAGGCTTGCACCCCAGCTTAGTACACAAAGCATGAACAATACTGCCCAAACATCAAAGCCCTGCATAGGAACTACAATCCAGGTCACAAGTCTCCAAATCTGTCCGTGCAAAATATCGTATGGCGAAAACTCAAGCCAATAAATAAAATCAAGGCGTCCTCCTGTAGCAGTACTAAGTAGCCCCAAGACATATCCTATAATATTTCCAAGGACAAAATAGCGATATAAATTTGCCACCGCATGCTTCTGTCCCCATCTTTGTACTTTCATTAACCAGTTCATTTTATCAATCCTTTTTTTCAAAATTATCGCAGATTATTATACCATACTCCTTGTCATTTCGACAGAGAAAGCGCCCTAGTTTTTATAGTTTTTTAACACATTATATCGTTGCTTTTTCTCACTTAACTCTTATATAATAGATGTGTTTTGGATTACACATATTAATAAGTAAGAGAATGCTAGAATATAAAGAGGTTTGATATGCAACAGTTACACAAGCTAGGAATTGATATCGGCTCTACCACCGTAAAAGTGGCAATCCTTGACGCAGAGGACAATCTGCTTTTTTCCGACTATGAACGTCATTATGCCAATATTCAGGAGACCTTAACTGGGCTTCTCGAAAAAGCAAAGGCAGACCTTGGCGAATTAGAATTGACATCTATGATTACAGGTTCTGGTGGACTCACCCTTGCAAAGCACATGGGCGTTCCATTTGTACAGGAGGTAATCTCGGTATCCACTGCATTACAGCACTATGCTCCACAGACCAATGTGGCAATTGAGCTTGGTGGCGAAGATGCGAAGATTATCTATTTTGAAGGTGGCAATGTAGAACAGCGTATGAATGGTATCTGCGCTGGTGGTACTGGTTCCTTTATCGACCAGATGGCAGCCCTCATCCAGACGGATGCAACAGGGCTCAATGAATATGCTAAGAACTATAAAGCGATCTATCCAATCGCAGCTCGCTGTGGTGTATTCGCGAAAACAGATATACAGCCTTTGATCAACGAAGGTGCTACGAGAGAAGACCTCTCTGCATCTATTTTCCAGGCAGTTGTGAACCAGACCATCTCTGGTCTTGCCTGTGGTAAACCAATCCGTGGACATGTTGCCTTTTTAGGTGGCCCACTCCACTTCTTATCTGAGCTAAAGGCAAGCTTTATCCGCACCCTGAACTTAGACGATGAGCATGCCATTACTCCAGAAAACTCGCACCTTTTTGCAGCCATTGGATCAGCGCTTCATGCTAAGGGTGAGCAAAAAGCCATGCTTTCTGACATGATTAAACAGCTTTCCTCTGGAATAAAGATGGAATTTGAGGTTGCAAGATTAGATCCACTTTTTGAAAGTGAAGCAGACTATGATTCTTTCAAAGAGCGCCATGGCAAAAGCCATGTCCGCACTGCAGACCTTGCAAGCTACAAGGGAGATTGCTTCCTTGGAATTGACGCAGGTTCCACCACAACCAAAATTGCTTTGGTATCTGCGGACGGTGACCTTCTCTATTCCTTCTATGACAACAACAACGGAAGCCCACTTGCTACCGCTATCCGTTCGATTCAAGAGATTTATTCGCTTCTTCCAGCAGATGCACACATTGTACATTCTTGCTCTACTGGATATGGAGAAGCATTACTGAAAGCTGCTCTTATGCTGGATGACGGTGAGGTTGAGACGGTGGCTCACTATTATGCCGCAGCCTTCTTCGATCCAGAAGTTGACTGTATCCTGGACATCGGTGGTCAGGATATGAAATGTATCAAGATTAAGAACCAGACCGTTGACAGCGTGCAGTTAAATGAGGCTTGCTCTTCCGGTTGTGGTTCCTTCATTGAGACCTTTGCCCGTTCTCTCAACTATACGGTGCAGGATTTCGCAAAAGAGGCGCTCTTTGCCAAGCATCCAATTGACCTTGGTACCCGTTGTACGGTATTCATGAATTCCAAGGTAAAGCAGGCACAGAAGGAAGGCGCTTCCGTCGCAGACATTTCTTCCGGTCTTGCTTATTCTGTTATTAAGAATGCTTTATTCAAGGTTATTAAACTGTCGGATGCTTCGGATTTAGGCAAGCGTATTGTTGTACAGGGTGGTACCTTCTACAATGACGCAGTGCTTCGTTCTTTTGAAAAAATTGCTGGTGTAGAGGCCACTCGTCCAGATATCGCTGGTATCATGGGTGCCTTTGGTGCTGCACACATCGCTCGCGAGCGCCATGAAGCAGGCTACGAGACTACCATGCTTTCTATCGAGCAGATCAATGAGCTTACCTATACCACCAAGCTTGCAAGATGTCAGGGTTGTACCAACCACTGTCTTCTTACCATCAATAAGTTTTCCGATAATCGTCAGTATATTACTGGAAATCGTTGTGAGCGCGGCCTTGGTGGCGAGAAGAATAAGGAAAATATTCCAAACCTTTTTGAATACAAGAACAAGCGACTCTTCGACTACACACCACTTTCTCCGCAGGAAGCAACTCGTGGAACGGTAGGTCTTCCAAGAGTCCTTAACATGTATGAGAACTACCCATTCTGGGCTACCTTCTTTAAGGAGCTTGGCTTTGCGGTTGTGCTCTCACCACAGTCTACCCGTAAGATTTACGAGCTTGGTATCGACTCTATTCCAAGTGAGTCAGAGTGCTACCCAGCAAAGCTTGCCCATGGACATGTGGCATGGTTAATTCACCAGAATGTAGATTTCATCTTCTATCCAGCGATTTTCTACGAGCGTAAGGAATTTGCCGATGCGGGCAACCACTACAACTGCCCAATCGTCACCTCATACTCTGAGAACATCAAGAATAATGTGGAAGAAATTACAAGAGGCGAGGTTCGTTTCGTAAATCCATTTATGGCATTTACTTCAGAGGAAACCATAAACCACGCTCTCATCGAATGCTTCACACAGGAATTTGGCATTTCCGAGTCTGAAATTCGTTCTGCAGTTCATGCTGGTTGGGAGGAGCTTGCTGCTACGCGTCTTGATATGCAGCGTAAGGGCGAAGAGGTCCTTAAGTACATGGAAGAAACTGGTCGTCGTGGCATTGTCCTTGCAGGTAGACCTTACCATGTTGACCCTGAAATCAACCATGGTATTCCAGAGCTTATCAATTCCTACGGCATCTGCGTTCTTACAGAGGATTCTGTGTCACACCTTGGCAACATCGAGCGACCACTCATCGTAATGGATCAGTGGATGTATCACTCTCGCCTCTATGCTGCTGCAGACTATGTGAAGACCAGAGATGACCTGGATTTGATTCAGCTCAATTCTTTTGGTTGTGGTCTTGATGCTGTTACCACAGACTGTGTCAATGACATCTTAACCAATTCAGGAAAAATCTATACTTGCCTAAAGATTGATGAAGTAAACAACTTAGGCGCTGCACGTATTCGTATTCGTTCTCTCCTCTCTGCCCTTCGTGTAAGAGACAAGAAGAAAGAGGCTCGCACCATTCAAAGTGCCAAGTACGAACGTGTTGTTTTCACAGAGGAGATGTTTAAGGACAAGTACACCATTATCTGTCCACAGATGTCCCCAATCCATTTTGACCTCTTGATTCCTGCCTTCCGTGCAGCTGGTTACAATCTGGTAATTCCAGATATCCCAGCAAGAGAATGTGTAGATATTGGACTAAAATACGTAAACAATGACGCCTGCTATCCATCCCTCATTGTTGTAGGACAGATTATGGCAGCTTTACAGTCTGGCGAATATGATATGAGCCAAACTGCTGTATTAATCTCTCAGACTGGCGGTGGATGTCGAGCTACCAACTATATTGGCTTTATTCGCCGCGCCCTTATCAAGGCTGGATATCCGGATATTCCAGTTATTTCCCTCAACATGGTGGGACTGGAAAAGAATCCTGGCTTCAAGCTGTCTCCAAAGCTGATTCAGCATGGCTTGTACGCCCTTGAAATCGGAGATATCTTTATGCGTTGTCTCTACCGCACTAGACCATATGAGCTTGTACCTGG
>JAZQQA010000149.1:0-9746 GCA_045628825.1 Agathobacter sp.
CCAGTTAATGCAAACACCATTATTGTGCATATGCTAATGAAAACAAATCTTTTATGCATCCCACACCCCATTACTATCAAAAACTTATGTAAGGTTACACTCATGCAGTGTATGAATTTTTCAATAATGTTGCAACTTTTCTCATTTGAGCAATTGTATCCTCGTATGAAACATAATCATCAGAAAAGTAACTTGTTATTTTTTGATAATCTTCTCTATAGAAATTATCCTCACAAAATGAATTTATCAGTTCTGAGAGATCTATCTCATCCGCTGCTGATGGGCAATTCTGTAAATATTTGCGATGTTCTCTTACTTCGTCAAACAACGTCCCGATCGCACTCTCAACATTGATCTTATCTGCTAATTTATAGATGTCATACAAATGTCTAGAATAACGCTTAGATTTTCCCTGCAAATAATAATCGCATAAGGCAAATATTTTATCAATGTAAGTGCGTTCTATTGACTGTAGCTTCATTTCAAAAGTATCTAGCATAAACCGATTTTCTAAATCAGTCCTTCCTATTTTCATAAAATATTCGCCAATATAACTGCTGATTGGCACAATTTCTGTCGGGAAAGCATATGATCCAAGAGCAGTCTCCAATTTAACGGATGACAGCATTCTATCATCTTCCAGTTCCCATACTGAGACATAGGTAAAATAATATGCATTATAATCCCTATCACTTTGTGTTTCATCCCAATTTGATATTGGCATCCCCAGTTCTTCGCTTATACCTTTTAGCACTTCATTTTTTAGTTTCTTCCTGCGCGCTTCACCTATATGCTCATCAAATGTAATATCAATGTCTTCCGAAAAACGTTGAATGGCTTTATATCCTTTGGATAAAGATGTTCCACCTTTGAACACAACATTTGACAGTTTCTGTGACAATAAACGTAAAATCATTGTCACATAATAATCTTTCTCAATTACAACAGCGGCTCGGTTAGAATCTTCTGCAACCCGCTCAATTACTTCTCGAAACACTTCTTTATCTTCATGCAGATACATACTTTACCCCAGTTTCATATATTGCCTTATAAATTTTGAGTGGATAATATTTCAAATACTGATCAACCTGTTCCTTGGTTATTCTATGCTTTTTTGCATAATCAGTAAGAATTCTTCCGCACATTTCTACATCCTCTTCTGCAGATCTATCGATATCTTTCAAACACTCTAATAGTTGAAGTACATAAACATTTTCTTCTGTCACCTCAACCACAGGCCTTCTAATAACGTATTTGCGATTTTTTATACTTATTTCCCTAACCTGTGCAGGAGCATAATTGCTGATAATCTCCTCTTTAAACGGAACTTGAGTTGACAATCCCAACCTATTCGCAAGCGTATATCCAGAATAGAATCCCACTCTCTTTCCTTTACGATTCATGTATTTATGAAGCACAACAGTCTCTATAGAAAGAACGGATTGTGTGCCTAAAAGGCCCGACTTAGGAATGTAATATATTCCTGATTCAAATCTACAGATAATACCATCATCTGTTAATTTTTTTAAATGATACCTTATATTCTCTTCTGTCATTCCTTCAATCACAATGTCTGACAGGAAAATTGGTTCCCCTTCTTCGTAATTGCTAGTTAAGTATTCATACATCATATTGTCGCCCACCATCAGATAGTAAACATGTTCTTTACTTATTGTGAGTATATTGCAAACATGACATTTTGTCAACAAAAGAACATTTGTCAAAAGCGATAGACGGGGTGCGGTGGTCCAGTGGACCACTCTGCGAAGCAGAAGCACCGACCGAGCCGGCAGGCGAGACCTCGAACCACTTTCGTTAGAAAGTGGTTCTGGGCCACGCTGTGGCCCATGAAACAAAAAAGAGACATCCATTCGGATGTCTCTCTTTGTTTCATCAGAGCGATAGACGGGGCTCGAACCCGCGGTCTCGACCTTGGCAAGGTCGCGCGTTACCAACTACGCCACTATCGCATTCCCTTGCGTTCTCTTGAACACATCTAAAATAATAGCAACGCAAGGCATCTATGTCAACCTTATTTCATCAAAAAAATAAAGTCCGTCAGTTGTTGTAATTTAATATTATATTCAGACAATTCTAAACTTCAATCTGTCCGAATACTGCTCCAAGGCTATCCTGAATCAGAAGGTCTGCCCTTCCATCCATAGGAGTTGTCGACTTATTAATCAATACGAGTCGATTGCCCCTATAGTAATCAATGAGTCCCGCTGCAGGATATACCGCAAGACTGGTTCCACCCACAATGAGCATATCGGCATGGGCAATTTCAAAAACCGCTTCCTCTATGGTATCCTGATCCAAGCCTTCCTCATAAAGCACCACATCTGGCTTCACAAGGCCACCACAGCGCATACAGGTTGGCACACCTGTTCCATGAAGGATTTTCTCTGCTGACATAAATCTTTGACATCTTTCGCAATAGTTTCGGAGCACACTTCCGTGAAGCTCCAATACCTTCTTGCTTCCAGCCAACTGATGCAGTCCATCGATATTTTGCGTTACGACTGCCGTCAGTTTACCCGCTGCTTCAAGCTCCGCCAGCTTCAGATGTGTGATATTTGGCTTGGCATCCAGGCACAGCATCTTATTGCGGTAAAAGCGATAGAACTCCTCTGGATTTTTCCGATAAAAGGTATGGCTTAAAATCGTCTCTGGTGGATAGTCATACTCCTGATTGTACAAGCCATCTACACTACGAAAATCTGGGATACCACTTTCGGTAGACACCCCAGCGCCGCCGAAAAATACGATTCGCTTTGATTCCTTTACCCATTCTAAGAATGTATCGATATTACTCATAAGCTTCACCTCTAAAAACAAATCCCGTACCAAACGGTACGGGATTAATGCATACTTATTCTGCTGCGTTATCAGTAACGAAGTTCTCAATCGCTGAAAGGTCAGCCTGATAGGTCTTCGCTGGGCGCTTTTCCTCGTATACTCTATAGATAGAAGTACCGATGCCGCAAAGAATTGCAAGAGCAACTACCCAAGCACAAATTCTTCCAGCAAGCTTTGCTGCCTTTTTCTTCTTAAGATTCTTCTTACGATTTGCTTTTTCTTCCTTATATGCATCAACTTTTGCCTGACTCATTATACATCTCCTATTACTGCGATTTCTCGCTTACTCGTTCTTCAAAACCAAAGACAATTTTACACACATTGCGCGAAAAAAGCAAGGACTATTGAACACCGTTGAAGATCTGAGCAAGAGAACTATTTGAGTTGAGGAACAAGGTTGTATTGCCCTCATTCAATGACTTCTTGATAGTATCAAGCTCAAGTGTGAAGGTATAGTAATCAGCCTTAGATGCATCGTTATATACCTCTGACATGATGCTCATGTATTCCGCTTCACCTTCTGCGATAGTAGCATCTGCGGTTGCCTGCGCCTCAGAAAGAAGTACCGTTACCTCTGCATCTGTGGTGTTACGGATCATCTGTGCCTCAGCTTCACCCTGTGCACGATATGCGGCTGCGATATTGTTACGCTCGGTAATCATACGAGTATATACAGCTTCCTTATTCTCGTTTGGAAGGTCGAGAACCTTAATCTTGATATCTGTGATCTCGATACCATACTGTGCACACTGATCACCAACACAATCCAAAAGGCGCTCAGAGATAACGATAACCTTGGTATTCTTGTTGGTATCATCCGATGAGATATCATTGATCTGTACATCATCCAAAGATGCATCTGTCGCATCAATCTTCATGGCATTATCACGGCTGGCAATCAGCTGCTCCTGTGTCATAGAAGAAATGGTGGTCTTTAATGCGTTGTATACGATAACATCGATACGTCCCTGTGCAGTAGCCGCACTTGCATTCAAAGACTGTGTATATTTCTTAGCATCTGTAATGTTCCAGATGACATAAGCGTCTACAAGCATGGTCTTCTTATCAGAAGTAATTGCCTCTGACTGTGGAAGGTCATAGATCTGCTTTGCCTTTGGCACAAAGCTTACGGTCTGCACAAATGGAACCTTCATACGAAGTCCTGCAGTATCATTGGTTGAAACGATTTTACCAAACTGCTTTACGACTGAGTATTCATTTTCTGGTGTGGTGTAGAAACATGAACCAACTACAATCAAAGCGATAACGGCGAGTACAGCTACTACGCCAGTGATTTTTCCACCTTTATTTCTCATAATCTGCACCCTCCTTCCTAATTACTAGCAGCCGCTGCTGCCTGTGAAGTCATATCGCTAATTGGATAATACTTGCTAATGTTTCCATTTCCATTATCAATAATGACTGTTACATTTGGAAGAAGATCTCCCATGGTCTCCATGAACATACGCTTCTTGGTGATAAGTGGGTAGTTCTTATACTGCTCATACTCTGCATTGAAACGAGCTGCCTGACCATTTGCCTCGTTGATTCTGGCTGTCTTCTGGGCATTTGCCTCCTGGAGAATCTTATCTGCCTGTGCAGAAGCCTCTGGAAGCTTTGCATTACGATATGCGTTTGCCTCATTGATGGCAGATTCCTTGCCCTGCTTTGCAGTTTCTACAGCAGTGAAGGCCTCAATAACCGCTTCTGTAGGTGGCTCAACGTCCTGAATACTTGCATCAACAAGAGTAATACCGATGTCTTCCTTCTCAAGCTCGGTCATAATCATGGCCTTAACGTTGCTCTGAATCTCTGCCTTACCAGTCGTAATAGCGGTGTCTACGGTATATGCAGACACAGTAGAACGAATGCTTGACATAGAAATGTTCTTAAGAATCTCGTCTGGTCTGTCCGCACGATAAAGATACTTGATTGGATCTGTTACCTGGTAGCTGACATAGAAATCACAATCGATGAAGTTGTAGTCACTGGTAATCATGATTGACTCATGCTCAATGGTATAAGCCTGGCCCTTTGCATTCTCGCCGTAGCCAATCTTAATTCCCTTTACAGTGGTATCAACCTTCTTCAAGTGCTGGATGAGTGGGAGCTTGAAATGAAGTCCCTTCTCCTCAATCAAGGTAGCCTTACCAAAGGTAGTAATAACGGCTGATTCGGTCTCATCAATGGTGTACACACTTCCACCAACCAGTATCAGTGCTACAAGCACAACTGCTACGGTAGAAACAATCTTCTTGGCCTTTTGGCCTTTGTTTCCATAATGTTCCATATAATTTCTCCTTCTTGTAAAAATGATTGCTCGTTACATAACTCTATTATGAACGATAATCGGCATTGATTTTAACATACTCGTAGGTTAGGTCGCAACCCCACGCAGTTGCTTCTGCGTCACCCTCATGCATGTCAACAAACACAGTAACTTCAGGGGCTTCCATGATTTTTACTGCGTATTCTTCATCAAAGTCAAGTGGTGTTCCATGATCGAACACCTCAAGTCTTCCATTCTCACTTTCAAAGAAAAGTTCAACGTCTTCCTGGTCAAACTGTGCGCCAGAATATCCCATTGCACAAAGGAAACGACCGAAGTTGGCATCACATCCATAGATGGCTGCCTTACTTAAGTTACTTCCTACAATGGCACGAGAAAGCGTTCTCGCATCCTCTTTTGATTTTGCATTTACAACCTTTGCTTCAAACAGCTTGGTTGCACCCTCTCCATCACTTGCCATCTTACGCGCAAGGAAACGGCATACGAAGAAAAGTGCCTCCTTGAAGGTCTCATAATCTTCATTCTTGCTGGCAATGAGTGCATTTCCTGCAAGACCATTGGCCATAAGAATCAAAGAATCGTTGGTAGAAGTATCTCCATCAACAGTAATCATATTGAAGGTATCCTGTACCACTTCTGAAAGAGCTTCCTGCATCAGTTTCTTCTCGATGGCAGCATCCGTAGATAAGAATCCAAGCATGGTACACATATTTGGATGAATCATTCCAGATCCCTTACTCATTCCACCAAGGGTTACCACCTTTCCACCTAAGGTAAAACGGATTGCAATCTCTTTGTTTACCGTATCCGTTGTCATAATGGCCTTTGAAGCAGCGGTTCCAGCTTCAGCACTTTCCTCTAAGGTCTTTGCCATCTTTGCAACACCAGCTGTCAATTTTTCCACTGGAAGCTGCATACCGATGACTCCAGTCGATGCCACTGCAACAGAATCCACTGGTACTCCAAGAGCATCCTCGACTGCCTTTGCTGTTTTTTCACAAGCGTCAAAGCCTTCCTGTCCAGTACAAGCGTTGGCGATTCCAGAGTTTACAACCACTGCATGCATTGGCTTGCCAGAGGCTACAATCTTCTGATCCCACTGTACACATGCTGCCTTTACTACGTTGGTTGTGAAGGTTCCAGCACAAACACATGGAGTTGCCGAATAGACCATAGCCATATCGGTTCTTCCCTTATACTTGATGTTTGCCTCACAACTGGTTGCTGCAAATCCAGAAGCGGCACACACACCGCCATTTACAACTTCAAATTCCATTTCGTCCTCCTCGTGGTGTTTCCACCCATTACTCTATCTCTTCCATCACACTCTTGTATGCTGGTCGAATAATCTTATTCATTCCTACAAGCTCTTCTAAGCGATGTGCACTCCATCCTACAATACGAGCCACTGCAAAAAGTGGTGTGTAAAGTTCCATTGGAATATCAAGCATCTCATATACAAAACCGCTATAGAAGTCCACATTTGGGCTAACACCCTTAAAAATGTGACGCTTTTCGGCAATTAGCTCAGGTGCCACCTGTTCAATGGCCTCATACAAACGCATATCCTTCTGTCGACCCTTTTCCTCGGCAAGCTTCTCTACATAGCCACGGAAAACACGCTCTCTAGGGTCTGACAAAGAGTATACCGCATGTCCCATACCATAGATGAGTCCCTTATGGTCAAAGACCTCTCCGTCCAACATTCTTGCCATGTAGGCTTTGACTTCGGCCATATCATCCCAGTCACTCACATGGGCTCTGACATCCTCCATCATCTGCATCACCTTGATGTTGGCGCCACCATGCTTTGGTCCCTTCAGAGAAGACATAGCTGCTGCAATGGCAGAATAGGTATCGGTTCCTGCAGAGGTAACTACACGGGTTGTAAAGGTCGAATTATTACCACCACCATGCTCCATGTGAAGCATCAAAGCAACATCCAAAACCTTTGCCTCTAACATGGTGTACTTATTGTCAGGACGTAGCATACGAAGGAAATTCTCTGCTACAGACAAGTTAGGGTCTGGTCTATGAATATACATACTTGAGTCATTCTCATAGTGATTATAGGCATGATAGCCGTAAACTGCAATCATAGGAAATGTTGCAATCAACTGAATGCACTGACGAATGCAGTTCTCAATGCTATTGTCCGCATTATTCTCATCATAAGAAGCCAAGGTCAGAATACTTCTGGTCATGGAGTTCATAATGTCCTTGGATGGGGCCTTCATAATGACATCCCTCGTAAAATTCGTAGGAAGTGTCATAGAGTCCCCAAGCATCTTACGAAACTCCACCAATTGATTCTCATTTGGCTGCTCTCCAAAAATCAAAAGATAGGCTGTTTTTTCAAAGCCAAATTCATTCTCTCCCAGACGATCAATGAGTGTCTTAACATTATAACCGCGGTACCACAGTTCTCCATCGCATGGCACACGCTTTCCTGTGGCTTCGTCCTCCGTAAAAGACTTCACCTCAGAAATATTGGTAAGTCCCGTTAAAACGCCCTTACCATTCAAATCACGCAGTCCTCGGTTTACACCGTAGCGCTCAAATAGTTCATCTGAAATAGTTCCATGCTCCACACACAGATGACTCTGGCGTGCAGCGTATACGCGAATATCTTCTTCCATCATGTCGACTCCTTTCTCGGCACCTAGGCACCTACTTCTGGTTCTCTTGCCGTATGGCAGGTAAAATAGATGGTCTGGTACTCCTTTGCCACTTGGGCTAAGAGTTCCATTCCCTTCTTGGTCTTTTCTTCATCTAGGTTCACAAAAGGATCATCCAAAATAAGGAATGGCTTCTCCTCCTGATACATGGCATCCACAAGGGCAAGACGCATACATACGCCCACCAAATCCTGGTAGCCTGCAGACATATTTCTTGCATCACGCATCTGTCCATGCTCCTTCTTGTGGAAGGCAATGTTGGCATCTATCATCCACTGATCTGGATTTTCCTGTGTCAGCAGACCATAATATTTTTGGAAGGCACTGGTGATTGGTGCCATATATTTTGCTGTAAAGCTCTCCTTGGCTCTTCCAAGCAAATCCATGGTAGCAGTCACAATTTCATACTTATGCTGCTCCTTTTCCTGAAGGCTGCGAAGCTCCTGTAGCTCCTCGTCCTTCTCTTCTCTTAAATCCAACTGGTTCTGGAGCTCGTTGCTTTGTCTTGTGAAATGTTCAATCATACTACGGCAACTTTCCAGTTCTTCATCCAGGCTGTGAATTGCCTCGTTGATTTCTGACAAGCTACGCTTTTCCTCGCTTCTTTGCAAAAGCGCCTGCATATCGGTACGCTCTTCAAAGCTTGCAATTCTCTTTTTGATGGACTCTACAGCATTGATTGCAAGACGATTCTTTGCAGACTCTGTTCTTAACTGGGTAAGCTCCGTTACTGGGTCCTCTGCAACAGAAAATCCATACTTACTACAGAAGGAAATCAGACGACGGCGAATGTCCATCCAAGACTGGTCCGCGCGATCGCGGCTCTCCTGCTTCACGGTAAGTCTTTCGTATTCTCTCGTCTGTGTCTTAAGCTCGTACAGCTTAGAGGCAAACTCCTTCTCTGAACAGTAGACCTGATACTGCTCTAGGAACATACGAATGTCCTGCTTAATCTCCCAGATTTTCTGCGTAAATGCCTGCTCATGCTTTTGCAGTTCCTCTACCACCTGGCGCTGCTTCTCGCGCTTTTCGTTCCATTCCATCTGCTCCTTTTGGATGGTATGGATATTCTTGGTCTTTCCATGAATACCAACAAGAATCAAAGCAATGCCTACGACAAAAAGGATTGCGCTGGCAATCATAAGCATGGTCTCAAGCAGTACTGGCATAGCAAAAACAGAAAGTGCTCCAAGAATCTCTCCCACAAGGCCAATTGGTGTTAGTACAAAACCAACAATTCCAACTGCTGGGAAGGCTGGCTTCTTTGCATCAGGGCGCTCCCCAATCTGCAACCATTCTCTTTCTCTGTCATCCAGCTTGATTTGTACCTTGGTACGTTCATCCTTATAATTTTCAAGAATCTCTAATTTTTCAATTTCGACGTCAATGAGCTCATCCCCTGGCACGCCGTCTGCAAACATCACCTGGTAGCGGCCATAATTTTCAAGTTCCTCTTCCGTCAGCTCCAGATGGCGAAGGCCTGTCTTCTCATCACTCATCTCCTGGGCATCACGAATGGCTGCTGCAAATTCCAGTTCGCTTGGCAGACCATTTGGGAAAATGTCCTTGTAAGGAAGTAATGCAAAAAGCGCTGCTTCCTGCTCCTCACAAAGTGCCAGATAGGTTCTTCTTTGCTCATCCTTGCGGCTCTCTTCACTGGCAAGCTCAAGCTCCTTTGCCAAAGCATTACGCTTTGCAATAAGGGCTTCCTTCTCCTCTGCCGCTTCTGTCTGCTTCGCATTTAATTCAACCAATGCAGAACGAGCAGCGTCTAGGCTAAGGATTTCCTGCTCCATCTCGATGAGCTTGGCGCTACGCTTACGAATGCTTCCAGTTGCTCTGGTAGGAGACATGCCATTCATCAGATTTTTAAGCAATTCCTGGGCAGTCTCATAGTTATTCATATCGTTGGTATTGGC
>JAZQQA010000150.1:0-2092 GCA_045628825.1 Agathobacter sp.
GGAAAATGCAATCGCTTGATAATAAGCGGTTTGCAGAATCACCTTGTACCGCAATTTAAACTCGATTTTGGAGATTCCTCGTGGAATGTACTATCCCGCTGGATTTCAATGAGTTTCTCCCTGTACACTACAATATTTCAATAATGGTGCAAAGGTACGAATTTTTGCTGATAAGACGTGCCGTTAGCACCAGTTTTTATACACTACACAAACAAATCATCCATGGTAAGCATACTCTGGATGTTGTGAGTACCAGAACCTGGCGTTACTCCGTTCGAGGTAATCAGAGTGAGGTGTATTGTCTTCTGCGTCTCTGTTTCTGTTTGAAGAGTGTCAATGCGATTCTGCATCTTTTCTAGCTCCTCTTCATTAAGAGCATATTTACCTTTGCTATACTTCATCTCACATACATTGATGACGCTGTCATTTCGGTCAATGAGAAGATCTATCTGTGCACCTGGACCCCTCCACGAGTGTGCTGTACTGATGACAGCTCCGAAGCCAAGTGCCTTCTTGATTTGCTCAATGTGCTGAAGGCATACTCGCTCAAAGGCAAGTCCTGCCCAAGTATTGTGGAGAGTGGAGTTGTACATGCTTGTCCAGAAGGTTTTGTCTCCATTTGCATTTTTCAGTGCAAATTGGAAATAGAATAGGGTATAGTTGTCCATAAGCTGATACATGGCATCTTTAATTTTTTTGCCTAGACAAGTGTATTTACGGATAAATCCACATTGTTCCAATTCTTTGAGAGCCTTACTGAAATGTTCGCTATCAGTTATCTTTGCTTTCTCTAGCAACTCATTTCTTACCATGCCCGCTTTCTTTGTCGACAAAGCATTGATAATAGCGATATGCAACGTAGGGTTTTTGAATAATGAAGCATAAAGAGCATTATACTCACCAGCAAGTTCGCCATCTTCTTCGAAGAACATACGGTCAAGATTCTGAGCTACGCTAAGTCCTTTCTGCATGAAACTCCAATAATATGGAATGCCGCCAATCGCCATGTATGCCTCCATGATGAGATTGCGTTTATATCCAAATCCTTGACTCTTACAAAAGAGTTCACATTCGTGGAGGGTGAAAGGATGAAGATGAATCTTTTTTGTCAAACGATTGTGAAGTCCACCATAGTTCATCACAATATTGTCTATAATCCATGATGTGGCACTACCACATACAACAAGGATGATGTCCTTGCGAGCCGTTGCCCAACTGTTCCAGAAGTGATCTAGAGCACGTATGAAGTTTGAACGTGTGGTGTCCATCCATGGAAGTTCATCTATGAATACTACTTTCTTGCCTTCAGGAAGGCTTTCAAGCCAATCTTCCAAGAGGTGGAATGCCTCATTCCATGTTTTGGGCAAGGCTTTGCGTCCCATGCCTACACGATACAACGACTGACGGAACTCTGATAATTGCTCTTTAAGAGGCGCGTCAAGTATTCCTGTATGTTGGAAAGCAAATTTATATTCAAAGGTCTCTCGTATGAGAAAAGTTTTTCCCACACGACGACGTCCATATACTGCAATGAATTCTGATTGACCGGATTCGAAGGCACTCAGCAAAGCTTCCTTTTCTTTTTCTCTACCTATGAGCATGGCGTAATTTGTTGAATTTTACGGGTGCAAAGTTAATAATTTATTTTCAACTAAAGAAGGGAAAATGCTAAAAATATATTTAAACTTGTCGGAAATCTATAATTTTGCGCATGATTTACGCCGACTACAAGTGTTTTTTTCTGTATTAAACGAGCTGCGAGTATATATGATTGTCTACATGTTTCGCTCTTTGCCTCCTACTATAGTTGTTTGAAATTGCAGAAAACGCAATAAAAACGATGACTTTTGATAGAAATTTAGGTATTTTGACTCAGTTTTCAAATCTTTTTATTATTTTTGCACACAAAATATTATAAGATTATAAGTATGGAACGCAAGATTAATCGCAACAAAGTTATGCTTGCTGAGAAGGGCAAAACAAATAAGTGGTTATCCGAACAAGTAGGTAAAGATCCGGCCACTGTCAGCAAGTGGTGCACAAATATGGCACAACCTACACTTGAGACAATGATGCAGATAGCAAAGGTACT
>JAZQQA010000151.1:0-10310 GCA_045628825.1 Agathobacter sp.
GCTTCGTCTTCTGAACACTCAAACATAGGGGCTTTTTTATAATTACAAATTTAAATATTAAAGCACTTCCTTGATTGCAGCCAAGAGCTCCTCATAAGTCTCATATGCTGGGATATCTGGATACTCAGCCTTGATTGCTTCTGTGCTCTTGAATAAGAATCCTGCCTTACTAGCCTGAATCATACCAAGATCATTGTGGCTGTCACCACTTGCAATGGTATCGTATCCGATAGACTGAAGTGCACGTACCGTTGTGTACTTTGACTTCTCACATCTCATCTTGAAATCTGTAATTTCACCGTTGTCTGCAACTACAAGCTCGTTACACATAATGGTTGGCCAGCCAAGCTTCTTCATAAGAGGGCCAGCAAACTGAGAAAAGGTATCAGAAATAATGATTACCTGTGTAAGGGAACGAAGCTCATCCAAGAACTCTTTTGCGCCTGGAATTGGATCAATCTTTGCGATGGTATCCTGAATCTCCTTAAGGCCAAGTCCGTGCTCCTTTAAGATTCCAATTCTCCACTTCATAAGCTTATCGTAATCAGGCTCATCTCTTGTGGTTCTCTTAAGCTCTGGAATTCCGCTTGCTTCTGCAAATGCAATCCAAATCTCTGGTACCAATACGCCTTCCAAATCCAAACAAACGATGTTCATGTCTTCTTCCTCCAAAAATATCACATTAATTGAAATCAGTATAACAACTATGTCCTAGTCGTGCAAGGCATAAAAGGCTCATGTTCTATAACGAATCGTTATAGATATCATACCAATGAAGACTATGCTCCCGCCACAGAGATTCCTGCTCCTTTAGTTGTTCCTCAATCTGCCTAATATCCTCTAGCAGCTCCCGTCTTCGGTTTTCTGCCGTAGCATCCGTCTCGTCAACAGTGCCTTCTTCCACCGGCCATACCCTTTGCGCAAACTGCTGCCACTCCAATTGCTCTAGCTCCTCGCGCCGCGCAAGCAACGCCTGCTCCAACTCCATTGCCGCATCTCTTGCTTCCTTTAGAGGTTCCCCCGCCAAGCGTAGCTTCCAGTCTAGGTATGCCTCTTCTGTGGAGATTTCCTTCAGGCGATGGCGCTCTGCCTTTGGCACTGCCTTTAAGTCTGCCACAAGCGCTTGATCCTCTGCCTGAATCATTGCCGCAATGTCTTCGCCCTCTGCTGCACGTCGTCTTCCCAAATAGTGCTCATAGCCAAACGGATAATACATAACCGACTGACCATCCAAAATCAGAATGGCATCTGCTACCTGCGACAGAAAATAGCGGTCATGACTTACAAATAGTATGGTTCCCGTATAAGCGCGAAATGCCGACTCCAAGGTCTCCTTCGCCGCAATGTCCATATGGTTGGTCGGCTCATCCAAAAGCAAGAGATTCGGAAGTGCAGTTAACATCTCACATAGCACCAGCCTTGATTTCTCTCCGCCAGACAGGCTACTGACTGTTTTTCCTGCTTCCTGCCCGGAAAATAGATAGGCTCCAAGGGTCCCACGCACATCCTTTTCTGGCATGCCTGGGAATAGTTCCTTAAAATGCTCTACCACAGACTTATCACTTGCGATTTCCGCTGAATGCTGGTCAAAGTATCCAAGCATGGTATGGTTCCCAAGGCTATAGGTACCGTCAAGGGCTTCCATCTCTCCCGCTAAGGTCTTAAGAAGCGTTGACTTACCAACACCATTGTCCCCAATAATTCCAATCTTCTGCCCACGTCTTACGCGAAGCGACAGTTCGAACAAGAGCTTGTCATAGCCAACCTTAAGATGCTCAGCTTCCACCATCCATTTTGCCCCAGGATACTCTGGCGAGATGGCGCCCGTAAAGATATGGGCCACCCCTTCTCTTGGCACTTCCACCTTCTCCATACGCTCTAGGATGGTCTTACGGCTCCTTGCAAAAGCCGCCTTACTTGGCTTGTGCTTGAACTTTTCAATCAGCTCGTTGAGCCTTGCAATTTCTGCCTGCTGCGCTTGATATTTCTTGAGTTGCAACTCATAATTCTTACGCTTTTGCTCGCGATAATCTGTATAGTTTCCTGCATAGCGTACCAGTGTCTGGTTCTCCAGCTCGTAAACAACCTCTACGACCTGGTCCAGGAAAAAACGATCGTGACTTACAAAAATCACTGCGTTTTCATAATCCTTAAGATATTCTTCCAGCCACTCAACCGTATGAATATCCAAGTGATTGGTTGGCTCATCAAGTAATAAAAGGTCTGGCTTTTGGAGTAGAAGGCGAATGAGAGAAATCTTCGTCTGCTCTCCTCCCGAAAAATTCTGCAATCGCTTTTTCTTATCCGACAGCGCAAATCCCATACCTGTGAAAATGCGATCATACTCCATCTCATAAAGAAAGCGCTCCTTGGAATACAAATCCAAAACAGGGCAGGATTCCAGAAGAAGCTCCTCCACCGTCTTATCCTGATCCAACTCGCTGGTCTGCCTAAGCATACCAATCGTAAGATTCCTTGAGCGGTACACTGCAGGAGTCTGGTTCTTATCGTCCCTATCCACCTCAAGTTCGCCAGCAATCAGGCGCAGCAAGGTTGTCTTACCCGCACCATTGGCGCCTACAATGGCAATTTTCTCTTTTCCCTTTACTTCAAATGAAATATGGGACAAGATTGTCTGCCCACCGACAGACACTGTCCCATTTGTAATCTGATATAACATTAGCTATCTTCTCTTAATGCTTTCATTTCTTTTTTGTTGATGTACATACGCTCATCGGCAAGACGATATGCCTCATGAATGCTAAGTCCTGCGTCATTAACACTACTAACGGCTCCTGCAGCAACACTCATATTCCAGTCCCTATGAACCTCATTAATTGCATGTATTTTGGCCTTTAACATGGTCACAAGATGCTCAGCACGACTCTCCCCACGAATTACAGCAGCAAACTCATCTCCACCCACGCGATAGACGCTGCCAACACCGCGAAAGACTTCCTTTAGCGCATTGGCAAAGCTCCTTAGGTACTCATCTCCAACTTCATGTCCCATGGTATCATTGACCCTCTTCAACCAATTTAAGTCAAAGGAAATCACTGTATAGGCCTCACCCATACGATCAATTTCATCCAAGGTCTCATCCAATTTGCGGCGGTTATCCAGTCCTGTCAGTGCATCTGTATAAGCCATCTGCTCAAGCATCTCTGCCTTACTCTTTACACGGATTCCTTCAATCATCTCAAAAATATAGTTGAGCACAAGACAAAGGACGAAAATCATCGTTCCGATAGAAAAAATACCACGGAACCTTACCTGTGTAATCTCAGGCACAAATCGCTTGATATTATATGATACTAAGTCGAAGGTTCCACTGGCAAAGATTGCCGCAAGTCCCACCACAAGTATCCTGTGAATCTGCACACGCTTCCGTAGACAGGTCACGATATAGGCACTTAAATACAGGAACATGGCTACCAAAATAATGTGCTGAATCCGCAAAACAGTTGGATAGCGAAGCAAATGGAGGCTCTGTCCCAGAAAGGCCGTTACAACAAATATGGCCTGCACTGCCGTCAACACAAAATAAATGTATTTTGGCCATTTTTCCCCTAGACGCATACAATCTTTATAGAAATATAAAATAAAGAAAAATGGCTCAAGATAAAGCGCCACATACTCAATGTTCACTCTTGCCGTCAAATCATCCACAAAGAGAATCAAAAGGTTGGTGTTGGCAAGGGACCAAATGGATACGCAGATTGCGAATCCAGACAAACAAATCATACGGAACCAATCCTTATCCAGGCGCATAATTGCAGTTACACAAACTGCCAAAATCACACCAAACACAAATAGGAATGCATTCGCAAACAGCGGGTAGCGATACTCGTACACAAAGCTTCGCGCTGCAGTTTCTTGGCTTTCAATATAGATTTTTTGAATGCTGGAAAAGGCCTTCTTTTCAGAGACATACAGGCGAATGGTCAGATTCTGCCCATTATAATCTTCTGGCAAATCAATCCACTGATTTCCGCATCCTACAATATTTCCAAGGCGATAATCCGTTGTCCCATAGGTATAGAGACGACGGCCTTCCAAAAATATTTCTACCGCCGCATGATCTGTAAATAGAAAAAGCGTTGGATGTACTACATCAACCACAGTGTCAAGCGTAGTAGAAAGAACTACCACATCCCCAATGGTTGCATTCGCGAAATGAAAATCCTCCAACGCCACATTTTCATATACTTGGCCATTCAAAGTTACCGTCCAATTGTCACTTGCAGAATATCGCTCATACTTCACAGCATATAAATGAGAAAAACCCATAATACCGCCAAGCATCACCATTACAACCAAAAGCATAATTGCATGAGAGCGAATACTTCCTTTCATGAATCGGCAACCTCCTTTCCTAACCAAGCATCAAGTCGATACCATTGTACCACAATATAGGACTTTCGTCACGCACATTCCGATTCCTAGCAGATGCGAGGGAGTCCTTCTCCCATAAGGATCTCGAGATTGCGAAGCCCTCCAATCGGTGTTCTCATAAGAAGCTTTCCAGGATCCGTATCCTCCACACGTCCGATGACAGCTGCATTTTCTCCATATTTGCTCTTACGTAAAATGGATAATGCTGCCTCAGCATCCTCACTTGCCACAATTGCAACAAGCTTCCCCTCATTGCCCATATAAAGAGGGTCCAGACCCATAAGGCCACAGAAATCCCGCACCATAGGTGTCACCGGAATTGCATCCTGCTCTAACACGAGCGTCTTATCGCTTGCGACTGCAAGCTCCTTAAGCACCGTTGCCAGACCGCCTCGCGTTACATCGCGCAAGGTATGCACACGAATGCTTGCTGCCAGCAGATTGCCCACCATCTCCTGAAGAGGGGCACAATCACTTTTGATATCATTGGTAATGCCGAGCCTATGGCTTAGGATTGCTGCATGATGGTCTCCCATATTTCCAGATGCCAGTATCACATCCCCTGACTTACAATTCTTTGCTGAAATATTGAAGGGATTGCCTTGTGCATCAAGCTCTGGAACAAAGCCAACGCCTGCCGTGTTGATATAGAATTCTCCACTACCATTCACGACCTTGGTATCTCCTGCTACGATCTTAACTCCTGCTTCTCTTGCGGTCTCTGCCATAGAATGCACAACGCGCTGTAGTACCTCTGTGGACACGCCTTCCTGCAAAATAAATCCGCAGGTCAGATACATCGGCTTGGCTCCTCGCATAAGAAGGTCGTTAACTGTGCCGCAGACTGCCAGACGTCCAATATCTCCCCCTGCAAATTCTACAGGCGTTACCACAAAGCTATCGGTTGTCATGGCAATGGTTCCATTTCCTGGCACAACTGCGCTGTCTTCCATCTCATTTAAGGTATCATTATCAAATTCCTTGGCAAATATCTCTGCAATCAGTTCACTGGTGGCTTTTCCGCCACTTCCGTGAACCATCATGATTTTCTCGTCCATATGTCTCTCTTATCTCTTTCCACAGCACTACGCCTACCTCGCGAAGTGCTATTTTACACAAAATTCGAATAATAAGTGTGACAGCTTCCCTCTGTCGATACCATGCATGCACCCTGTGGTGTCATTGGGGTACAGACTTTTCCAAACAGCGGACAATCTGTCGGCTTCATCTTACCCATCAAGACCTGATCACAGCGGCAGCCCTTATTCTTCTTAATATCCTCCGTCAGTCCTGCACTTCCTGCATCAAAGCACGCATATTCCTCGCGAAGCAGCATGCCACTTCCCGGAATCATACCCATGCCTCTCCAACTGGCGTCCGAAGGCTCAAAATATCGATTTACCAAAGCCTGTGCTTTTTCATTTCCATTTTCACTGACTACCGTCGGATAAAAGTTCATCACCTTTCCCATACCCTGGGCCTTCACAATGCCATAAAGAGCGGTTAGAATTTCTTCTCCTTCAAAGCCTGACACACCAAATGGAATGCCATAGGTTGTCGCAAGCGCCGAAAACGCCTTGGCACCTGTAATGACGCACACATGTCCTGGTGCCAAAAAGCCCTGCACAGGTGCATCGTTGCGACACAGATAATCGATAGCCGCTGGCATGGTCTTTAGGGCCGTCAGAAGCTGTACGTTTTCCACCTGCTCTGCAAGCAGTGCATCCAGCAAAAGTGCATAGACTGGTGTCGTTGTCTCAAAGCCTACTGCCGCAAATACAAACTGAGTGTCTGACTCCGCCTTAGCAAGAGGTATAATGTCCATTGGAGAATAGACCATCTCCACTCTTGCGCCCTCTCCCTTTGCCATACTAAGGCTCTTCTGGGAGCCTGGCACGCGAAGCAGGTCGCCAAAGGTCATAATGCATTTCCCCTCCATTGCCAGTGCAATCAGCTTGTCAATGTAAGACGAGATGGTTACACACACAGGGCATCCCGGTCCACTGACCAGGTGAAGCTTTTTACTTAACATGCCTGGGATTCCATTCTTTGCAATAGCTGCCGTATGGCTTCCACAGACCTCCATGATATTCATTTCTGGTCCATCATATTCTGCTAAAAATGATACGATTTTCGCAAGCTCCATTACTGTCCTCCGAAGCTTTCAATTTCCTGCATCAAGTCTTCCATGCGCTTTGCTTCCTCGGTAGATACCTTCTGGATGACGCAGCCTGCATGTACAAGCACATAGTCTCCTACCGCAATATCCACAAGACCTGCGCGAACCTCTAATAGGTTGCCGCTAAAGTCGCACTTTGCAATATCACCGTTTATTTCCAATACTTTTCCTGGTAATGCTACACACATTTTATTCATCCTCCAAGGTCATTGCGTAGAGCTGTCCAAGGGCCAGTCCACCGTCTCCACATGGAACCTGCTCATTGATATAGACCTGTTTTTTCTTTTCCTTCAATTTCTTTGTGGTTGCTGTAAGCAGAATTCGATTACAGAAAGTGCCACCAGACAGGACCACGGGACCTTCCCACGCAAGAGCTTCTACCATGTCTGTTACCATATCCGCAAGGGCCAGGTGAAAGCCAAGGGCCAAATCCTCTACTAGAATTCCACCTTCATAGGCGTTCCACAAATCTACGATATATTTTACACTATCTGCCTGAAGGATGCCATCTTCCTCATAAATGGAAAAAGGAATGATATAAGGGCATTCACTTTTCCTTGCAAGCTGCTCCAACGCGATGGCACAAGCCCCTTCATAAGTGTTGTAATTCTTGACTCCAAGCATGGTTGCGACTGCATCAAACAGTCTTCCCATAGAGCTGGATTTCACCACTCCAATGCCAGCTTCTTCCATGGCAGACAACATTCTCACCTGTTCTGCATCTAAGCACTTTTGCGTAATCCCTTGGGGTTCCATGAGGCCACGCGTCTTTGCTGCAAGCACATAGGCTGCCAGGGACATACGTCCATCCTTGGCTCCCAAATCACTACCAGCCATTGCAACCGGTGAAAGGCATGCGACACGGCTTCGTGTTTTCCCTTGCACAGTAAGGAACTCTCCACCCCAGATGCTTCCATCTGTGCCATAGCCCGTTCCATCAAATGCCACGCCAAGAGCATTTACAAGGCCATGCTCTGCCATAACGGAAAGCACATGGGCTTCATGATGCTGTACGCGTCTTTTTACTGCCTCGCTGGAAATATAGCGTGGATGTAAATCCCCCACCGTTACCATAGGTTCAATCTGAAGCAACCGCTTCATATGTGCCACAGACTTTTCTCTGGCAAGGGCTGCACGATAATCATCCAAATCTCCGAAATGACTACTCAGGTATGCCATATTCTGCTTTCCAAGGGCAAAGACGGCCTTTAGGTCTCCTCCTGCCGCAAATGCAGGTGAAGACAAGCTTCTTCCCATCACTACAGGCTCTGGAACCAGTCCTCTTCCTCGACGCAGAATCTGCACATATGCTCCATTTACCTGATAAATGCTATCCTCAAGAGGTGTTAGAATCCTTCTGTCATGGGTCAGCATAAAGTCTATGCCCTCAGACAAAAGGGATTCCATCTGAGCCTCTTCCGTGATAATTGGTTCCCCGCCACGATTTCCACTGGTCATAACAAGAGGACCTACCGCCTCTACCAAAAGACTCTGCAATGGGTTGCATGGAAGCATGGCTCCAATCCGATCGGAACCCATGCCTACTTCTTCTACAAAGCAAAGCCCTCCCTCTTTCTTCTCCAACAGCACAATTGGCCTTGGACTTGAGAGTAGCAATGCTTCCTCTCTCTCATCTATCTTACAATATTCGCGTATGCTCGTAAGATCCTTGAACATCACCGCGAATGGCTTTTCTTCTCGATTCTTAAATGCACGAAGGCGCCTTGCACTTTCTGCATTATGGGGATCAAAGGCAAAATGATAGCCACCAATATCTCGGATGGCTCCGATCTTCCCCTGCTGAAGCAGTGCTATCGCCGCCTGCAAAGTCGCTTCCGTCTCCGCTTCCGATGTACAATTCTTTACTGCTTCCTGCGCCACTACACTACCACTGGCGGGTTCAAGTCCCGCCGCCGGTACAAGGCGCAGCTTTGGTCCACAATTTGGGCAGGCAATGGTCTGGGCATGGCGTCTTACATTGCCCTTCTCCTTGTACTCCTTCTCACAATCCGGACACATAGCAAAATCAGCCATGGTAATACTCTCTCTGTCATATGGCACAGTGTCCAGAATGGAGTACCTCGGGCCACAAGAGACACAGGAGATAAACGGATAACGATATCTACGATTCTTTGGATCCTTACGCTCTTCTTCGCAACGTGGACAGGTCGGAAGGTCTGCTGGCAAAAAGCGCAATCTATCTTCTCCTGCCTTACTTTCCACAATGGCAAAGGCTTGGGCTATGGGCTCCTCCTGTCCCACTTCCTTCACCTCTACACGGTCCACTCTTGCACCATCCGGATAAAACGCGTTTAGGCGCTCCACGAAATTCGTGAGCGCCTCCTCGTTGCCAGAGGCAAGGATTCTCACAATGCCTCCTTCATTTTTCACTTGTCCTACGATTCCAAGAGCTTCTGCCTGCTCTGCAACAAATGGACGATAGCCAATTCCTTGCACCAGGCCAAGCACAGTAATTTCAAATGTTTTCATCAATTACTCTGTCTCTACAAAATCAAGAGCCATCTCTTTTCCAGCATCTGTTGGGTTGCCTGGAGTGCCACAATGTGGGCAATCATACATGAGTGGCTTCTTAGGGAAAAGTTCGTTACACTTTGGGCAGCGAAGCATGGTCTTGGTCATACGAACCACGATTTCTGCTCCTTCACACATGGTGCCTGGTGCAAGCTCTTCAATATATCCCTTTACTGCATCAAAGGAATAACCAGAACTCTCTCCAATCACCAATCCCATCTTTGTTACTTTACTATGGCCGCGTTCCTTGCAATGCTCAGTAGCATGCTCAATCATTTCTGCGGCGCCATGGTATTCATGCATAAATAAAACCTCTTACTCCATTGTAATACATTTCTTTGGGCAATTGCTTGCACAAAGTCCACAAGACAAGCAAGCGTCCTTGTTGAGTTCCCAGATCTTCTCTGCGCGATCGACCTTAAGTGCCTCTGCGGGACACTTCTTTGCACATAGGGTACAGAATACGCACTGCTCTGTGTCTGCCTTTGGATATCCACCTGCTGCTGGTGCCTCTGCAGCTGCTGCCTGTGGCTTCTCCTCTACTGGGCGCACATGCTCCTCTTCGAATTTGCCTCCCATTGGCTCCTGATAGCCAGGAACAATCGAAAGAACCTTCTTTGGACACTTGAGTGTACAATATCCGCACTGGATACAGTCAAAACGATTGATTTTCCAAGTGCCAGTTGCCTTATCCACGGTAATTGCGCCAGAAGGGCAGCTCATCTTACAGATACCACAAAGAATACAACCGTCGAAATCAATTTCGATATGTCCGCGGCTACGCTCTGGATACACTGCAGGCTTTGCTGGATAGCTGGTAGTCACTGGTTTATGTACCAGGTTATTCAATACCGTTTTGGTAAAATTCATAATTGCCATCTGTTTTCCCCTCCTATCGCTCTGTACAAGAGATACATGGATCAATTGTAAGTACAAGAAGTGGCACATCAGCAAGATCAGCGCCCTTCAAAGTCTCAAGCATACCTGGAAGGTTTGCAAAGGTAGGAGTGCGGACACGCATACGGTCAAGGAACTTGGTTCCGTTGGCCTTTGCATAGTAAACAGCTTCTCCTCTTGGCTGCTCTACACGCATAAAGTACTCACCGTCTGGATTGCCCTTTACAACAGCAGCAAGGTCACCCTTTGGCATCTTCGCTGCACACTGACGAATGATATCAATAGACTGAATAATCTCATTGATACG
>JAZQQA010000152.1:0-4295 GCA_045628825.1 Agathobacter sp.
CCAACACATCACAGAGAGGACTTAGAGCTCATTTACGAGGTCGGAGCCACCACCATTCGTCTTGCACACTATCAGCACGACCAGTACTTCTATGATTTATGTGATGAGATGGGATTTGTCATCTGGGCTGAGATTCCATATATCAGCCGCCATATGCCTACAGGACGCGAGAATACCATCAGTCAGATGCGTGAACTCATTGTACAGAACTATAACCATCCATCCATTTTTGTATGGGGTCTCTCCAATGAAATCACCATGCAAAATGCAGCGGATCCTGACTTAATTGAAAACCATCGCATTTTAAATGATTTGGCACACAAGCTGGACCCAACCAGACTTACAACCATGGCGATTGTATCTATGTGTCCAACCGATGCAGAGTACATTAACATTCCTGACACCGTATCATGGAACCACTACTTCGGCTGGTATGGCGGAAATACATCCATGAATGGACCTTGGCTGGACAAATTCCATGCAGAGCACCCAAATATTCCAGTAGGTATGTCCGAATACGGCTGTGAGGCTTTAAACTGGCACACCTCAAAGCCTGAACAGGGTGACTACACCGAAGAATATCAGGCATTTTATCATGAGGAGCTCAACAAGCAGCTTTTCACCAGAGAATACCTTTGGGCAACCCACGTATGGAACATGTTTGACTTTGCAGCCGATGCTAGAGCTGAAGGCGGCGAAGACGGTATGAACCACAAAGGTCTTGTCACCTTTGATCGTAAATACAAAAAGGATGCCTTCTATGCCTACAAGGCATGGTTATCGGATGACCCATTTGTCCACATCTGTGGCAAGCGCTATGTGAAGCGTGTTGAGGAGGTCACCAAGGTAACGGTATATTCTAACCTTCCAGAAGTAGAGCTTTTTGTAAATGGCAATTCCCTTGGCAAACAAAGCTCTGATAACCACTTCTTCTATTTTGATGTACCAAACGCTGGCGAGACCACTTTATTTGCAAAGGCGGGTGCTTACACCGACGAAAGCCAGCTTGTAAAGGTTGATGAATTCCCAGAGGAATATCGTATGGTAGAAACTGGCGATGTCATCAACTGGTTTGATATCACACAGCCAGAAGGACGACTTTCCATTATGGACCGCCTGGATGTCGTATCGAAGCATCCATTTGCTATGCTTGCTATTGGAAAGGCCATGAAGAAACTCATGGAGGAGAAAAAGCTTCAAGACGAGAAGGCTGGTAAGAGCCAAGACGGCAAGAAGAAAAATGATGGCATGAATATGGGCGCCATGCTAAAGAACAAGGACCTCATAAAAATGATGGGTGCCTTCACGGTTAAGCGTATGATTTCCATGATGGGAACTGCTGGTCTTCCACCGATGAAAAAGGAAGACATTTTGGCTCTCAATAAGAAGCTAAACCGTATCCGTAAATAATCAAGCAACAAAAAGACCTGTGGCCTTCCAAATATGGAATGCTACAGGTCTTCTTTTATACTTCTCTTTTATTTTAGGAAATCCGCAATGGTCTTACTATCTAAATAACCAAAGACCACATCATTGTATCCCTTCCAGAATTCTAAGGTCGGGCATATTTTCTCACGCTCGCAAGGACCAGCCCCCTCTGACAGACAAGACACTGGTGACATATCCTTTTCTGTAAGCCTAAGAATGTCTCCCACGCGAATCTCCTCTGGCTTTTTTGCCAGAATATATCCGCCGCCCTTACCATGAACCGCGTTCACATAATGATTTTGCGACAAAACAGGCAAAATCTGCTCTAGATATTTTAAGGAGATGCCTTGTCTTGCTGCAACCTCCTTCATCGGAATATATCCATCCTGCGCATGCATGGCAAGATCAATCATAACACGAAGGGCATACCTTCCTCTTGTTGATACCATAATTTCATCCTCTCGTGATGCTTTCTATGATTTTATCATATTCCTATTTGCCTAGTATTTCAATGAGATTAATGTCCCTCCAGGTGGCAGTGTTCACAGTCCTCAAGTGCTGCAAAAACAGCTGGATCATATGCAATTCCTTCTCTGTCGTAATAATCCTTCACTGCCTTCTTAATGGCCTCTTCCGCCAAAACAGAACAGTGAATCTTATGGGCAGGAAGACCATCCAAAGCCTCAGTAACGGCCTGATTGGTAAGCTTAAGTGCTTCTGATACCGGCTGTCCCATGATGAGTTCTGTTGCCATAGAGCTTGATGCAATGGCGCTACCACATCCAAAGGTCTCGAACTTCACATCCGAAATTACCTGATTCTCATCAATTTTCAAATAAATCTTCATAATATCGCCACAGACTGGATTACCTACTTCGCCAACTCCATCTGCATTCTCGATTACGCCAACATTTCTTGGGTTACGGAAATGATCCATTACTTTTTCGCTATATAATGCCATGTTTTTATTCTCCTATCTTATGCTTCTACAAATTCCTTGAATACGTGTGGTCTCTTGCCTGTTGTCAAATCTCTCCAGAATGGTGACATGTTACGCAGGTAGGTTACTACCTCAGTAACTGACTGAATGATGTAATCGATTTCTTCCTCGGTAACATCCTCGCTAAGACTCAGACGAAGGGATCCGTGAGCTACCTCATGGGGACGACCAATGGCAAGAAGCACATGGCTTGGATCCAAAGAACCTGAGGTACAAGCGGATCCAGAAGATGCACAGATTCCCTTATCATCCAGAAGAAGCAAAAGGGATTCGCCTTCAATTCCTTCAAAACAGAAATTCACAGTGCCAGGAAGTCTCTTGGTACGATGTCCATTTAACTCTGCATAAGGGATCTTCTGTAAGCCCTGGATTAATCGTTCTCTTAATGCAGTGATACGTGGAATACTCTCATCCAATTGCGCTACTGCATCCTCTAGGGCTACTGTCATACCAACGATGCCTGGCACATTTTCTGTACCTGCACGTCTCTTACGCTCCTGCGCGCCACCCTCGATTAAGTTGGTCACTGGAATTGTCTTCTTCACATACAATACGCCAACACCCTTTGGTCCATGGAACTTGTGTGCAGACAAAGAAAGGAAATCGATGTTATCCTCAACTACATTGATTGCAATATGGCCTGCTGCCTGTACTGCGTCTGTGTGGAAAGGTACACCCTTCTCTCTACAAACCGCACCAATCTCGCGAATTGGCTGTACGGTTCCGATTTCATTGTTGGCATACATAATGGTAACCAGGCAAGTGTCCTCACGAATTGCATCTGCTACCTGCTCTGGGCTTACAATACCCTCTGCGTGAACATCAAGAAGTGTAACCTCAAAGCCCTCAGCTTCCAGTTTCTTCAAGGTATGAAGCACAGCGTGATGCTCGAAAGCAGTTGAAATAATGTGCTTCTTTCCCTTCTTAGCTCCTGTACGGGTTGCAGACAAAATTGCCTGATTGTCAGCTTCACTTCCGCCTGATGTAAAAATGATTTCTCGTGGCTCAGCCCCAAGAATCTTTGCGATGCGCTCTCTTGCGCCCTCTAATGCAACCTTAGCTTCCTGACCTTTTTCATAAAGGCTAGATGGGTTGCCATATACTTCTGTAAAATATGGCAGCATTGCTTCTACCGCGTGCTTACTAACGGCTGTCGTTGCTGCGTTATCTGCGTATACCTGCATGATAATACCTCTCATTCTTATTACAATCTTTTACCTACCCACTTACTAGGTTGATATGATTATATACCCACCATTCCACTAGGTCAATAGGTTTGTTTGTACAAAAACAAACACAAAAGACGGTTCTTGGTGTACGCCATAGCGCGCCCTTGGTACCAAGAACCGTCCCCGAATTACTTTTGCCAGAAATTGATAGCTCGACGAAGCCATCCTTCTGCAGGTCTTCCATCCGCCAGTCCCCATCCATGGCAATCCCCTGGATAAGTCTCATACACGTATGGAACCTTATTCTCTTTTAATGCCTTTTCCAAAAGCTGGCTACTCTGGAAAGAAACCACACGGTCCTCCTCACACTGCCAGAAAAAGGTCTTGGGATACGCTCCTGTAATCTGTTTTTCCACAGAATAGGCAGAATATACTTCTTCCTTGTCCCAGTCGCCTCCAAACATATACTGACGCATACTAGGAAGGAGGCTTCCATCAATAAGAGTCGCTGGATACCCCAGGAAAAGAGCCCCTGGTTTTGGCAAACCGAACTTTTCACAGCAATTTACATCTAGCGCAAAGCTCGCTGCAAGATGGGCTCCTGCGGAAAATCCCATAACTGCATAATCGGAAAAATCAACCTGCCATTCCTCTGCGTGTGTCATGGCAAGACGCACTGCCTGCGCCAGATCCTCTAT
>JAZQQA010000153.1:0-7970 GCA_045628825.1 Agathobacter sp.
GTCGTGGTTCCACTCTTCTTCCAATAGGAAAGCCTTTGCTTATCACTATTGCTCAAAACGCGTAACGTGCGTGATACGAATCCTGCTACCTACAGTTCCAATCAATTTTCCAATTAAAACTGTGCTCGCACAATCAGCTCCAAGGTGCACTTCACAAATTCTTCCATAAGATTGCTTACAGCCGGTGACAATCTCTCTCTGTATGGCTTTCCTTCGCTACTCTTCCTTTTCAAAGCCTTTTTCATATGCTACTAGTTTACTAGCCTATTTAGTGTATGATGAAACGCGCATTTTGTCAAGCAACAGCGCGCTAATCAAAGAAACGCATGGAACGGTTCCAATGATGCCAATGCTACCAGCCACTGCACGAATCATTTCAATGGCAACAAAATCCGTATTTACAAGCTGACGGAAACCAACCCCATAAGAATAGATGAGTACCATCATATTAAGAGAGCTTCCTACATAGGCAAGAACCAGTGTATTGGCCATGGTTCCCATAGCATCTCGACCAATGGTCATTCCAGAACGGAATAAATCCTTCCATCCCATTTTCGGATTCTGGCTATGCAATTCATCAAGGGCCGATGAAATCGACATGGCAATATCCATAACGGCTCCTGTTGCTGCAATTAAGATACCGCTGGCAAAAAGCCCGCGCATCTGTAATGCCGTGGTGCTCTTCACTAGAATTAATGCCTCTGCCTGCTCCATCTGGAAGGTTGTTACACCGCCAACTGCTGCCGCAATCTGACCAATGACTGCTGCAAGTACAACGCCACAACAGCTACCTGCTGCCGCCGCAATGGTCTTGGTCTGGATGCCTCCAATTAAGAAAAAGCAAACCGCACTAGTTACCACAATAATCGCTACGGTAAGTGGAATCGTTGCAAATCCCTTTAGGGCCAATGGAAGCAAGATAAATACGAGGCACAGTACCGTGAAAGCCAATCCCACAAAGGCCTTGATTCCCTGCTTGCCACCCATAATCGCAAGGGCTAAGAAAAATGCCACGATAAGTCCAACAAAAAGTGGAACTCTGTGGTAATTGTAAATGCTCACAGAATATACATGAGGACCAGAGGTATCAATGCGCACACTAACCTTATCCCCTGTCTTCACATCCACAGTGTAGGTCGCGCTAAAATAATCCGTTACCTGGACCACATCGCCCTTGTAACGGCCTGTGAGAATTTCTACTTCCAAATCCTTACTTCCTACACGCTGATTCTCTAGCCGTTCGTTGACAGAAGTGCGATCTTCGACTACACGAAGAACACGAGCGGTCTCGTATTCGGTACCGCTCGTTTCTGTAATTGTATAATGTGGTTTGTCATGATTGGCAAAGATTAGGATTCCTGTCATAGCAAGAACAAATACAATTCCAACCATCCATTTTACAATTGGTCTATTCATAAATCTCTCTCCGACTTCGTCGGTCAAATCCTATGGATTACTCCACATCTATTAGTGTACGTCTCTTATATACTACTCCCGCACCGAGAACTAGTAAAGCACCAAGACCACCAAAAACAGCAACCAATGCACGATTCCCACTCTTTTCTGCCGCTGCAAGTGGAGTTTCCTCTGTTGCAATTTCAACCATTTCAGGCTCTGTCACTTCTGTTGCTTCAACAACTGCCCCCTTATTTCCAGCAGCCTGTGCTACTGGCTCATCCTCAACAATGACCTGCTGCGCAGCCTTCTTCGCTGGTCTACGGAAGATATCGCGAATTGCATCGCCAATCTTTCCGATGAAATTGCCTACTGCATTGGTAATATTATTAATTACATTTACAACAGGATTATTTGTTGCAGGCTTTGTTTCTACTGCTGGCTTTCCTGTTACAACGATTTCATCACAGTTACGTACACGAAGAACAGATACTTCTGCGTTCTCCATCTTCTTGTCGAAGAGCTCTGGATGCACGTACTGAACACCTACCGCTGAAACGGTATAGCCTTCCTTAATCTGGTCTGCCAGTGTGTTCTTTCCAGTTGTTCCACTTAAGATATAGCCATCGATGAAAATGGTAGTATCGCCAGTTTCGTCTGTTACAACAAACTGTGCAAGTGTTCCATCACTGTTATAGTAGAGACTATCCTTTTTCACAGTACCCTCTACCTGAATCAAAAGGCCACCGTAGTTCTCATAGTCTGCTGCATCCTTACAAGCAAGCTTGGTAGGTGCAACTGGCATAAGGTTCTGATCATCCAAAATCTTGTAGTTCATAACCTTAAGCTCTAAGTCACCCTGGTAACTATCAATGTATCCTGTAATCTCAATCTCAGTACCAAGGGCAAGACCTGCCTGTGCATAAGGGAAGATATCGATACCTGCGGTCTCATCCTGAATGTAGATACAATCAAAGAATGCGTTGTCTGGGTTAGCAGTTCCGCTAGTTACACGTCCCTTCACACGGTATACACTACCATTCTTTCCTGCATTTGCTGCTTCACGAACCTTAGCAATGCTGGTATATGGAAGTTCAACCTTTACATCGCGAAGAATGTTCTGTGCGATGGTTGCATTTGCATACTGAAGATCGAATGCGTTATCAACCTCTGCCTTTACATCAAAGTCAGATACAAAGACATTACCTGCGGCAAAGATATTACCACCCTTACTGGTTTCTTCTACTGCAAGAAGGACAGCGTTGCCTTCTTCCACAACCTTCTGGTATGACTTTTCCGACTCCTTGCCATCAGAATCCTTTACGGTATAAGTAAGTGTACTATCAGAGTTTCCTGCGCCATCCTTATCGCTGTCTACAGAAAGTGTGGTGCCAAAGCCCTTAACAAGCGCAGTACCATTTCCAACACTTACGGTACATCCACTATACTGGCTGTATTTCTGATAGTTTTCTTCGTTCATGTTCTTGTCTACAACACCAGCAAGCCACTTGCTATCCATAGCAAAGTTCTCTGGGTACAATCTGTACTCCTGGCCGCCATTGTTGGTAATGTCAAAGGCCTCATCGTCGTTAATTTTCATAGAAGAACCAATGGCTGCAAGAAGCTTATTGAGCTGTGTTGCTCCATGATAATCGGAAGACTTTGCCTTGGTATCCTGGTAATCGGCGAGACCTGCAACAATCACATTTCCGCCGTTCTCAACAAACTCTGCCACCAAATCAAGGAACCAATCCTCGAAAAGGGTTGCCTTATATGCACCAGCATTTGCTGTACCGCTGGTTCTTGCTGGAGCAGACACGATTAATAGGGTTGCATCTGAAAGAAGCGCTTCCCACTCTTCCTTCGTAAGGCTTCGATTTGCTTCTGACTTATCTGCACCTGCAATCGTAACCTTCACTGCATCCCTTGCAGCAAGAGTGGTGAAGTTTGTCATATTTCCACCATAGTAACCCGTTACATAATCATTGTAATGTGAGCCATCCACAACGACATTGGTTACCATTTCCTTAGAAACATAGGAAACATCTAACTTCTCAGTGTAAATCTTTTCAATCTCATTTAATGTTCCGTATACCGTTACATAGTAAGAGGTCTTTCCAAGACCGTCATAGGTATAAGCAAATGTAGAAGAAACTTCCTTCTGCTTTGCTACCTTGCTCATACCGATTGCCTCAAGTTCCTCACCCTCATAGGTCTTAATCACGTTCTTTTCATCGTTTGCATTCAGAACTGAGTACTCAATCTTATTTACCAAAAGTGGCTTCTTTTCGTTGTTGTATAAGGTTGTAGTAAGCTCTACTGGCTCTCCCTGAACAGGAAGTGATGTCTCTGTTACAAAGCTACTAATACCAACTGCCTCAACTTCACCTACCCAAACTGGTGCAGTAACTGCAATGTCCTTATCCTCCTGGGTAACACGTAAATAGTAATAGCTGTAATTAGCGCCTACTGTAAAGGTAACATCCTCAGCATTTTTCTCAACATCCATGCTGGCAATGCTAAGTCCACCATTTACAATTACTTCTACCTTACCAATCTTCTGATCCGTTGGATCTTCTATATGTGCAGTTAAGGTAACGGTATTGTCTACATCATTTTTGCTAAGAATGGTACCCATAATGTTGCCATCCAAAGCATAGTAGATACTTAAATCATTATCCTCTGTTGCATATACACGATAGTTACGCATTGCATCATAGATAGACTCTTCGTTCAAGGTATCTACAAGAACAACGCTTCGTGCAGTATTGGAATCACCCCATAATCCCTTATGGTTATCCTGGTTGTTGGTTGGAGCTACATGCCAGCCCTTATCCAAGGCTCTTGTGTAATACTCATAGCTTGGGAAGTAGTTGGAACTACCAATTTCTCCCTCACCGTTTCCAACCTCGATCAAGGTGATGAGCTGATCAATCTCATCATCGTAATAAGCAAAATCACTAAAGTCACCAAAGGTAGTACCTGGATGGTTGAACTGGCTGATACCATCATCTACTGTCTTAAGTGCTGCATAGTAATTCTGAAGTGCTGTACCATAGGTCGCATAAGCAGTCTGGGTACGGCTCTGGAAACCTGGTGTATTGAAGGTGTTCATATGGCCAAGTCCGTTTGACCAGGTCATCTCATAACCAAACAAACCAACGAACTTATCGGTTGTGTATGCCTTTGCGAGCTGCTTTCCTTCTGCCCACTCAGTACTATATACAGATGCATCCTTTGCAATATCGCCCGAATCTGCATTGTCAAATGAGTTCGAGTGGTCTGTCAGTGCAAGGAAATCAAGGTTCTTAACCTGAGAAGCATGCTCAAAAGCATCCTTTGCTGTACCAGCACCATCTGAGTAGCTGGTGTGTGCGTGCATCTGTCCAAAATAGATATTGTATCTCTCCTGTGAACGCTCCGTAAATGTACGAGTGGTAACAGGTGAATCATTAAATCCTTCCTTCACTGCATAAGCACGAAGAACAAAGGATTCAAATCCTTTTTCGAGTTCAATCACAGAAGTCTGTGGATCGTATACCTGATATACAAGCATGCCATCCTTTTCCTCTCCTGCATTGTAGTAAATGGTAGCTCCCTCTGTTTCACAAGCAAGAGTGATCTGAACCTTATCTCCCTCTTCCTTCATATAGACACCGCCACCATTTGGTGTCATCTTAACACTTCCAACAGTACCTGCTGCATATGAAAGGGTACGGATAATCGAATCCTGCTTTCCTTCCTTACTTGCCTTTACCTGAAGATAAACTGGAAGCTTGCTTGGAAGTATACAGCCCTCTTCCTCTGTGTATGCGGTCCATGCAACATTCTCGTAGTTCTCTTCTGTTACAAAACGGTAAGCAATGTTTGCGCCCTCTGTTGCAGAAGTCAATCCGATGACGGTTCCTGGAGCCTGATCTTCTTCAATTCCATCTGGGTCAACTGCTATATAAGCCGCAATACCATCATCCATGATTGGATGACCTGTGAATTTTACAGAGTCGATACGAACATTTCCTGCAGGAGTTCCCGCTTCTCCATTCGCACGCTTATCATTTGGAACAAGACGTACATAGAGAGTCTTCGCATTATCTGCACCACTTGGAACATCAAAGGTATAGGTAATGTATTCACCTGCTACAACAATTTTTGCCTTTCCGTCTGCAATCTCACCGGACTTCTTCACATCAGTAGAAGTTCCACCAGCACCATATGCCTTATATGCACATTCATAGGATCCCTTAGAAAAATCAAAGAAGTTCTCCCCATCCGTAGAATACTGCATCGTCCATGCTCCTGGCGCAGTCTTTGTACAACGCATACGGAAGCTCATAGTATTTCCTGCATAGCCCTGTGTCGAAAGCTTAAACTGCAGATAATCATTGGTTCCAGAACCAATACTGGTACCACCCATATAATATGTGGTTCCACCAGTACCTGGAGTTGTTGTCTGGAATGGCTTTACATCTTTTCCACTAATTACAGCGGTATAAGCAGTGTTGGTGTCTTTCATATCACCCACTGCGAACAAATCTCCAGGAATTGACATGGCGTCATCTGCATAATGGCTTCCACCGCCCCATGTAGCATAGGTTACTTCGAGTTCGCTGTCGTAATCATATACCTTGCTAGCCTTGGTCACATAGAAATTGAATGCACCAGCTGTCTCATCGGTAATGGTCTTATATACGCTCCAGTCGCTGTATTTTGCAAGCCACTCTAAATAGAATCCATTGGCCTTGAAACGATAAGCGTCATCGACTACTTCCAGTGTCCAATCCTTTACCGCTGGATTTGCATCGACAGTAAGCTTGTCACCACTGGTAAGTCCGATGTACTTCCCATCCTGTGCAAAGCTATATGTACCATCCTCGTTCTTTGTAATATCCCATAAACAACTATTGTCATATCCTGCTACTGTAGTCTTGTTACCAGATACATCAATTCCAATGTAGTAAGAACTTGAATTGGTCTTGCTAGAAACAGCCTTGTTATAGGCTGGAGCCCATACGACATAGGTTCCATTCTCGATGCTAGAAGAAACAGGCTGCTCTTCTGGCGTCTTCTCTGGCTGTCTTTCTGTTACCTCGTAATCCGGCGCATAGAAATTCATCAAATATGCTGCCGATGTGCTTGCACCATAGGTTGTAAATGCACCACTATAATACTCAAGTGCCTGCTTGTTTCCATTATATTCTGCTTTTGTATTCTTAACTGTGAATCCAGTCTTTTCTCCAACAGTCAGACTTTCAACGGTCCAGAGACTATATTCACTTGCTTCCTCGACAAAAGACAAGGCGTTTCCAGTTGCACCACTGGTCAAGTACTTGCCATCAAGTGTAACAAAGCTATATTCTGCTTTGTCATTCTTCACAACCTTAAGTACTTCCATCTCATCAGAAACGGTAAGTTTTTCATCTTCAGCAATAGTAGCCGCACATCCAGAAAGCTTCTTTCCACTCACATTGCCTGTCAGCACTGTATTTCCGGAAGCACTATAGATAAGAACATAGGAACCATCTGTCAGTTCTGAAACAAGGCTAGCTGTTTTTTCTGTCACAACAGGCTCTGTCGCTGCTACTGAAACAGTCACAGAAAGTTCCTGTGAATACTTATCATCCTTTTTTGCGCGGAATTTAATTGTATGCTCTCCTGCTGCAAAGTCAGGAATTGTATATGTATTGCCGTCAAGAGCTACATAATCTGCACCATCTACTGATACTTCATAAGAAACAGCAAGTGAACCACACTGAAGATTAAGCACTGTACCGCCTACTAAGTCACCTGTGTGTGACTCACCAACGGTAAGACTTTCAATACCCGTTGCAGATGGGGTCTCTTCTGTAGATCCAGTACCATCAATCTTTTGGCCCTTGATTACGATGTTGTTGATATTGGCAGTTCCATCCGAAGTAATTATGCCACCATTAACGCTTACATTATCAGCTACATATACTCTTACCTTAACGATTCCATTTCCAACATTATCTGGGAGTGTCACAGAAAGTTTCTTAGCCAACGATGTAGTAAGAGCTCCAACTGGAGTTTCCGTCTTCACATCATTTTTCCAAGTCGCTCCACCGTCTGTGGAATAGGAAACCTTCCAATTTTTAGGTCCCTTATTAGACGCTCGCATTTTTCCTTCAATTGTCAAATGATTATAATTTGTGGCATTAAATGCTACTGTCCACGCATTTCCTTCCGACCACGGTGTAGCAGATATCGAACCGGTTGAAAAACCCACGACCGTTGAGTCAGTAAACAACATACCCATTCCAGTAGTTGCTGCCGCAATCGCACCTTCCCCAAAATCATCCGATCCTGCTGGCTCTTGTGGCATCTCGCCATACTCAAACGCTGCCACTACCTCCGGTGTCACTACTTCATTTGCCCAAGCAACCATGTCCACGTTACCGAATACTGTGGTAACAATGACAAGTAAAGCCAGAGCAAAAGAAGCAAACCTCTTTGCTACATTTCTCGCCTTTCTCATAACAATAATCCTCTTCCTTTTTATAATTCTCTCTCAAAAAACTAAAAAAACGACATCAATAATCCTACTAGCATTCCTTGTC
>JAZQQA010000154.1:0-10143 GCA_045628825.1 Agathobacter sp.
TTTGGGCTGTGAAAACACCCACTTCAACAACTGTAATGGTCTTCCGGATGAGGATCACTGGACCTGCGCTTACGACATGGCCCTAATTGCAGCAGAGGCCTACCGAAATGAGACCTTCCGCACCATTACAGGTTCCAAATCCTATACCATTCCAGTGACCAACAAGTGTCCAGAACCATATTACTGCCACAATCATCACAAGATGATTTATCCGTGGCAGGGTGACAGACGCTTTATCAATGAGTATTGTACAGGTGGTAAAACTGGATACACTGTGGCAGCAGGTAATACCCTGGTGTCATTTGCAGAAAAAGATGGATTGTCTTTGGCCTGCGTCGTAATGAAGGCAGGAACGGATCAGCATTATAAGTCGACACAGACCTTATTTGACTATTGCTTTGATCATTTCCAGGCAGTGAATATTGCGGAGAATGAGGAAACACTTTCCAGTGATGGACTGGAGAATGCAGGTGTTCTTAACAACAACAAGGCATTTGTTACCATTGATAAAAATGCTTATATTGTACTTCCAAAGAATGTGGATTTTAAGGAAGCATCCTACTCCTTATCTCAGGATGTGGATGAAGCCACTATCGCGCGACTTGACTATCGCTACGCGGGTCGTGATGTGGGAAGTGCTTCTGTTGTTACAAGTCACGTCGTGCCAGAGGAAGACTTCTTTTCACGTCAGCCATCCACAGGAGATGAAGATGTTCGAACCATCTACATTAAGCCAGTTTATATTTTGGCGGGTATCCTGCTCCTGGGTCTTTTGGCAGTCATGATCTATTTTGGAAAGCGGCTGTATGATAATTTCTACGTGATTCGCCACAATGTGGAGATGAAGCGTATCCAGAGGCAGCGCTTTAAGGTAAAGCGAGGCGGAAAGCAGTCAAAACGTCGTAGAAAAGACCGATTGTTTAAATAGAAAAGACAAACGCGACATAGAAATGCGACAAGTAAAAAGAAAACCGACAAGATTATGGGGGATAATCTTGTCGGTTTTTTACATATCGACATTGAGAAAATGAAGTTAAATTGTCAGACTATTTAGCAAAATGAGTAGCTGATTCTTGTTTGGTGTATAAAGCATAAGTCCATTATAGGTCTCAACAATGGTAATAACCTTTCCAGCAAAGGTAGCTGAGGTAGAAATGGTATGGGCGAGATAAGAACGAACCGAAGGCTCCACTTCCAGGAAAACAACCTCGCATTGATCCAGAGGATTCACTGCGACATGACCAATGGAGAAGATGTGGGAAATCTCCTTTTCCTGATCAAGCTGAGCCACGGTTTTGTTTACGATGAAAAATCCATTTTCATCCTTAGGCATGTCCATGGCCTTGACTGCTCGTTGCACCTGTTTGGTCAAAGCGTCGCTGGCTGGATATAAAGATTCAAAAAAGGACATGAAGTCTGCAGCAGATCGGAAAGTCTGATTGGTTCCATGCTGTAGGACTTCTGTCATTAAGATTCGACGAATGTTATTTTCGCAGGTCTCCCTGGATGGATTCTTACGAAGTGAAGTTGGACGGTCCATGTGATACTCCTTTTTTCAAATATAGGTGACAAAGGGCGAAGGCCCGCTTGCGTAGAAGACCTCCCAAGAGGTCAGAAAGCAAATGAAATGTGTCGCGATAACGGAAAACGACAAATGTGAATGTCTATATATGGATTATACGACAAATGCGAAGAGAAATCAAGGACATAAACGACGGAATCACGGGCGTTTGATACGCCAAAAAGAGAGGAAAAGGCCATAGAAAGACCTGAGAAATACCTAGGAAAAGGAAGTAGAAGGCGTTGACGGGGGGCACAATCCCAAGTAAAATAGAGAGGATAAAATACCACTAGAATTTTGATGGAGCGGAAAAAATGGCGGCTACAAAAAGAAGCAAAGAGACACAGGAAATCTTAGAACGTGTATTAGCAGAAATTGAAAAGCAGGGAGGCATTGCAAAGCGTGAACAGCTGGCGGCTCTTGGTATCGACTACCGAAGAATCCTTGCCTTTGTAGAGAGCGGAGATATCATCCGCATCAAAAATGGATATTACACCGATCGCTTCGATCGCTTCTCGGAGGAGGAGCTGATTGCCAAGCTTTTCCCAGATGCCCTTCTTTGTATGGAAAGCGCCCTTTATGTATACGGCTATATTACAGAGAAGCCTTTCGGATGGAGACTGGCCGTGGATAAGAATACCTCAAAGTCTCGATTTTTAATGGATTATCCAAAGGTTATCCCATATTACACGGAGCCAGAGGCACTTGCTATTGGCGCAAGCACCATCGATTTTGCAGGAAGCACCTTCCAAATCTATGATAAGGAGCGTCTTATCTGTGATTGCCTCAAGTATGAGAACAAAATGGACCGCGAGACCTTTAAGACAGCCATCCAGTCCTATATCAAGGACGAGGAGAAGGACATCTCCCTCCTCATGGAATACGCAAGAGAGCGTAAGGTAGTAAAGAAGGTACAAAGTTTGATCGGAGTATGGCTCTAATGAAGGTTGGCGTAGAACATTCGCAAAAAATCAAAGAAAAAAGCCTAGAGAAACAAATGTCCTTCGCCGAAGTGGCCTTTGCCTATGTAGCGGAGGATTTGCTTAGCCGCATCTACACTTCGGAGTTCAAGGAATGCATGTGGCTTTTGGGTGGATACCACCGTCTGACCGAGGAAACCATCAAAAAGCAGCAGAGGCTGGAGTTTTATTATGTAGAAAGCCAGAAAATGTTGCCATTAAATCGTCTGCTGCCAGGACAAGTGCTATCCATTGAACTACAAAAGGAGATGTTTCGCGCCTGGGATATTCTGGGCGATTATGAGATTTCCTTCTCCTATGAGCTTATCGCCCAGAAGGAGGATATCTTTGACTGGCAAGTCATTGCATCGGTGTCAGACATGGAGATTCCAGTCAGCATGCGTATTCGAAGGCTTCAGGGTAAGAACCAGGGACCAAGCAAGCAGTCCCTATCCTTTTTGATGGAAGAGGAAAAAATGATAGAAATTCTGGCTTACGCCCCAGAAGATAAGCTGTCCGTCAGCTTATGGGAGATTATGGGAAAGCTCGAGCTCATTGGAGATATGGAGCATTATGCCAGAGTGAACGAGATTCTAAGGAACGAGTCAGTGAGTGGCCGCCATATTATGGAGGAACTCTCCCGCTTTGCAGGGAAGGAGCCAAAGATTCTAAGAGAAAAGCGTATGGAGCAGATTGCATCCTACAAGACCTATGGCTACATGAGAAAGCGGTGGCAGCAGTACCAGAAGCGCAGTGCCGGCAAATACGACGGCATGGAGGAAGATTGGGAAACCGTTGTGGATAGACTCTGTAACTTCATGGCACCACTGTGGAAAGCTCTCTGTAAGGAGGAGGTTTTCTTCGACGACTGGATGCCGGCCCTGGGAAGATTCTTGGGCTAATAACTTGTGTTAGTCTGGGTTTTCATATTATAATGAAGAGTACGACATGAGAGGTGACATGTGTTAGATCAAAGACTCAAAGAATATAGTAAGTCGCATATTTATCCCTTTCATATGCCGGGTCATAAGAGGAATCCCCTGGGGGATGACCTGCCTTACGACATGGATATTACAGAAATCGACGGATTTGACAATCTGCATGATGCAAGTGGCATCTTAAAGGAAGCCATGGAGCGCGCAGCAAGGCTTTACGGCGCCAAGGAAAGCTTCTATTTGGTTAACGGAAGCACCTGTGGCCTACTTGCAGCAGTCAGTGCAGCTTGCAAAAGGGGCGGAAGGATCTTGGTGGCACGTAATTGCCACAAGGCGGTCTACCACGCCATCTCCCTGTGGGGATTAACTGCAGATTACCTGTATCCGAAGATGCTAGCGTGTGGCATTCTTGGTGACATTACCGCAGATATGGTAGAAGATATGTGCAAACAGCAGGTTTATGATGCTGTGCTCATTACCAGTCCTACCTATGACGGTGTCATTAGCAATATCGCAGAGATTGCAGAGGTGGCTCACCGCTATAACACGGTGCTCATTGTGGATGAGGCCCATGGAGCGCACCTATCGCTTTCCTCTTATTTTCCGAAGAGTGCGGTGGAGTTTGGCGCAGATATTGTGGTGCAAAGCATGCACAAGACCCTGCCAAGCTTTACAATGACCTCGCTTTTACATCGCTGTAGCGACCGCGTGTCGGGAAAAGAGATTGCGCATTATCTAAATTATTACGAGACCAGCTCCCCAAGCTATGTACTCATGGCAGGAATGGAGCGCTGTGTCCGCTATTTGCAGGAAGAAGGGAAGGAAGCCTTTGGCCGCTACTATGAACTTCTATCCGATTTTTACCAGAAGACCAGTGAACTGCAGATCCTGCGGGTTCTTCGCCCAGAGGAGATCACAGAAGAGGCCTATGCCTTTGATGCTGGAAAAATCCTGATTTCTACGGCAGACGCCTGTATTTCAGGAAAAGTCCTGTATAAGCTGCTTCTAGAAAAGTATGAGCTGCAGATGGAAATGTGTTCAGAGGACTATGTGCTTGCTATGACAAGCCTTAGGGATACCAAGGAAGGCTTTGACCGCCTGGCAGAGGCGCGTTTTGATATCGAAGAAAGCATTTCCTATCGGGAAGCTGGAGCTGACGCGGGGGAATGCAATATTTACACCGCAAGTTTGCCTCATATGACCATTGCAGAGGCTGAGGAAGCGGCAAGAGAGCAGAAGTCTTATGTGGAGCTTACGCAGGCAGCAGGGTATGTTGCAGCAGACTTTATCTACATGTATCCACCTGGAATACCGCTTTTGGTGCCAGGGGAGCAGATTTTAGAAAAAACCATAGAAGATATGAAGCACTATATGTCCTTGGGCTTTACCATTCACAACCTGTCGGAGGACAAGAAGGTGCCAGTCCTAGGAAAGAAAGAACAATAAGGGAAGCGTTATGGGCAAGATATTTTGCTTAATTGGAAAAAGTGTGAGTGGAAAAGATACCATTTACCGCGAGCTCTTTTCCGATGAGAACTTTGAACTGAAAAAAGTCATTCCTTACACCACCCGCCCAATCCGCGATGGAGAAATCGAAGGAAGAGAGTATCATTTCGTGGATGATGCCACAGCAGCAGCCATGGAGCAGGCAGGAAAAGTCATAGAGAAGCGCACATACCACACCGTGTATGGGCCATGGCACTACTTTACGGCGGATGACGGACAGATTGTTTTAAGCCAGGACAGCTATCTGGTGACGGGAACTTTGGAGATGTATTTGGCACTTCGCAGTTACTTTGGGGAAGAAGCAGTTCTTCCGATTTATGTAGAGGTAGAGGATGGCGAACGACTTCTTCGTGCCATTGCAAGAGAGCGCAGCCAGAAGCAGCCAAAATATGAGGAGATGTGCAGACGTTTCCTTGCAGATGCATCTGATTTTTCAGAAGAGAAGCTAAAAGAAGCTGGCATCGAAAGACGTTTTGAAAACATCGAGTTTGCGAAAACCCTAGAAAGCATTCGTTCTTATATAGAAGCATCTATATAAATAAGTCTTGTAGACAATCATTTTTCCCAGAAGGAAAAGGAAAGGGGGCGCCATGGCGATAAAAGTAAATGATGTGACCAGTCTGAACGCCATACCAGACACAGGCAAAACTGTCCAGGGCGATGGCTCCTTCAAGTTTACCCTGGCCTCTGCCATAACCGACGCAGAGCTTCAGGCCAAGGTTGACGAGCTACTTAGTGATATCACAAGCCAGGGAAACCGCATCGCGCAGCATATGGACATTCGTGATATGAAGCAATACCGCGCGCTGATACAGGAATTCTTGAGCGAAGTGGTGTATCGTTCCCATAAGTTCTCCCGAGAGAATTTCCTGGATCGAAAGGGAAGACATAGGGTCTATGGCATTATCAAACTCATCGACAGCAATCTGGATGAGTTAGCAAGCGAGCTTGTAAAAGACGAAAAGGACCACTTAGCCATTCTTGCCAGAATCGGCGAGATTAGTGGACTCATTCTTGATATCGTAACCTAGAAAAGGCAGAAAGGAGTAGGAATGGCTGGATTTTCAGACATTATCGGGCATGAACAAATCATAGCCCATCTGCAAAATGCAATTGAGATGAAAAAAATAAGCCATGCCTACATCATTAATGGGCCAAAGGATTCTGGAAAACGCATGATTGCAGAGGCCTTTGCCATGACGCTGCAGTGCGAGGCGGGCGGAAGTGAGCCATGTATGGAATGTAAATCCTGCCGTCAGGCCATGGATTACAACCAGCCAGACATCATCTATGTAGGACACGAGAAGCCCAATATCATTTCAGTTGATGATATCAGAAGTCAATTGGTCAACGATATGGCAATTAAGCCATATAGCAGTCCATATAAAATCTATATTGTTGATGAAGCAGAGAAGATGAACCCGCAGGCGCAAAACGCTATGCTAAAAACCATCGAGGAACCACCAGAGTATGGCATCATTTTTCTCTTAACCACCAATGCGGATAGTTTTTTGCAAACCATCCGAAGCAGATGTATCCAGTTAAATGTCAAGGTAGTGGCGAATGAACTGATTCGCAAATACCTTATGGAGCAAAGATACTGTACAGACTATCAGGCAGACGTCTGTGTGGCCTTTGCCCAGGGAAATGTAGGAAAAGCAATCGCTTTGGCCTCGTCCGAGGATTTCAATGAGCTCAAAAATTCCGCTGTGCAACTCATGAAGCGGATTGAAAGTATCGACGTTTTTGAGCTCGGAACTGTCATAAAGCAAATCGCAGAATATAAGGTAAGCATCGAAGATTACTTCGACCTTATGATGATATGGTATCGCGACATGCTTTTGGCAAAAGCAACAGGAGATGACAACGGCATGATTTTCAAGGATCAGGCCGTAGAGATAAAAAAACAGGCAGCAGAACATTCCTATCGCGGAATCGAGATTATCTTGGAAGCTTTAGAAGAAGCCAAGACCCGTATCAAGGCCAATGTGAACTTTGACCTTGTCATCGAATTATTATTGCTGACCATTAAGGAGAATTAATATGATAAAAGTTGTAGGTGTTCGCTTTCACCAGGCGGGCAAGATTTACTATTTCGACCCAGCGGATTTTGACCTGGATATGGCAATGCATGTCATTGTAGAAACAGCCAGAGGTCTGGAGATGGGAACGGTTCTCATTCCACCAAAGGAAGTAGAGGATGATCAGGTGGTACAGCCGCTGAAGCCAGTGCTTCGTGTAGCCACCGATGAGGATGAGGCCAACGCAGCCCGTAATAAAGAAAGAGAAAAGGAAGCATTCCGCGTCTGCAAGGAAAAAATCATCAAGCATGAGCTTGAGATGAAGCTGGTTGGCGCAGAATATACCTTTGATAATAGTAAGCTATTGTTCTACTTTACCGCAGACGGACGTATCGACTTCCGTGATTTGGTAAAGGACTTGGCTAGCGTATTTCGTACCAGAATCGAGCTTCGACAGATTGGTGTGCGTGATGAGACCAAGTATCTTGGCGGCGTAGGAATCTGTGGAAGACCACTTTGCTGTGCAACCTATTTGTCAGACTTCGTACCAGTATCCATTAAGATGGCAAAGGAACAGAACCTGTCTCTAAATCCAACCAAGATCTCAGGTGTGTGTGGCAGACTTATGTGCTGTCTTAAGAATGAGCAGGAGACCTACGAATATCTGAATAGCCGTATTCCAAATGTGGGAGATACGGTAACCGCTAGCGATGGAACCAGAGGAGAAGTCCAGTCTGTCAATGTTCTTCGCCAGCTTGTAAAGGTAAAAGTAGAGATCGGTGGAGAGGCAGAGTTGCGTGAATATCCAGTTGATGCACTTCGTTTCCGCCCAAGACATCGTAAAGATGTAAAAATTTCTGAAGAAGAACTGCGTGAATTGGAGTCCTTAGAAGAGAGCGCACCAGCAGAAGAGAAAAAGGCAGAGGGCGCAGACAGACGCGAGGGACAAGGAAGTGCCCAGGGAAATGGACAGGGCAATGGCCAAGGTAACGGAGGCAAGAAGCGCCATAGAAATAACCGCCACAAGAATAAGGGTGGCAACAACCAGGGCAACCAGGGAAACAACCAGCCAGCAGGCGGAGCACAGTAGTCTATGACACAGGAAGAAAAAGCAAGGCTCGTTCATGACAATGAGCGCGTGGATGATTTGCAGCGTAACGGATATGGCATCATCCAGGATCCAGGGCGCTTCTGCTTTGGGATGGATGCAGTGCTTTTATCCGGTTTTGCCAAGGTAAAGCCAGGAGAAACGGTGCTGGACCTTGGGACAGGAACAGGAATTATTCCAATTCTACTGGAGGCCAAGACCAAGGGAAGCCATTTTACCGGGCTTGAAATCCAGCCAGAAAGTGTAGATATGGCAAGACGCAGCGTCTGTTACAATGAGATCGAGGATCGTGTGTCCATTGTGGAAGGCGACATTAAGGAAGCATCTCAAATCTTTGGAGCAGCAAGCTTTGATGTCATCACCACCAATCCACCTTATATGATTAGTGAACACGGCCTGCAGAACGAGGCAGATGCCAAAACCATCGCAAGACACGAAGTCTTATGCGACTTAGATGACATATTACGAGAAAGCGCAAGGCTACTAAAGCCACAGGGGCATTTTTACATGGTACATCGCCCCTTCCGCCTGGCAGAAATCTTCTGCAAGATGGTGGAGTACCATATTGAGCCAAAGCGCATGCAGCTGGTGTATCCATACATCGATAAAGAGCCTAACATGGTTCTCATCGAGGGAATGCGAGGCGCCAAGAGCCGCATCACGGTAGAAAAACCTCTAATCGTCTACAAGAAGCCAGGGGTCTATACCGACGAGATATACGACATTTACGGATATTGATGGATACGAAAAAGGAGCGTCCATGACAGGAACCTTATATTTGTGTGCCACTCCAATTGGCAACCTAGAGGACATCACCTTTCGCGTGCTACGCACCCTAAAGGAAGTGGACCTCATTGCAGCAGAGGACACAAGAAATTCAATCAAGCTATTAAACCATTTCGATATAAAGACACCCATGACCTCATATCATGAGTTCAACAAAATCGATAAGGCCTATCAGCTGGTGGCAAAACTGAAGGAAGGACAAAACATTGCCCTCATTACGGACGCCGGAACCCCTGGTATCTCAGATCCAGGAGAGGATATTGTGCGTATCTGCTATGAAGAAGGAGTGCCAGTCACATCTCTTCCAGGACCAGCGGCATGTATCACAGCCCTTACCATGTCAGGCAGACCAACCAGACGATTTGCCTTCGAAGCCTTTTTGCCAAGAGACAAAAAGGAGCGTATGGTAATTCTGGAGGAGCTTAAGAACGAAACCAGAACCATTATTATATATGAAGCGCCACATCGCTTAGTGAAAACCATCACGGAGCTTATGAATGCTTTGGGAGACCGCGAGCTTACGGTATGCCGCGAGCTTACCAAGAAGCATGAGGATAAAATGCAGACAACCTTCTCTGAGCTTCTTGCATACTCAGAAGTCAACGAGCCACGAGGAGAGTATGTTCTTATTATATGTGGCAAGACCCACGAGGAACTCAAGCAGGAATCCCAGGACAGCTTTGCGACTATGAGCATCGAAGACCACATGGCAATGTACGAAAGCCAGGGCGTTGACCGCAAGGAAGCCATGAAGCTGGTGGCAAAGGACCGTGGCGTATCCAAGAGAGACATCTATCAAGCACTTTTAGAGGATTAACATGGATAAGTACGAAGTAGGAGATATTGTAAAATTGAAAAAAGCCCACCCATGCGGCAGCAGTGAATGGGAAATCCTACGTGTGGGAGCCGACTTCAGGCTCAAATGTATGGGCTGTGGCCATCAGGTCATGGTGGCAAGAACCTTGGTGGAGAAGAATCAAAGAGGAATCACCAAGAAAGGACAGGCGTAAGTGTGTTTTTGAAAAAAATTGTCGAAAACACTTGCGAAATGGCGAAAAAGATGCTATTATCTTAAGCCGTGGTATATTAATTTCCTTGCTCACGATAAGACGTGGGCCAGAGACCAAAAGGAGGTAAATCGCATGAATAAGTATGAATTAGTACTCGTTGTAACAACAAAGATCGAGGACGATGCGAGAACAGCTACCGTAGAAAAGGCAAAGGAGTACATCACTCGTGCAGGCGGTACTGTAACAGAAGTTGAAGA
>JAZQQA010000155.1:0-3411 GCA_045628825.1 Agathobacter sp.
GACCTTTTCTGTCCAGTACTCACAGATTATTTCTGCCCTTAGTACATCGCTACTTTTGTATGACTGCGTAGACTCTGTCTGCTATGTGACAGATACCTATACCTATTCCTCTGATTACGCTATGCAGTTCAGGCAGGAGGAAATTGTAAATTCTTCCTTTTACCAGGCAGCACAGGAAGTAAAAAGTGCAAGAACCCACCTGGTTCCAAGCGAAGAAACCCTATTTACACAAAACGCAGAAGTTCCTGTCATTACCATGGCAAAACGTGTGACCAAAATGAATACCGGAAAGACTCTCGGCTTTCTTTTCATCAACATCAAGGTCCATGAGGTTGTAGAAGCCTCGGATGACAACAGCAGTTTTTATCTGCTAGATCCAGACAACCGCTACTATACCCAGTCTACAAATCCAGATGACGCTGCTGTGTTAGAGACTTATATTGATACGGAATTAGCTGGGAAAACAGATAATGAATTAAAACACCTTCTTCCTTCTCACCTAAGACAGGGCCTGGCCTCCTACTATGTAGAAAGTAAAGCTCTGAATGAGAAAGGATGGCAAATTGTATCCGTCAACAATATGCATTCCTACCACATGAACATTCTATCCTTCATCGGAATGCTTCTGTTATTTGGTATTGGAAGTTACTTCGCAGTCTCTGTATTTAGCCGCAGACTGACTAAGACCCTGACAGATCCTTTTGAGGAATTGACCTCTACCGTCAAGGAATTAGGAGCCGGAAACTTCGATGTCAACGTGAATGTCACATCAGGTGACGAAATCGGTCAGCTGGGGCAAGCCTTTAATCAGATGGCCGGCCAGATTAAGGAGCTTATGATTCGCATTGATGAGGAAGCCAAGAAAAAGCGTAGCTACGAGCTCGCCCTCATTCAAGAGCAAATCAAGCCACACTTCTTATACAATAGTCTGGATATCATCATCGTGCTCAATGAGATGAATAAGACTAGGGAAGCCACCCGCGTAACCAGGAAACTGGCGGACTACTACCGTAATACGCTGTCATCCTCTGCAGAATACATTCCACTAGAAAAGGAGTTCCGCATTCTTGTGGATTATCTGGACTTACAGCTTATGCGCTACGAAGATAAGTTCACCTATAACCTGTCTCTCGCCCCTGATTTGACAGACTTTTGGATTCCTAAGATGACCTTACAGCCTCTGGTAGAGAATGCACTTTACCATGGACTCAAGCAAAATGAAAATTGGGGAAATATTGATGTACTAGCCTATCGCGAGGATAATTGCATCATCCTTAAGGTAATAGACAATGGTATCGGAATGACGAAGTCCACCATGGAAAAGCTAAATAAGCTTAAGGAAAAACCAGAGGAGCATTTCGGCGTATACTCTGTACTCCATCGACTGGAACTCTATTATTCAGACCGCTGTACAATGGACATTGAAAGCACCTATTATCAAGGAACTACCATCACACTACGAATTATTCAGGACTCAGAATAGAGGTAAACGACTATGCTTAAAATCATGATTGTAGATGACGTATCAATTTTCCTAGATTACCTAAGAGGCTTCATCGATTGGGAAACCTATGGATTTCAAATATGCGGAGAAGCAAGTGACGGTGTGGAAGCACTAAAGCTAATAGAGGAGGTCTCTCCAGACATTCTCTTAACAGATATTACCATGCCATATATGGACGGGCTCACGCTGGCAGAAAAGGTAGCCAAGCACTACCCAAATATCTCAACCATATTAATCACAGGCAACAGCGAATTTGAATATGCGAGAAAGGCACTGAAAATCGGTGTTTGCGACTATATCGTAAAGCCTTTTGAAAAGGAGGAGCTCCTACTCTCTCTCCTCAAGCAGAAAGACCATATCAACCAAGCGCTGGAAGCCCGTACCCTGCAAAATGCGTTGGAGCAGGAGCAAAGAGAATTAAGACTCAGAAAACTAATCCTTGGAAGACACCGCTCCTGGGCAGAACACAAGGCCAGCCTGGAAAAATCCGGTGTTAACTTTATCTCTGACTATTTTCTTGTAGCAAGCCTAAAGGCTAGCGCATCACAGTTGGATCAAATCGAGGAGATTCACGATTGGGAAAGTATTATCGTAGATATGTTGCGTGGTCGAATTGAAGTCGACGGTCAAGTATACGTATTCAATGACTATGAAAACAACATGATTGTTCTCATGAATTTTGCCAATGAGAATGAGATGAAAAAATACAAGTCCTACGACTTAAGCGACATCCAGAAAATTATAAAAAAACAGTTGGATATCGACTTTACCCTTGGTATCAGTGAGCCTTGCTATGGAATCGACCAAATTAAGGTTGCTTATTCCCAGGCCATGGGCAGTAGCCAGACCTCCAATCTCCTCTACTCTTGGGACATTATCGACCGACTAAACAAGGGACTGGACCAGCTGAATGAGGAGCTTATCTGCAGAACTTTAGCAGACGAATTTGATTACTTTAGAGACAATCTGAATGGAAGAAACCCGGAAGTGCTTTTCTCTGGTCTGCTTTCCATTCTGTACACCAATATCATAAACTCTGGTCGAACGATCGAATCCATTTATGGCGCCGATTTTTCCCCATACCAGAGGCTGACTCCCGGCATTGGGCTCGAAGAAATCCAACGCGTGATGGAATCCTTCTACCTGCAGGCCATTCACTATCGTGAGAAAAATGCTAGCACTAAAGCTGCGCAAATTGTGCAGGCCGTTAAGGCATATATTGATAAGCACTACCAGGATAGCGACTTGTCAATTTCCGATATTTCAACCGCAACTCTGATTAATCAGACCTACCTGCGCTCCAACTTTAAGAGTGAGACAGGCATGACCATCTCAGAGTACATCACAAAATATCGTATGACATTAGCAAAACAGCTCTTAGAAGAACCAGAGGCTAAGGTCTCACAGGTTGCAGAACTCGTCGGCTATAGTGATGAGAGCTACTTCAGTAAGGCTTTTAAGAAATACTATGGTTCCTCGCCAAAAGCCTTTTGCTCATAGCACATCATCGGTCATTCCAGGATAAAAATAGAGCACACCATGCTATGCATGATGTGCTCTTTGTTGTTCTATCATTTTTCCACGGGAATTACTCGTGTCTATGCATCTCGAAGATCTCCATATCGAAGTGCTTCAGGTTGCCCTTGATGTCACGATCATCTGCCTGTGCAAGCAAATCTTCTCTCATCTTCTTGGTAGAAATCATATCGTTATAAGCAGATGGACCACCAACACATCCGCCTTCACATGCCATACCTTCGATGAAGTCCTCAGGAAGTCTTCCGGCCTTCATAAGAAGAAGGGCCTTCTTACACTCTGCTGCACCGTTGGCAACACATACCTTAGGATCGCATCCAGCCTCAAGCTCCTTAAGAGCCTCAACGACTGCTGCTGTAACTCCACCAGAG
>JAZQQA010000156.1:0-8026 GCA_045628825.1 Agathobacter sp.
TCAATTTCATCTCCCCACAATTCAATACGGGCAGGGTATTCCTCTGTCAGTGGAAAAATATCTAAGATTCCGCCACGAATAGCAAACTGCCCCATGGTTTCTACCTGGTATTCCTTTTCATATCCCATCTGTACTAAGGCTGCGGTTAATTCCTTTAGATCCACCTCATCCCCTGGAGTCAGATAGCGCATCGCACGCTTTAACTTATCCATTGGCGCCATGGTATTCATAAGGGCATCAAAGGTTGTAATCATGGTTACCCCGCGATTCTCATGCAGCTTGGCCAGAGCCTGAATACGCTCTGCCGTCAAAAGATTGCCTCTGATATCCGCCTGATAAAACAGGACATCCTTCGCTGGATAATAGACCGCCTGCGGATCATAGAAACGATATTCCTCGTAGATTTCCTTGGCTTTTTGCTCACTAAAAGTAACGATGACTTTATTCTTAAAGTCACCGCCTGCGGCAAATAACATATGCGGTTTTTGTGCATCAATACACCCTGTCACCGAAACTAGGCCAGGACCCTTTTTCAGGTCTTTGTTTAGTTCCGTAAAAGCAGACAGATTGTAGAGTGGTTCCACAAATGCTTTCATCTCTATCCCTACTTCTTACGCTTTCTTGGAATTGTACAAATTCATTGCCTGGTCTACTTCGTCTCGCATCATAAGTACTGCTGCAGCCATCGCATCTGTAATTGCTGCCTCTGCAAGCTTACGATCCTCCTCATTCATACGACCAAGTACATGGTCTGCAAGGTCCCAGCCCTCTGGCTTTTCTCCCACTCCCACCTTGATGCGCATGAAGTTCTGGGTTCCCAAATGCTGAATCAGGCTCTTAATGCCGTTGTGTCCACCAGCACTTCCCTTCTTGCGCACACGAATATTGCCTGGTGCCAAGCTGATATCATCATAAATAACTAAAATCTCGCTCTCTGGATCTAGCTTGTAGAAGTTCACCACTTCGCCTACGCTTTCACCACTCAGATTCATATAAGTCTGTGGCTTTACGAGAAGCACCTTCACTCCCTCAATTGCCCCTGTCCCACAAATTGCTTTGTGCTTTTTCTCACTCATGGAGATATTATATTTGGCCGCCAAAGCATCCACGGTATCAAAGCCGATGTTATGACGTGTCTTTTCGTATTTCTTATCTGGATTTCCAAGTCCAACAATTACAAACATAGTGCACCCCTTTGGAAAATTAGTCATACTATTATAACACAAAAAATCACGCCCACATAGTGTGAGCGTGACTTGTCGTGACTATTTACTTCATTTTACTCGCCGAATTCTTCATGGTACTTGGTGAGAATCAAATTCTGTAACTCCTCGCGAGTCTTCGAATTGATTGGATGTGCAATATCCTTATACTCTCCATCTGTTCCTTTACGGCTTGGCATTGCAATGAAAATGCCCTTCTCACCCTCAATGATTTTGATGTCATGTACAACAAACTCATCCTCAATGGTGATTGAAACAACGGCCTTCATCTTGCCCTCAGATTCAACCTTACGAATACGTACATCTGTAATCTGCATAACTGTGTCCCCCTATGAACTTAAAGTGAATTTTTCTCGTTCTGTTCTGTAACGATTTTGATTTCGCCATCTCCTGAGTAGAAGGAATTTGGCTTAAGTGTGACATTTCTTTCTACAATGCAATTCTCAATGTGTGTGTTGTCCCCTATGTATGCCCCATCCATGATAATTGCATTCTTAATAACACAATTCTTTCCGATGAATACCTGGCGGAAAAGAATTGATTTTTCAACCTTACCGTTGATGATACAACCCGATGATATCATACTATCGGATACCTGTGAACCCGGATTATATTTTGCTGGCGGAAGATCTGCGACTTTCGAGTAAATCTTTGCCCCTTCGCGGAAGAAACGACGTACCTCAGGACGAAGCAGTGCCATATTGGTCTCGTAGTAATCTTCTACGCTTGCAATATTACTCCAGAAGGTCTTAAGCTTGTAGCCATAAATCTGCTTTACATTGCGGTAGCGAACCAAGATATCCGTTACGAAATCGTAACGCTCTTCCTCTGCTGCCTTTTCCAACATCTCAATGAGCTGTCTTCTACGTAATACATAGATTCCTGTGGAAATGGTATTGGACTGTGCCAAAAGTGGTTTTTCCTCGAACTCTGTAATACGCGCATCCTCATTCATGCGAATGACTCCATAACGGCTCACATCTGCGTTGGCTGGCATATCCTTTACTACAACCGTAATATCTGCCTTTTTCTCAATGTGATAGTTGAGAATCTCATTGAAATCTACCTTATAGATGCAATCGCCACTACTGATGATGACATATGGCTCATGGCATCTCTTTAAGAATTCGATGTTCTGGTACATGGCATCTGCTGTTCCACGATACCACTCGCTATTCTCTGGTGTAATGGTTGGAGTAAAGAGATACAAGCCTCCCTGCTTACGTCCAAAATCCCACCACTTTGAAGAGCTTAGATGCTCATTCAACGAACGCGAATTATACTGGGTCAAAACTGCCACGGTCTGCACATGAGAATTGGTCATGCTACTCAGCGCAAAATCGATGCTTCGGTAGCTACCTGCAATTGGCATGGCTGCAATGGCACGCTTTCTTGTAAGTTCCTTCATGCGGTTACTATGACCGCCTGCTAAAATGATACCGATTGCTTTCATACTGTCTCACCTGCCTTAATAATTACTTCGCCGGATTCCAGATGTGCATTCGGATAATCTTCCAATGTTGTCACACCAGAAATTGCAGTATTCTTTCCAATTACAACACCTTCTGGGATAACGGAATCCTCTCCTACTGTAACAAGATCAAATCCATAAATCGATGGATTGAGGACATTTGGCTTATCCTCTCCAAATCCCATTGCAGTACGATTGCCGACACGACAGTTCTCAGCCATGATTACCTTCTCAAACTTACAGTCCTCTCCAATCACGGTATCCTGCATGATAATGGAATCACGAATGACCGTTCCTGGTCCAATATAGACATTGGCACCAATGACGGAATTGATGACAGTTCCATAAATCTCACTGGCTTCCCCAATGATACTCTTTTCTACAAAAGCACCGTCGGCAATATACTGAGGTTCAATGGTATCGCACTTGGTATAAATCTTCCAGAACTCCTCGTAAAGATTAAACTCTGGAATCAAATCGATTAACTCCATATTAGCTTCCCAATAAGAGCCAAGTGTTCCTACGTCCTTCCAGTATCCAGTGAACTCATAAGCATACATGCTGTTTCCGTGCTCGAAGCAATATGGAATGATATGCTTACCAAAGTCACAACTCTGCTGGTCCTTCATCGTAATAAGTGCTTCGCGAAGCACCTTCCAAGTGAAAATGTAAATACCCATAGAAGCTAAGTTACTTCTTGGCTCCTTTGGCTTTTCCTCAAATTCCTGAATGCACTTATTCTCGTCTGCAATGACAATACCAAAGCGGCTCGCCTCCTCATAAGGTACAGGCATTGTCGCGATGGTAACATCTGCGCCCTTTTCCTTATGGAAATCAAGCATCACCTCATAATCCATCTTATAGATGTGGTCTCCTGAAAGGATCAACACATACTCTGGATCGTAGGTATCGATAAAGCGCAGATTCTGGTAAATGGCATTGGCTGTACCAGTGTACCATTCACTGTTATTGCTCTTCTCGTATGGTGGAAGCACAGTTACACCACCATTGTTGCGGTCCAAATCCCATGGAATACCAATTCCGATATGGGTATTCAAGCGCAATGGCTGATACTGTGTCAATACACCAACGGTATCGATGCCTGAGTTGATGCAGTTACTGAGTGGAAAATCGATAATACGATATTTTCCACCGAAAGATACTGCTGGTTTTGCAACATTTGCAGTGAGTACTCCAAGTCTGCTACCTTGTCCGCCGGCTAGGAGCATGGCTATCATTTCTTTCTTGTACATGATGTCACTCCTTACATAGTTCTACTGGGTACAATTATAACACATAGGCCCCTCTGACCACAAGGAAGCATCATACATTTTTCACAATTTATACTATTCTTTTTCTTTATTTTTGACATTCTTCACAATTATCATAGCCTTTTTCGCCGCCATCGTAGATATTGCAAAATATAGGAATGCGGTTATAATTAAGAGAAGCAATTATGACATATACATAGGTAGGGAATCATATGTACAAGATAGATTTTAATCAGAAGATTCATGTGCATTTCATCGGCATCGGCGGAATCAGTATGAGTGGACTCGCTGAGATTCTTGCAGGAGAAGGCTTCACCATCTCTGGCTCTGATGCAAAGGAATCTGCACTCACCAAACGTCTGGAAACAGACGGCATGGTCATCCACTACGGTCAGGTAGCAAGCAACATCACACCAGACATTGACCTTGTGGTATATACAGCAGCGATTCGCGAGGACAACGAGGAATGGCAGGCAGCAAAAAATGCAGGCATCCCAATGCTCACAAGAGCTGAATTGTTGGGCCAGATTATGGACAACTATGAGAAGAGCATCGCAGTTGCTGGTACCCATGGAAAGACAACAACCACTTCTATGATGAGCCACGTCCTCCTTGCCGGAAATTGTGATCCAACCATTTCCGTAGGCGGAATCCTTTCCGCCATTGGCGGTAACATTCGTGTTGGTAAGTCTGAGAACTTCATTACAGAAGCCTGCGAATATACCAACAGCTTTTTGAACTTCCGTCCAAAATACAGCATTGTACTTAATGTAGAAGCAGAGCATCTGGACTTCTTCAAGGATTTGGAGGATGTAAGAACTTCCTTCCGCAAGTTCATTGCCAACACCCTTACAGAAGGTGTAACCATTATCAACGGCGAAATCGAGAACTACGAAGCGCTCGTTGCAGACATGCCACAGCAGATTGTGACCTATGGTACGAAGGACTCCCTCGACTACTATGCTACTGATATCACATTTAATGAGAAGGCATGCGCACACTTTACGGCCATGCATAAGGGAAGCAAGCTTTTTGAAGTCCAGCTTGGAGTTCCAGGACTACACAATGTAAGCAATGCCCTTTCCGTAATCGCTACCGCAAAATGCATGGGCATTTCCGATGAAGCGATTCTCATGGGTCTTTTGCAGTTCGGCGGAGCAGATCGTAGATTCCAGTACAAGGGTGATTGGAATGGGGTCACTGTTGTTGATGACTACGCGCATCATCCAACAGAGATACGTGCAACCTTAACTGCTGCTAAGAATTACCCACATATGCGACTGGTTCTTGTGTTCCAGCCACACACCTATTCAAGAACCCAAGCATTTTTGCAGGAGTTCGCAGATGTACTGTCAATGGCAGACATCGTCGTGCTTGCGGATATCTATGCGGCAAGAGAGAAAAATACCATCGGAATTTCTTCCAAGGATATCCTCTCTTTATTAGAAGAAAAGGGATGCGAAAGCTACTACTTCCCAACTTTTGAAGAAATTGAAAAATTTTTATTAAAAAAATGTATAAACGGAGACCTGTTGATAACTATGGGTGCCGGAAACGTAGTAGAAATCGGGGAAAATCTCTTAAAGAAATAGTTATCCACATTATCCACATCATTTTTGGGCATAGTCCAAGGATGATGTGGATTTTTTTGTGTGTAAAACTCATTGGATTTTCCCTTGATTTTATGGGCATTTTCTATTTTTATCCACATTATCCACAAGATTCGCAAACCGCTGAAACCCTTGATTTTACTGCGTTGTAGCCCTTTTCAAGTCCAAATCATTATGATATAATGCGGCTTATTGAAGAAGAGATTTTGACATAAGCGAGGGTTTTAGTTATGAGTGGAATGCATTTGTATAGCGAGCATGAAATCGCAACCACAAGTGTTCCAAATGTTTTTATCGATCGTTACATGGTCGAGGCAAACGGGGAATTTGTGAAGGTATATTTATATCTTCTCCGTTGTCTCTCAGATGCGTCTTTGTCTTGCTCTACGTCTGCCATCGCAGATTTTTTGGAGCATACAGAGAAGGACGTCAATCGTGCCCTGAAGTATTGGGCAAGAGAAGGCGTGATTGCGCTTGAACTGGGTGAGGACAAGTCCGTTGTGGGCATTTGTCTGAAGGACTTAAAGACTCCTGAATGTGGCCAGGAGGTAGCAGCCGAAGAGGATGCTCCGGTAAAAACCAAAACTACAAAGTCTCGCGCGGCAAAAGCGGAAGCAGTACCAGTTGCAGAGGAAGCACCAAGTGCACCAGCTGCAGCTGCTACCGTGGTCCGTAAAGAGTACACAAGAAATGAACTCGAGGCACTTAGCGCAGATCCAGATGTAACAGAGCTTCTCTTTATTATAGAGACTTATCTGAAGCATCCTTTGTCTGGCAATGATACCAACACAATTCTATTCTGGTATGATGGCTTGTCTTTCTCTTCCGAACTGATTTCTTATTTGGTTGAGTACTGTATCGGTAAGGGTAAGAAGAGTATCCGTTACATGGACAGTATCGCCATGAGTTGGTATGAGTCAGGCATCCACACCATCGAGCAGGCAAAGGCAGAATCTAGTTCATTCAACAATCTCTATTTTGGTGTATTAAAAGCCTTCGGCATCAGCGGACGCAATCCAATCGATGAAGAAATTGCTTTTATTGATACCTGGACAAAGGAATTTGGCTTTGACCTTTCTATTATTAGTGAGGCATGCGCAAGAACCATCGCCGCAATCAGCCAGCCAAACTTCAAATATGCAAATTCTATACTGACCTCATGGCACCAGAACAATGTGCATACCCTTGCGGATGCACGAAAAGTTTCCGAAGCAACAAAGCCAAAGAGCAGAAAGGCACCTGCCGCTCCTATGAAGCGCACTGCTTTCACAAACTTTTCACAGCGTGACTATAACATTGAGGATCTTGAAGCAGCACTTTTATCTTCATCTCCTAAGAACTAATTGGAGGTCGTATGGGATTAACAAATTCACAGTATCAGGAGCTTATGCGCTCTTATGATGAACGAAGATTTCACAATCGACATTTGATGGACAAAAGAGTAGAGGAAGCCTACACTGCAATTCCTCGCCTTAAGGAAATTGATGACGCCATTGCAACCTGCTCTGTTGCATCTGCAAGACGACTTATCAGCGGCGATGACAGTGCACTTCTCGCATTGAAAAAGGATATGGCTGCACTTCGCACTGAGCGTGCAACCTTAATCAGCCGTTCCATTTTCCCTGCAGGCTATTTTGATCCAATCTATACCTGTCCAGACTGTAAGGACACGGGATACATTGGCAGCGAAAAGTGCCACTGCATGAAGCAGGCGGTCATTGACACCCTTTACATGCAGTCGAATATCCACGGTATCTTATCAAGAGAAAATTTTGCGAATTTCAGTTTTGAATATTATGATGACGGAGACAGAAGCCCTGCTACTGGTCTCACTAGTCTAGAGACTGCAGAAGCCGCTGTTGCAGATTGCAGAATCTTTATCGACAGCTTCCAGGAAAGTCACGGCAACCTCTTCTTCTACGGAGATACCGGTGTTGGAAAGACCTTTATGACCAACTGTGTAGCCAAGGAAATTATGGACCGTGGGAATTCCGTAATTTACTTTACAGCCATGGAACTTTTTGATATATTGGGCAAGGGCGTTTTTGAGAAGGACGCAGATGCAATTGCAGCCCACGATCAGATTTTTGATTGTGACCTGCTAATCATCGATGATTTGGGGACAGAATTTGCCAATTCATTTACAACCTCACAGTTGTTTTTAATTGTAAATGAGCGTATTCTGAGACAGAAATCCACCATCATATCTACCAATTTAGATATGGCACATTTGATGGAGCTTTATTCAGAGAGAACCATCTCACGAATCACCAGCAACTATAAGTTGATTAAATTGTTCGGAGATGATATACGTATTAAAAAGCGTATGATGTATAAATAACACATTTACATGGAGGAATGAACCAAATGCCAAACGATGAAAGAATTCTAGAAACCATGCCTGTTGGAACTCTTGGCTTAGTTGTTACAGACAGCTGCAAGGAGATGGGC
>JAZQQA010000157.1:0-2713 GCA_045628825.1 Agathobacter sp.
TACATTATTACTATTCATAGGTATCCTTTCTGACAGACAGATAACCATGAATAGGGTAACAAAAACTATGTGCAAGAGTAAATTCCACAATTAGATTTTTGTACGGAAGTAAAGTGGAATTTAAAAATTCACATTACGAAATTAACTATATGTCTAAAAAATAATAAGGATTGACAATATGTTGAATACGACATATTATGTACATGAGAGGTTTGTGTGATCGAAATAGAATTATATGATACAGAAGATGGAAAGTGTCCGATGCAAGAATATCTTGGTTCTCTTGAGCCTAAACTTTTGGCAAAGACTCTTAGAACGATTGATTTGCTTGAAAACAATGGCACATCCTTGCGGAAACCATATTCTAGCCCATTAGGGGACGGCATTTTTGAACTTAGGACAAAACAAGGATCAGATATAACGCGAGTGCTATATTTTTTCTTTTTTGGAAATAAGGCGATACTCACGAATGGGTTTACAAAAAAAACACAGAAGACTCCAAAATCAGAGATTGATACGGCGAAGAAGTATAAGGCTGATTATGAGAGGAGGCATCAGAATGAGTAGTTACAAAGAATATAAGGAAAGTGTATTAAGAAATCCTGACATAAAAGCGGAATATGATGCCTTACAGCCTGAGTATGATTTGATTCAGGCAATGATTGATGCGAGAATCAGTCAGAATATTACGCAAAAAGAGTTGGCAGAAAGAACAGGGATTACGCAAGCGGACATTAGTAGGATTGAAAATGGAACGAGAAATCCTAGTCTTGCTATGGTAAAGAGAATTGCTGCAGGATTAGGCATGCAATTGAAATTGGAATTTGTTTCTACAACAGCAAAGCAGTAAGAAAGGACGATTCTTGTGAATCGTCCTTTTTATAGTCTAGCGACCAATTGCAAAATAGAAATAAGTTCCAAGTCGATAGTAATCGTATGCATTGTTCAACTGGAAGATAGCGCCTTGGCTGGAAAGCACGTAATCGGATGTAGTTCCAGTCATTGGTGAAAGAGCAACATAGATGGTAAGGGATGCTTTGTCACAGTAAACACCCTGGACCTTGAAGAAATTCAGAGTCATTTCTTCAATTGGGAATTCCCCATGGTGGAAGCAGAAGCTTCCGCTGGCCGTGCAATTAGCCGCAAAGAATCCAAAATTGTCATTGGTTGTAAAATCAAGCTTACTTGCCTTTCCATCATAGGCAGAATCAAAGAAGTGATCCATATATGTGACGGAGAGGTCAAAAAAATGCTGTGGTGGAAGAAGCGCCTTATCCCAGGTAGCATACTCGCTGAACTGACTTGGTTCTGGCTCAAAAGGAGTCGTTGGTAAATCCGGCTTCTGGAAGGCGATTCCATTCTTATAGTTGTAATCTGCAAGCGCTAATGCATAAAGCAGATGTGTAAAGGCGTCTTCATCATCAAAAACAAAGCCAAAGGAATAGTTGAAATTCAGCGTGAGCTGATCTTCCAAAACGTAAGGATCAAAAAGCTGGTCTTCAAAAGAGACTACCTCATATTCATCTCCAAAGGCTTCTTTGGTATACGCGATAAAGCGGTGCGTTGCATTGACAATCACGTCTCCCTCAAATCGTTCCCCATTGCAGAAAATCTGTATGCAGTTTGCGTCAATCTGGTACATCCATTCGTCACGTTCTTCCTTGGATGATTCCGCCATAATTTCCTTGAAGTTCAACGTCATCTGAGAAAGTAATTGCATGATATGGTTCTCCTATTTCTTCGATTACTTGGTAATGCGACTATCCATAAGCGTAACAGCTCCACCAGCTACCTTCATGGTAAAGCACTTACCGTTAAATGTGGTAAAAGAGAATGTCTGGTCATCAACTAAGCTTACGAGTACACTTGCGTCTTCCTGTGCAACAGCTTCTTTCATGTTCCAGATAAGCTGCATGGTGTCAGCATCTCGGCTTACAAGAAGCAGGTTGTTGCTCTTAATATTCGCCGCATTATGATTGTCCTTATCAAAAATCCATAGAAGCTCATAGCCCCCAATGGCAAAGTCCTGCACAGGGATCTTGTCTGAGGCAACATCCGCTGTGATAACAGGTGCTTCAGCAATTGTCTGTGTCAGATCCTCTGACAATGCCAGGCAAGGAATCAGTGTTCCATCCTCAGCTTTTTTGCAAATAAATTGATTCTTATATAATACGTACATGATTAACTCCTCTCATAAAGACCACATCGATCTGATGCACTTTTCTTAAATCCATTCTGGAAGCATTTGCCATCCCTTAAGAACCAGCGACAGTTGCCACAACAAGAATTAGAAGTTCCATAGCCATAAGTAGGAACGTAAGGCGTCGGCCGCGTCATTTCCTCAATTTCTCGCTGTAACTGAGCACTTTTCGCTTCGCGTTCCTGTTGCCTTGCTTCTTCCTGCTTGGCCTTAAACTGGGCATCTTCGATTTCAATAATGGTTTGCTGCGTGTTCTTTGCAATTCCCTCAATATGGGCTGCGACGCTGATGTTGTAGTGCTCAGCTCCTTTTTTCAGCGCATGATAATTCAGGCATGCAGGAATTGGAGCATCCTTAAAGTGTGGCATCTGGTGCAACGTCGCATATCCTGGGTGACTCCTAAAGTAACCGAATTGCTTCTGGCGTAACTGATAGACGTGTCGCATGAGTTCCTCTGCCTTTTGCTCGATCATTTGTTGTCGTTCTATTGCAGAAGTAGGATAGCCCTGCGAC
>JAZQQA010000158.1:0-15948 GCA_045628825.1 Agathobacter sp.
GTAAGTCACTCTCATAGAAGATCAAACAGAGTTTGGAAATCAAACATTAAGCGTGTGAATTGCAAGGTTAACGGAGTTCCACAGAAGTTATACGTTTGTGCTTCCTGCTTAAGATCTGGTAAAGTTGAAAGAGCTTAATCATGAGATATGGAAAGAACCGATTCTGTCGGTTCTTTTTTTATGTTTCTAAACACAAAAAATAATATGCCCCTTATATCAAATCAATGATATAAGGGGCTCTTGTTATACTTTATACACTTATTCGTCTTCTAAGATATCTTCTAAGTTCTCTACTTCTTCTACCTGAATCTTATCATCCTTTTTACCAGGTGCAAATTTATTAATAACATCAGGAACCATATCAAGAATCTTTGTAACACTATCTTGGTTCTTAACATTTACAAGCTTGGTTGTACCATTTTGAATGACAAGAACTGCACTTGGTGTGATTTTTCCACCCATTCCACCTGCTCCACTATTTTTCTTATCCTGTGCAAAGGCACCAGCAGCTACACCAAAGCTTACATCAACGAGTGGTAAAATAATGGTGTCTCCAATATGAACAGCATCTCCAACAACAGTCTTTGTTGTAATAAAACTATCCATTCCTTTAAACAATGATTCTACAGTTGTGTCAAAATTATTCTCTGCCATAAAAACCTCCTGCCAAAAACTATTTGGATAATTGATGATATAATCTGCGACAATTCTTGTCACGCCATACGCGAAAAGCAATGCCAATGATTTTGTATAGATATATTTTCCCGATAATCTCAGTTTCTCCTTCTATATAAAAGGAATCTGCTTCAAAATCCGGATGGATCTTCCATTTGTTCTGATACATAAGTGGAAAACAAGCAATCAGTCCAAGGACTTGTCCGGTTGTATCTGGAGAACCAGTTGAAAAGTCCGCATTTAGCTTCATTTTTTTCGGACATATTGCAATCAACAGTCGTATTAATTCTTCTTTTAAATGAGAAACCGCCGTTTGATTTCGTTCATCTTCTATTATATGCTTGAATTTTTTGAAGTTATGCTTGAAATGATTCCATTTCCTTTTAATAGAACGACGTTTACTCTCTTTTTCCGTTGAGTTGGTTGCACCACTATTTTCATTGGTATGTGATGAGTCAGATTCGACATTTCCTTTTGAAACGGAAGTATTACTTTGGGAATAAGGACCATCGTTGGTCTTTTCTTCCGTAGACGCGTTTCCTTGCATATCTTCATCTATTGATTCTTCTTGATCCGATTCGACCTTAGAAAAGGGATCCTTCTTGACCCATAAATATCCATATTCTCCAGTCAATTCTTCCTCATAATAAAAGGAAATATGGAATAAATGAAAAAACCAATTTGCGTGTGCTTCACCCTTATATTTTTTTGCGTGAGCAAATGCAGCAATCTGATATTTTACTGGTACAAACAAAAAGGATATTATAACAAAAAGAATCAATGCAAGTATAACAAGTAAGATAATACCTACAATCTTCATACTGCTTGATTCTCCCTTTGTCTTAAGTATCTGAGCAATTCACAGGTTCCTGTCTCGTCAAGACATTCCTGAACAATATGTTCAACCAATGAAATTGCTTCATCTCTACCTCCTGCAAGACCTACAATCGTAAGGTCATCCTTTGGATAACCTTTTTGTAAAATCTCGCGCGCGGGAATAATATCAAGCAAATTGGAAGGATTCGAGGGAAAAGTGATAATATAAGCAGAAATGGTTAATTTCCCATTCTCAATTTTCCTCTGTATTCGTTTTGCTTTTTTTTCGATTGACTCGCCAAGATAGAGATTGTGAAACCAATACATAACTACTCCTAGAAGTATTTGTGTGTGCCCCACAAATTACTACGCTTTAATTCCAAATACTCATTGTAAGCCTTCTCTAAAATTTGTTTCTCATTAGAAAATTTTAATAGATGATAAGCTTCATGGTATTTATAAAAACCTGAATCTACAAAAAATTCTTCTTTTTGTGGTTTGCTGTAATAACTTTCGCCCATCATAAGATACCAATGTACTTCTTTTTCTACTGTGTCCTCTGGAACAGTAAAGGTATACTGGCTCTTACCAATGTACTTGATGATTGTTGCATCAGCACCGCTCTCCTCTTTCACTTCACGAAGAGCTGTATCTTTGAATTCTTCCCCTGGTTCAACTGTGCCCTTTGGAAGAACCCATCCTTCGTATTTATTTCTGTAATTTTTGTACAGAAGAAGGATCTTTCCACGAAATATTACCACACCGCCACAACTCGTTGCTTCAATCACTTGCAATACCTCCTAACGTGTGGATCAAACATTAGTAAAAGTATACAATAAGCAGCATTTTTATGCAAGTTAAGGCTTATTCAAAATAAGACTTTAACACATGATTTGCCATTGGAATTGCATATCCACTTCCTGTTCCAGCATTTTCTACTACAACCACAACTGCAATGTCTTCATATCCTTCTTTTTTTGCATAACAAACAAACCACGCATTGGTTTGATCCGTAGAATCTGATACCTGTGCGGTTCCCGTTTTACCAAACACTTCATAGCTTTCCCCTGCAAGCTTTTTACCAGTGCCACTTGTTACCGTAGATTTCATATATTCTTCCAGAGTTTGAGCCTCTTCTACACTCATCAGACGCTTTTCTTTGCTTGGCGAATTTTGACTAACAAGTTTTCCATCATAGCTCTCAATGCGGTCTACCATGTATGGTCGCATCAATTCTCCATCATTATCAATGGCGGATGCCACCATTAATAGATGCAAAGGAGATATTAGTGTATCTCCCTGTCCGATTCCAGTACGCATTATAGTTCCAACTCTATCCTTTTTGCTCAGCACAAATTCACTGGTGGAAGAAGGATAACTAATTGGCAATGGCTCATTGAAAAGCAAATCTTCACAGGTCTTATAATAGTCACTAATATCAAGTGTTGACGTTATATTAGCAAAGCTGCTGTTGCAGGATTTTGCAAAGGATTTCTTTAGATTCATATCGCCATGCGCATGGTTGCTTGAGCAATGAATGGTTGTATCCTCTTTTGTAAAGCTGCCCTTGCAATCAAACTGATAGTTCGAAAAGGTCTTTTGATTTTGACGCATATAAGCAAGGGTTGTAAAGATTTTGAAAGTAGAACCAGGGGCATACTTTCCTTGGGTTGCACGGTTTACCAAAATCGAACTACCGGTAGTCGTAGCTTTATCCCATTCTTCCAACAAATTATTCGGATTATAATCTGGCTTTGAAATCATGGCCAAAATCTTTCCTGTTTTTGGCTCCATAACCATAATGGCGCCATTGTAGCCGGAAAGCGCCTCAAAGGCAGCATTTTGTAAGTCATAATCTAAAGTCGTAAATACATTATCACCAATTTGCTTTTCGCCCGCAATGATCGACTGTGTCTTTTCGGACAATTTGGTATGACTGGTTAATAAGGAAATATCCGCTGCTGATTCCAGACCATTCTTTCCATTGAAGGAATAACCTACTGCATGCGCAAATACTCGATTCTGAGGATAATATCGCGTCTCTTTGCCCTCTCCATCAATGGATGAAAATGCAAGTACGGTTCCATCTGATGCATAAATGGATCCACGCATTACTTTTTCTGCCAAAACATCTGCCACACGGTTATAGGGATTATTGATAAAATCATAACTCTTGAACTGGAGGAAAATGCCAAAGTAAACAGCCATCCAAAGGAATAATAAAGTAAAAATGGACATAATGACAGTAAGCGCACGCTCTGTTAATTTGCGCGAACGAAGGCTAAGCGCTTCCTGCATACTCTCGGCTCTTGATTTTTCATAATTTCCTATCATAGCACTTGTCTTTACAGGGAAAATATAAAGTGCCTGCACAATTCCAAACATCATAAGAGATGCTACGGATGAAGAACCACCATAACTAACCAGTGGCAAGGTAACTCCCGTTGATGGAATAAACTTGATGGTTCCACCAATGGTAAGAAGAACCTGGGTAGCATATAAAGTACCTAGTCCAGCCGCCACAAGCTTATAAAAGCGATCCTTCATGCGCATAGAAATGAGGAAGAAATAAATAATGCAATTTAAGCAGATTAAAATGACACATATTGCAAATAATCCGCCTAATTCTTCCGAAATAGCGGCAAAAATAAAATCCTTTGATACAACAGGTATCTTATCTGGCACGCCTTGATTTAATCCAAGTCCCCACCAACCACCGGTGCCGATCGCAAAAAGTGACTGACAAATTTGATAGGCTTCTTTTTCTGCATATGCAAGGGGATCCTTCCATGCAATTACTCTTGTCTGTACATGAGAAAACATACGGTAGCCTAGAACACTTGATAAAATCATCATGAGTATTCCAGAAGCAAAATAATAGATTTTACCGGTAGAAATATAAATCATAGCAAGGAAGGTAACAAAATATAAAAGTGCGCCACCTAAATCCTTGGTTGCAACCAAAATCAGTACAAATACAGCTGAAATTGCACTACAAAATAGTAACCATTTGAAGTCATTTCGATTTCTTAACATGGACGCAATAAAGAATACAAATAAAATCTTTACAAATTCTGATGGTTGTAAAGAAATTCCAAAGATGGAAAGAGATAATTTTGCGCCAAAACCTATAGATGAACCTAGAATTGCTACCAATAACAGCGTAAAAATGCCCACTCCTGCGTATAAATAAGGCAGATTACGGAATCTTGACTTTTCCTTTAATACAAGCGGAATCAGTAAGGAAATCGTAATTCCTGCTAGTACAATGACAAACTGACGCATAGCTTTTCCATATGATAAGCGACTTAGCATAATCATACTAAGCATTAGGAGCATAATCATATTATTCAGTAACTGATCAGATGCACTTCTAAAATAGAGCTTGTAGATTGCAATTACGATAGCAAAAACAATGACCTGCGAAATGTAAAATACAATCATTTCCAAATTCTGTGATGTCAAATAGAGAACCCAAAATGCATCAAAATGGAACAGGAACATAACAATTCTTTCCAAATTGTAGATCGCTTTTCCTGCTATTTGATTTTTGCGCACAGGTAATGAAAGGTAGCATAATACCGCATAGATTACCATGAGTGAAATCAGTATGTATTTTGAGGTTTCTACCGTCAGATGACTCATAAACTACTCTACTCCTCTAGTAAAATGACCGTTTGTAAAGGAATTCTGTTCATTCGAAGAGACATCAATTCTTTTGCCTTCCAATACCGCAGTCACATAAGACAGAATTTCTTCTGTCTTTTCTTTTGATTCCACCGTGAAATGGAATCGATAGTTTCTAACATTTGCTTTTTTTATTGCTTCCAGTTTATTTAACAACATTGTTGGAAGTGAATTATAAATAACATTATAACAAGAATTGCAGCAATTACGTACAGGAAATGCCTTGTGATAACGATCAATTAAATATAAAGTCTCAGGACATTTTTTACATCCCTTACTATTTTTGCACACACAATTAGCGGTTGTCATAAGTGGATAATAGCCATATAGCATCATAACCGAATTTGTGTTATCTCTTCCTGCAATTTCCTTTTGATTAAGTTCCAAGGGAATGGTATCTCCTACTATTCCAAAGGCAATCATTGCTTCTTTTGCAAGATTATTATAGGTATATAAATTGTGATCAATGACAATCGCAAGGTCAGAAAGATACTCTTTACAGAAGGCTAGGCTCTCTAAATTTTTCACCAAAACACCATGGAATTTTGCATCTTGGATTGCTGGAAGTATACGAAGAAAGGCTTGCCTAGTTTCTTCTCGGAAAATAGATGGAAAAATAAGGATTGCCTTTTTCCCTGTTGCCTTAATTTTATCACTATCTTCTTTGATTTCGTTTTTGCAAGCATCATAACCATTGTAAGCATCCGTTGAAAGGCCAATGGCGTTACACCACTCCATAGAAAGAGCAACGGCAAGCTGTTCCTTGGTTTCAACTGTAATAGAATTTCCATTCATAGGATTTTCTTGTTCATTATAGGAAACAGGAATAAGGCTTGCCTCTGAAACAGATCTTTGATATTTCAAAAGCAAAGCATTTTCGAGGGCTAGGATTGCATCACGCCGTATTTGATTGATGACACCATTTGGTAAAAATAGATTGTCTTCGATAAAAATCTGTAAATCATCAAATACAAAGGCTGTATCGTGAGTTTTTTGTAATCGCTCCTTTAAGTCTTGTTCTGTGATTGGCTGCTTTAATGCCGGACTTGCGACAGGCCCTTCGACATAGATAGGTTCTTCTAAGTCCTTATGCGTAATGGTTAAGCTGGTTGGAATTTCACATCCAGCAACAAAAACGCCTGATACTGGAATATATGTCTTTCCACCATGATAGGAATCAATTTCAGAAAAAAAGGATGGCTTTTCATAAGTAACCATATCACTTCCATTATGCGTATGCAGGAAAGTATCGGTAAAACCGCAACGATTGCCATAAGATATCATTCTATCGTAATCAGTTTCAGAGATAGAAAAAGCTTCTGGATTTTCAAAAAGTAAATCAGCATATTTGCGATACATCGCTACAACGCTTGCTGCATATCCAGCCTGCTTCATACGGCCTTCAATTTTAAGGGAAAATACTCCTGCATCTTGAAATTCTTTTAGTGATTTTAAGCCACAAAAATCCTTGAGACTTAAGATATAAGATTCATCTTTTACACATTTTCCAGTCGCATCCTTCACCGCATATGGAAGTCTACAAGGCTGTGCACAGCGTCCACGATTTCCACTACGACCTCCCAAAAGGCTACTAAATAGGCATTGTCCAGAATAAGAATAGCATAAAGCACCATGAATAAACGCTTCTAATTCAAGCCCTGTCTCTTCATGAATTTTCTTCATTTCAGCCAAAGATACTTCCCTTGCCATAACAATGCGGGTAACACCGTAAGCCTTCATTAGATTCGCACCATCGATCCCTGTTATAGTTAACTGTGTGCTTGTATGTATTGGAAGTGCAGGAAATAATTCATGTATCATTTTGATTGCACCCAAATCTTGTACAATGACAGCGTCCAAACCATTTTCGTAATAAGGAAGTAAATAGTCATATAGTTCTTTAATTTCATGATTTTTAAAGAGCGTATTTACGGTCATATAGACCTGTTTCCCTCTTAAATGGGCATAATGAAGGGCTTCTAAGACCTCATCTTCTGTAAAATTATTGGCATAAGCTCTTGCTCCAAATTTAGAACCGCCAATGTATACCGCGTCAGCACCGGCATCAATAACAGCTTTAAAGATATCTAGATTTCCAGCTGGAGCTAAGATTTCGAAATTAGGATTCATATATTCTCGCTTTCCACATATTACAAATAAAAAGAAAGGACAAAAACATGTACTGCTTCTGTCCTTTGCCTTTTTCTTACTTCTTGTCAGATGGATGTCCACTTCTTCCCATTCCATCTAAAAGGGAATCTTCCAAGGTGGCTTCAAGTCTTGCCTTATTTAAAAGCAATTCACGATTCTCTGTCTCTAACTGCTTCATAGCTTCTTCTGCATTTTCACGCTTAATCTGCTCTGCAATCAAATCATGCTTCAAATCATAAATTTCTTTGTCCTTTAATTCAAGATCTCTTTCTAACTTTTCAATCAAAGACTTTGCTTTGAACAAATCATCTGCAATATTAATCTGAATCAAAGTAGACTTCATATTTAAAGGCAGATGTCTATATTCATCAATTGCCTCATACTCTGCAATTTTCTCATTGATATAGGCAGCGATTCTCTGAAGATAATCGGTACCCTCATAACCGCTTAAAGTATATACTTTTCCATCAATTACAACTTCCGTACTCGTCTTCGCAGACATAATATCCTCCAATGAAACAAATCCATTTTATACTATATATAGTAGCACGTAAGGGGCATATCCGCAAGATGTTATTGTTTTGGAATACCAAAATGAGTGAAGGCAAAATCAGTAGCGACGCGTCCCTTTGGTGTACGATTAATGAAATTGTTTTTCACCAGATAAGGTTCATATACATCTTCAATTGTGCCTGCATCTTCGCCAATGGAAGCCGCAAGTGTGTCAAGTCCTACAGGGCCACCGCCGAATTTCTCAATAATGGTTAATAGGATATTTCTATCATTTTGATCAAGGCCATAGGTATCAACCTCAAGCAAATCCAACGCGAAGCATGCAACCTCATAGGTAATTCTACCATCATATTTGACTTCAGCAAAATCACGAACTCGTTTCAACAAACGATTGGCAAGTCGAGGCGTTCCTCTAGAACGTCTTGCCATTTCATAAGCGCCTTGCTCATCGATTTCAACACCAAGACGTTTCGCAGAATGAAGAATAATGGTTTTTAATTCTTCCACTGTGTAGTATTCCATGTGACATACAACACCAAAACGATCACGAAGTGGTGCTGATAACATACCTGCTCGCGTTGTAGCACCTACCAAAGTAAATTTTGGAAGGTTATATCGAATACTCTTCATGCTTTCGCCTTTGCCAAGCAATATATCGATGGCATAGTCTTCCATGGCTGGATATAGCACTTCTTCCACCTGTCGATTTAAACGATGAATCTCATCAACAAAGAGGACATCTCCATCGGATAATGTGGTAAGTATTGCCGCCATTTCGCCAGGCTTTGCAATAGCTGGCCCAGAAGTAATCTTAATACGTGTTCCCATCTCTTCTGCAATAATTTGCGCAAGTGTGGTTTTTCCAAGGCCAGGAGGCCCGTAAAATAATACGTGATCTAAGGATTCATTACGTGCTTTTGCAGCGTCAATATAGATTTTGATGTTGTCCTTGATTTTTTCTTGTCCAACATACTCAGAAAGGGACATTGGACGAAGGCCGGATTCTATTCTTTTATCTTCTTCCGTAATCTGAGTTGAAATTACGCGTCTTCCTTCCATTTAGGTCTCCTTAAAACAATGCCATACTCTTTAAGGCTTCTTTTAATATATCTTCCACTGTCATATCCGCTGTGATTTCAACATGTGAAACCGCCTTTAAGCTTTCGGATGAAGAATATCCAAGTGCTGTAAGAGCCATAACAGCTTCATTTTTTGCTCCACTTTCAGCAGATATTTCACGCTCTAAAGTATGACTTGACTTCTTCTCAAAAGCATCTTCTAGGGAAATCTTATCTTTTAGTTCAAGTACCACACGTTGTGCTGTTTTACCGCCAACTCCAGGTGCCTTTGAAATGGCCTTAGCGTCTCCTGATAGAACAGCAAATCGTAAGTCGTCGCTTGTCATAGTAGATAAAATTGCCATTGCGGCCTTAGGACCGATTCCAGTAATACCAAGCAATAGTTTAAACATTTCAATATCATCTTTATTGGAGAATCCATATAATACCATCTGTTCTTCTCTCAAATAAAGATAGGTATACACCTTGATATCACTTCCTACCATTGGAAGTAAATCCAAATCTATGGCAGACATAAATATCATATACCCAATTCCGCCTACATCAATGACGATATGATCCAAATTAATTTCTACTAATTCCCCATGAAAATAAGAATACACAAAATACCTCTTTCTAAGTTTCGATTATGATTTCACTACTTCGCCTAAGTAATAGAAGCCTTTGCATTCATTCAAACGCACCTGATACAAATTGCCAATCATATCTTTGGTTCCAGGAAGATGTACAACTGCATTGTTATCCAAGCGACCTGTAACAAGACTTGCATCCTGTTCATTCATTTCTTCAATTAAGACAGGTACTGTTTTACCAGTAAGCTGCATTGCTTTTTCCGTTGAAATTTCCTGAATACGAGCAAGAAGACGATCAAATCGCTCTTTTACAACGGCTTCATCCACTTGATCTTCCATGGTGGCGGCAGGAGTTCCAGTTCTCTTGGAATAAATAAAGGTAAACGCGCTATCATAACGCACCTCCTCTACCGCTTTCATGGTTCCTTCAAAGTCTTCCTCCGTTTCTCCTGGGAAACCGACTATCAAATCCGTTGTTATTGCTATATCAGGAATCTCCTTACGAAGCTTTCTTACTAACTCCATGTAATGGTCCATATCATAATGACGGTTCATAATTTTAAGAATACGTGAGCTTCCTGCCTGAAGTGGCAAATGCATATGCTTACATACCTTATCACTATCACGAATCGCATAAATGAGTTCGTCGGATAAATCCTTTGGATGACTCGTCATAAAACGAATACGCTTTAGGCCTTCAATTTTATTGATTTCGCGTAGAAGTTCTGCAAAACTAATTGGATGCTCCAAATTTTTTCCATAGGAATTTACATTTTGGCCAAGAAGCATGATTTCAACAACACCATCAGCAACAAGCCCTTCAATTTCACGAATAATATCCTTTGGTTCACGGCTTCTTTCACGGCCTCTAACGTACGGAACAATACAATAGCTGCAGAAATTATTGCAACCAAACATAATGTTTACGCCTGATTTAAATGAGAATTTTCTCTTAATTGGAAGGTCCTCTACGATTTTATCGGTATCCTTCCAAATATCAATTATCATATGCTTGCTATCATTTTCAAACATTGCACATAACAATTCTGCAAACTTATAAATGTTGTGTGTACCAAAAATTAAATCTACGCAACGATAGCTCTGTTTGATTTTTTCTACAACAACCGCTTCTTGCATCATGCATCCACAGAGCGCAATCTTCATCTCTGGATTCTTTTTCTTATAATTGCCAAGATATCCAAGACGTCCATATACCTTATTATTCGCATTTTCACGAACGGTACAGGTATTGTAAATTACAAAATCAGAGTGTTCGTCTACACCCTCAACATAACCGATTTCTTCCAAGATACCTTCCAATTTCTCGGAATCTCTTGCATTCATCTGGCAACCAAAAGTATGTACGCAATAGGTAAGCTTACGTCCAAGTGCTGCTTCGCGCTCTGCTACATACTTCTTTGCCTTTTCCATATAGGCAAATTGATTCTTTAATTCTTCTTCTCCTGAAACCCCAATTTGTTCAAAATCTCTCATAAATGATTTGTTATCCTCTTACTTGACCATTTCCGAAAATGATATATTTATAGCTAGTCAATGCTTCCAATCCCATTGGTCCACGTGCGTGAAGCTTTTGTGTACTAATGCCGATTTCTGCGCCAAAGCCAAACTCATTTCCATCTGAAAAACGAGTCGATGCATTGACATAGACACAAGCAGAATCAATCTGCTCTAAGAATTTCATTGCAACATCGTATTCCTTTGTAATAATAGCTTCGGAATGATGTGTGGTGTAGGTATTAATATGCGCGATTGCCTCTTCTACAGATGCAACGGTCTTGATGGACAATATATAATCCAAATATTCCTTTCCCCAGTCTTCTTCTGTTGCAGCCTTTACGAGGTCTTTTCCGGATAAAATCGAAAGGGTATTTTCATCTCCACGCATTTCCACATGTTTTTCCTTTAAAGCATCATAAAGCTTTGGAAGTAGCTCATCCATAACCTTTTCATGCACAACAATAGATTCACAAGAATTGCATACACCAATACGTTGTGTTTTGGCATTAAAAATAATGGAAACTGCCATATCCAAATCTGCGAATTCATCAACATAAACATGACAATTTCCTGTACCGGTCTCAATGACTGGTATCGTTGCGTTTTCAACAACACTTCGAATAAGTCCAGCGCCGCCTCTAGGAATCAGAACATCCACATATTGCTTCATTTGCATAAATTGTGTTGTTGTTTCGCGATCTGTAGCTTCAATTAAATTCAAAGCACTCGTATTAACACCATTCTTTTCAAGTGCTGTCTTTAATGCTTTGACAATTGCAATATTAGAATGAATTGCATCCTTGCCGCCCTTTAATACCACACAGTTCCCTGTTTTGAAGCATAAAGCAAATGCATCTGCGGTTACATTTGGTCTTGCCTCATAAATCATTCCAACAACACCAAGTGGGACACGTCTTTTCCCAATAATAAGATCATTTGGACGCTTTGTCATTGACATGATTTCACCAATCGGATCAGCAAGTGCAACTACTTCAAGAATTCCATCTGCCATTGCCTGAATACGGGTGGAATCAAGGCGCAAACGATCAACGAGACCATCTGGCATATGATTTTCTATTCCTGTTGCAACGTCAATAATATTGGCGGCAATGATTTCATCTGTATGTGCCACCAATGCATGGGCTGCATCCTTTAACACTTGATTCTTTTTTTCTGAATCTAAGTTACCAATTTCAATTCGTGCATCATGTGCTTGTTTACACAAAAGTTCCAAATCATTCATCGCACAATACCTCTCTTTGTTCTGTAACGATATATTTCATACGATAATCCTTTTTTTCAAAGGCAACATTTTCAACTATCTGGAATTCATAGCATACTCCAATTGGTACAAAGTGAAGAAATACCTGATCACTTCCAACTGGCAACATAGAAATCCATTCCTCCATTTGGAATAAGAAGCTGTCATAGTAACCTCTTCCATATCCAATACGGTTACCGTCTTCACTAAATGCCACGCCAGGTGTAAATATTGGGATTGCCAATTCTTCTAAATCCGTGATCTCTCCACTGCTAATTGATTCCATAATATAATCACGAATCGAAATGGTATCAACATTTGGCTCATGAATACCAAAAGCTCCAGGAGATAGGTCACTCTCTTTATGAACCATATAAAAGTCCATAGTATCCCCATGTACCTTTGGGAAAAAGACTTTCTTTCCTGTTGCTAAGGCGTGAAGTAGGATTTTCTTTAAATCCACTTCGTTTCTTGAGGATGCATATAAAAGAATCATATGTGCATTCTCATAAAGATTAGAAGAAATGATTGTATCGCAAATCAGTTCCGATCGCCCGGCAGAATCATCAGCCTCCATAGCAAGACGCTGTTCTTTCATTTCTTTACGAACCTTGGTTTTGACTTCCATATTTCTCTCCTAAATTCTCAACAGTTCCATCCGCATTTACCATATCAATGTTATTAAGCTGTGCTTGAAGGCTGCCACGCACACTGGCAATAAATTCCTTGCGGAGCAAAGCCTGTTCAGTTTTCTCTGCTTCCGTCAATCCTTCTGCTTTTGATTTGCGGTATAACTCGTTAATTCTTGCAATTTTTTCGTCTGTCATTATTGTATCTCCATCAAAAAATCTTTTAGTGCAAAGGAAGGATTCTTATGGGCATGGAATCTGGTTCCAACATAAGAATTTTCAAAGATATCATGAATGATATTCATATCCTTCGCGTTAGCAATAATCATATCGCATCCAGATTCTGTTGCAATGCGAGCGGCAGTAAGCTTTGTTGCCATTCCACCAGTTCCTACATTACTTCCCGTTGAACCCTTTGCCATATCAAGAATTTTATCATCCAATTCATATACATGTGGAATTAGCTTTGCATCTGGATTGTTATGAGGATCATCGGTATAAAGTCCATCAATATCAGAAAGCAATATTAATAGGTCTGCATGCACCAAATGAGCTACAATCGCCGACAAAGTATCGTTATCACCAAACTGAATTTCATCGGTGCTAACCGTATCATTCTCATTTACAACAGGAATGACGCCCATCTTGAATAACTCATCAAAGGCATTTTCCGCATTTTCCTGGGAAACTGGATTGATGACGGTATATTTTGTCATAAGAACTTGAGCCGTTGTATGATTGTATTCTGAGAACAATTTTTCATAGGTCATCATAAGCTTTGCCTGACCAATGGCGGCACACGCCTGCTTTGCAGCAATTTCAGTAGGCTTTTTTTCAAGCCCCATGGCACTTTTTCCTACAGCAATTGCTCCAGAACTTACAAGACATACATCATTGCCCCTGTTACTTAGATCACTTAATGCACGAACAAGATGCTCCATCTTATATAAATCAATGTTTCCCGTTTCCTTATGCGTCAAGGAAGACGATCCAATTTTAATTACGATTCTCATACTTTTTCATCCATTCATAACTTCGTTAAAATATATACATACAATCCTTTTTACAATAGCATATTTCTAGGAAAAATACAAAGAATATGGTAAAATGTTTTCTATGAAAAAACAAATTTTACAATATAAAAAGAAATGTATTCTGTTGCTTCTCATAAGCATTCTTTTGCTTACGCAGTATGGGTGTGGAACCAATCTGCAAAATGAGGATAAAGTATCGAAAACAGACTTCTATTTTGACACCGTAATTACAATAACCTTATATGGAACGAAGGATACTGCTCTTGTAGATGAATGCTTTTCTATGGCTGCTCATTATGAGGAATTATTTTCTGCGTCAAAGGATAATAGCGACATTGCATTGATTAATCAAAACGCCGGAAAACAAGCCGTATCGGTAGATGCAGAGACAATTGCACTCATTCAACAAGGGATGGCATTTGAAGCTATGAGTAATGGAACCTTTAGTATCTGCTGTGGGGCACTCTCTTCAAAATGGAATATTTCTGAAATTGCAAATCAATTAGGAAATGACCACCAAGGAAGTTCTGATATGATACTGAAACAGGAAGAAATCGACGAGATTCTTGCTGCATTTTATGATGACCATAGTCTCTTAATTGATGAATGGAATCAGACTGTTTTCCTTTTAAATCCAAATGTACAATTGGATCTTGGTGCAATCGCAAAGGGATATATCGCGGATCAGATGCGGATATTCCTAAATGACAATGGTATTCAGTCGGGTATTATCAACTTGGGTGGTAATATCTTAACAGTTGGCCCCAAAATATCTGGTAAACCATACCAAATTGGTATTACAGATCCTTTTTCTCAATCAGGGGGAGTCATTGGTGGCGTAGCAATACCAGATGGTTCTGTTGTAACTTCTGGGAATTATGAAAGATATTTCATTTGGAATGACAAGATATATCATCATATACTGGATTTAGAGACTGGATATCCAGTAGAAAATGACATGTCTTCTGTTACCATCATTAGCCAATCTTCCTGCAATGGAGATGCGCTAAGCACCATATGTTTTATTTGTGGTTTGGAAAAAGGGATGGAACTTGTGGAGTCCCTAGATGGAATTGAAGCAATTTTTATAACCAAAGACGGTCAATTACATTTTTCTTCAGGATTTGAAAAAGATATCATTTTTACTAGTGAATAGAAATAAGGCAACAATAGATAATAATAACCACAAAAAAACAGGAGCAAATGCTCCTGTTTTTATTAACTAGTTCAATATTTTTAGAATATTCTTTTCGCAAGAGTATTCAATACTCGATGCTGGTCCAAGACATTCTCCGTCACAATGAAGTGACATTGGGTCTGTTAATCGAATATGTGCTTTATCAAAGCTATACAAATCAAATCCCTTTAATTTCTCATGTTTTGCTGCCATCAAAATCGGAAGACAGAAAAAAGTACGCCATTTTGGAATTCCATAAGCTGAACACAGCATCAAATTATTACTAGTCCCAACCTGAGCAGGCGCCATTGGCACCCCACCACCTTCTGCTCTAAGATTCATTGCTGCGGAAAATATTAGTTTATCCATATGAAGCTTTTTTGGAGGGACATAAGACATTGGAATATTATCCTTATCATACTCAAAAGTTACATCAGCACTTGTTGTCTTCATAGAAAACAAAGTGTATACGGTAACAAGACCATATGTAAGTTTTCCAATATGCAAGGTGTTCAAAATCTTCTTGAGCTTAGATACTTCGACTTCTTCGCATACCATGGCATCCATACCAAATCCAGAAGATATACCAAAATATCTGGCTTTATCGCTCAAATTCCATGAAACCTTTCCGAGATCAACTCGTCGGAAGCATTCTTTCCCCTTTTCATAATGAGAAATAATCCGATCCAAATTCACTAATGGGTCTTTTGAAAAGCCATGTCCACGCCCAAAATCATTGCCAGAGCCTGTAGGAATCATACCAAAACGTAGCTTTTCAAAGTCTGTAATTCCATTAATAACTTCGTTCATGGTTCCATCACCACCTAGAACAACTA
>JAZQQA010000159.1:0-3901 GCA_045628825.1 Agathobacter sp.
GCAAGATCCTTAACAACTGCCCAAGTCTCTTCTGTCATTGGGTGATTGTCGTTAGGATACTCTGGAGAATTCCACCATACAGTGTCCTTAGAGTTCTCATCCATTACGATGTACTTATCCTTAGGAGATCGTTCTGTGAACTCACCTGTCATTACGTTAACAGTGTCAAGCTCTGTGTTCTGTCCTACCTCAAATCCCTCAAGACCAGCCTTTGTCTCTTCCTCGAATAACATCTCGTAAGAAGGATTGTAGACGATCTCAGTTGCTCCGGTAATGCCGTACTTGCTTAAATCAACATTTGCCATTTTTCTACCTCATTTCTTATAAAAAATTATTAGTAACGCGTTAATTTTTGAAAAGTGTCAAATCTACCCCACTTTCTATTTGGGATTATACAAATTATTTATGTATAAATCAATAGGTTTCCGAAATTTTCGTTAAGGAATTAACAAAAATTTTAGAAATACTGCGTTTCCTTGCAATCTCAAAAGAGACCCAGGCTAGAAAGGCCAAAAATCCAAAGGAACATGGTCAAAATTGAAAAGACTGAAGTACTTGCCACAATCTCACTGGAAAGGGCTCCGTTTCCTCCCATGACCTGTGCCATCGGCGCGGAAGATACTGCCGTTGGGGTTCCAAAAATTGCAAGAATCACAACCAGCTGCATGCCGCGGAAACCAAGCAAAATGGCTGCCGTTACCCCCAGCGCTGGGACAAGCACCAGTCTTCCGATTGTTGCAATTACAAGAAGCTTTCGATGGCTCTTAATACTTGAAAAAGAAAGCATTCCACCAAGGGCCACAAGGGCAAGTGGCGTTGCAATCTTGCCAAGGGTCTGCAATGGCGTACCAATGATGGTCGGTAGCTGTAAATGAACGAGTGAAGCCAGGATACCAAGAATGGCCGCATCCACCAAAGGATTCTTAAAGATATTAAGGATCAGTTTTCCAAGCTTCACCTCTCCTCCACGCTTTAGTTCAAACAAGATAACTGCAAGAATATTAAAGATTGGAACCACGATAGCACTCATACTAGCTGCAAGCGCTCTTCCCTCATCTCCGCTTAAGTTGGCTGCCACAATGCTGCCATACAAGACAAAGTTGCTTCGGAACACGCCCTGAATCATGGATGATGCATCCGCGTTGTCATCAATCAGTTTTCCAAATAAAAAATAGGTAATAAGGAAAATACATAGAATCGCAGCTACTGCAAAGACATACATCTTTGGCTGAATGACCGCTGAAATATCCGCATTCAAAATGTCAAAAAAGAGCATGATTGGCAAAAAGCATTTGAACACCAACACGTTGCAGGCCTTAAAATTATCCACAGACATGATGCCAAGCCTTCGAACGAAACCGCCAATTACCATATAGACAAGAAGTGGTGCTACCACGGAGCACGCAAGAAAAAAGCTTTCCATCAGAATCCCCCATTCAAAATGTTCTACGAAATTACCCGTATTGTACCATATTTTTTCATGCAATGTAATGGTTGCGAAAACCGCTTCTATCCGATATGCTAGTGCCATGAAGATTTGGATTACAAGACATGGACAAACCAATTTGAATAAACAACAGCTAATGCAGGGCCGTATGGACGAACCTCTGAATGAGACCGGTATCGCTCAGGCACACAAGGTGCGTGAGATGATAGGCGATATCAAATTTGATGCCGTATACTCTAGTCCGCTCTGCCGTGCAATAAAGACCGCAACGATCGTCGGCAACGTGCCAGAGGAAGAGGTCATCATTGATGAGCGTATCATCGAGGCAGGCTTTGGCAAATACGAAGGCAAGCCATATGGTGGTCTTGGTCCTTGGATGACGGTGTACTGGATGTACCCTGAGTTCTTTCCAGCGCCAAAGACCGTTGAGACCCTGCAGTCTATGATTGACCGCTCCCACGATTTTCTGCGCGAATTGGAGCAAAAGGATTACGAGAATGTGCTTGTCACCTGTCATGGTGGCATCATTCGTCCTTTAAGCGGCTATCTGGCAGACCGTAAAAGCGGTGTTATCTGGCGACCAAAGCCAAAGAACTGTGAAATGCGTGTATATGAATCCGTAAATGGTGTACACAAGCACATCACCACCTATTACGCAGACACAAGTAAACAAAGGGTATAATAAAAAGGCTCCGAGAATTCTCGGAGCCTTTTTCATGCTTACCTAAACAAATAGCGATTTTTACTTTCCAAACTGCTTTGCAACCAGCTGTAGGCTATCACGAATCTTAAGGTGCTGTGGACAGATTGCCTCGCAACGACCACACTTGATACAAGCCCCTGCAGGCGCAGCGGTCATAGTGATACGATCGTAATATTCTCCCTGTGAAGTCCATCCCTTTTCCTTGACTTCCTGCATCTCTGCATTGTAAAGTGAGAAGTACTTTGGAATTGGAATCTTAACAGGACATCCATCGGTACAGTAAGAGCAGCCCGTACATGGAATGGCAATGCTTGCGTTAATGATATCTGCTGCCTTGTGGCAAAGCTGCATCTCCTCTTCCGTAAGTGGAGCAAACTCCTTCATGTAGCTTGTGTTGTCTTCCATCATCTCCATGGTTCCCATACCAGAAAGAACCATCTTAACATTTGGCTGACTTGCAGCAAAACGGATTGCCCAAGATGGGATTGACATCGATGCATCCTGGTCCTTAAACATCTTTTCTGCCTCTGCTGGAACCTTGGCGAGAGTTCCGCCCTTCACTGGCTCCATAACAATCACTGGCTTATTATGCTTTACGCAGACCTCATAGCAGGCGCGAGACTGGATGGCAATGCTGTCCCAATCCAGGTAGTTTAACTGCAGCTGCACGAACTCCATCTCTGGATGCTCGGTTAAAATACGGTCCAAAAGTTCTGCATTGTCATGATAAGAAAATCCCATATGCTTAATGAGACCAGCTTCCTTTTTCTTTGCAATCCACTCAAAGCTATGAAGTCTTTCATACTTCTTATAATGATCTTCCCCCAGATCATGTAAGAGGTAATAATCAAAGTATTCGACCCCGGTTTTCTCCAACTGCTTGTTGAAGATTTCGTCCATGCCCTCTTCTGTGTTGAAGAAGCCACAATGAAGCTTTGTAGTAATGGTAAAGCTGTCTCTTGGATAGCGATCCACAATGGCTGGCTTTACTGCATCCTCACTCTTGAAGCCGCAATACATCCAGGCGGTATCAAAATAGGTAAAGCCCTGCTCCATGAAATAGTCGACCATGGTCTTTAATGTCTCAATATCCACGTCCCCGTTTCCGAGCATTGGAAGTCTCATAAGACCAAAGCCCAGTTTCTTTTCTCCGAAAATATTTTCCATCCTAGTTTCTCTCTTTCTTTTGTGTTTCTATTATTTCTACATGCGAAGCAACAGCTGCCACACAATGTAAAGTACAATAATATGTCCTGGGTAAAATGCATAGCAGAAATACTGGAACCACTTCTTGTGGTAGCCCTGCTTGCCGGAATACAGCCAAATCGGAATCAATGCCAAAACTGCCAAGGCATCCTGCACCACCTCAAAATTATGTCCAAAGAGAACAATATTGTAATAATATCCGCCAATCACCTCATAGTAGAGATAATACAAAATCACGGCCTGTCCTACATAGCACCACCACTTGCGATAACGAAGGAAGTAGAACACCAACACGGTAAGTACGCCCACGCCATAGTAATCCACCATGGTTAAGTAACCCACGATCAAGCCCAATAGGGATAGTCCCACGCTGACCAAAATGGTAAGCCAAAGCTTGCCCTTTGCCTTCACCTTCTCGATTGCAATGATAATAAGAAGGGCTATGATAAAGGTCCAAATGACATTCTGGTGGAATGGATAAAATGGCATACCACCATACATAAGGTCAAATGGCACCTCCGATACCACGGCGCAAATCAAAAGAC
>JAZQQA010000160.1:0-10610 GCA_045628825.1 Agathobacter sp.
GAGGATACGGTTATTCATATATTAGAGGCATACGAAATCGAGCAGTTCGATGTCTATGTTCTTTCCAATGGTATCTTTGCCAGCGCTAACGAGGGAAAAGAGGATGGATGTAGCATGGTGCGTCATGTACCGCTTGCCCCAGTACATTTGGGGAGAATTGCAGCCCTCAATCAGTTGGCCAGAGATATCTGTAATAAGGATTGTTCTCTTATTGACGCCTGGGAGCGTCTGGAGGAGTGCAGGAGTATTCCACAATATAAGAACTGGCTTCGCATTTTGGCCTGTGCAGTTGGTAGTGCTACCTTCTGCTATATGTTTGGCGGACATGTGATTGATGCTCTAGCAGCACTTGCCATCGGCTTTTTTGAGCAGATGCTTCTGATCCTTTTTGCCAAGAAGAAGTGGTCTAAGATTGTGAGCAACGCCTTTGCCAGTGCCTTTGTCACCATATGCAGCTTGCTTGTATGTATGACAGGACTTCCGCTGCAACAGGATAAGATTGTCATCGGAGCCATTATGATTCTGGTACCAGGAATGGCACTGACCACATCCATTCGTGATTTCAACAACGGAGACTATCTGTCAGGAAGTATTCATCTGATTGATGCCTTGCTGACAGCCCTTTGTATCGCGACAGGTGTGGCACTTTCCATTTTCATCTTCCAGGGATTCGTCGGAGGTGCTGTACTATGACTTATGTAATTCAATTTATTGTCTGCATGCTTGCAATTGTTTCTTTTGCTATTATCTACTCGGCACCAATGAAGGAGGTTTTCCTCTGTGGACTCACGGGAGCCATTGGCTGGATTGTGTACTATGCCATTGTCTATGGTGCAGGTCGTGGCAATGTGTTTGCGTCGTTGATTGCGACACTCATTCTTACGATTTTTGCAAGAAGCTTCGCGGTAATCAGAAAGCGCCCAGTGACTCTATACCTTTTGACAGGTATTTTCCCATTGGTTCCAGGAGCAGGCATTTATTACACCGCATTCTACCTGATTACGGGAGACAGCGCGGCTTTTTCATCCAGTGGAATTAACACCTTTGAAGTGGCAGCAGCCATTGTATTTGGCATCATCTTTGGATTTGCCGTACCACAAAGCCTGCTCAACAAGCTTCCAAGTAAGAAATAGGGGGAAAAGAGATGGTACCATCAATTTCACGACAAAGCGTCATCTTAAAATGCTTGCGGAAAAAGTCCGCACTGCTTGGCAATTATGAATTGTATTATCTGGCAGGGCTAAGCAAGAAGCTATACAACCTAAACCTTGAAGCCACTATGCAGCCACAGGCATTGTATGATAGCCTAAAGGAACAGACGGCCTCACTGGAGCCAGAGGATGAGCGAGAGAAGTACATGCTTCAGATGATCAAGTCCTTTGAGCCACTGGAGGAGTACAACGACGATATGGTCTATCTGTTTCGCTGGGGTGAGACAGAGCCAGATTTATGGCAAGTAAATACAGGTTATGAACCAGAATAACAATAGAAAGAAGAGGGATATAAGGAAAAATGATGAAGGATCAAATCACACAGGACGAACTGAACAAAAGTATTCGTATCACCAACGCAATTCAGAAGTATTACGCAAGCAAGGTTGTAGGACAGGGCTTTGTTGGCTATGCTATCTTAGTTGCACTTATGAACAATGGACATGTGCTTCTTGAGTCTGTACCAGGTCTTGCTAAGACCACCGCAGCCAAGACCATTACCGAGTCTGTAGGAGGAAGCTTCTCCCGTGTACAGTGTACACCAGACCTTTTACCAAGTGATATCATTGGTACCCAGACCTACAACATGAAGGAGAACTTATTCGAGACCAAGCTTGGACCAGTTTTTGCCAACTTCGTACTTCTCGACGAAATTAACCGTTCCAGTGCCAAGACACAGTCTGCAATGTTAGAGGCCATGGCTGAGCACCAGGTATCCATCGGTGGCGAGAACTATAAGATGCCAGAGGTATTCGTTGTAATTGCAACCCAGAACCCAATCGAGCAGGAAGGTACCTATGTATTGTCAGAGGCACAGCTTGACCGTTTCCTTGTAAAAATCAAGCTTACCTATCCAGACCGCGATAGTGAGGTAGAAATCTTAAGACGTATGGAAGAGGACGTATTCTCTTTCAAGGAGCAGGTGGCAAGCATCGAGGATCTTATGTATGTACAGAGCCTTTGCAAGCGTGTCTACTTGGATCCATCTGTAAAGCAGTACATTGTAGACATTGTACAGGCAACCCGTAATCCATATAACCACATCGGACCAGAGCTTGCGCAGTATGTAGAAATGGGCGCAAGTACCAGAGCATGTATTGCCTTCATGCAGGCAGCTAAGGCGGTTGCACTTTTGAATGGTCGTAACTATGTAACACCAGACGATGTAAAGGCTATGCGCTATGCAGTACTTGGACATCGTATCATGCTCAACTTTGCAGCGACAGCAGACAATATCTCTGTAGAAACTGTAATTGACGCCATCATTGGATCCATCAAGACCCCATAGGAGCGAATAAGATACCATGAGAATGAAGTATGTAGCCCTGATTCAATCGGGCCTTACACAATATAGAACCATTTCCACCAAGGCCGCTTCTTCGCGCCTTCTGGACGGCTCTTACAACTCCATCTTCAAGGGAAAAAGTATGAATTTTGACTCCTTGAGAGAGTATGTCGTGGGAGACGACCTAAAGGATGTGGACTGGAAGGCGACCGCAAGAAGTAGCCGTATGCTGGTGCGCGAGTATATCGCCGAGCGCCGTCACAACCTGATGCTTGTGATGGACAGCAATATGCGTATGCTGGGACATGCCAACGATACGGATGAAAAAGAGCGTATTGCCATTATGGCTGCAGGAACCCTTGCATATCTTGTGGATGATAACGGAGACTATGTGAGCGCCACCTATGGAATTCCAACTTATGGCGGAAAAAGCTCCATTGCCCACCATCCATTTAAGACAGGAAAGGCCAATCTGGAAAACATCCTGCTTGGCTATGACCGTGCAACAACGCTAAAAAACCACAGCAATCTGAATGATACATTGACTTACATTACCAAGAACTTTAATCGTCGCATGATTATGGTAATTGTGACAGATGCAGAGGGAATCTCACAGCTGGATGAAGTGCTCCTAAAGCGCCTTCTCATACGCCATGACATTCTGATTATGAATGTATCTGACGCGGACACCGAAGGACAGGACATCTATAGTCTGGATGACAGTGTCTATCTGCCAGATTTTATCACCAAGGATAAGAAGCTGGCGGCAGAGGCAGCGGCCTACCGTGAGCAGCGTGAGAAGGAGAATGAATACAAGCTTGCGCGTCTTGGTATTGCTGTGTCCACCTTTGATAAGTGTGTGGAAATCGAGCGTGACCTTGTCACACTGTTGGAAAAGCACAAAGCGGAAATGAGGTAATTAGTTTTGAATACAACCGTAACCTTACAGGAGAATTTGCCCCTGTCCCTATTGCCGTTTCTGGTAATACTGCTTGGGGCTGCAATCTTGTCTCTCCTTTATCTAATTCCATATTGGAAGAATAAAAGGGCTGCGCAGCCAGTGGTAAAACAGCCAGTGCAGGTGCAGCAGGTGAATACTGTGCCACAGGATACCATCACGGTAAAGGGCCACTATATGCACAAGGTGGATGAGATTCAGCGTGATCTTCAGATGGGGCTTTTGGATGAGCGAAAGGCTGCCCAGGCACTGAGTATCACCATCCGTGATTTTGTGAATCAGATGACTGGCCTCAATGTGCAGAACTACACCCTGACGGAAATTCATTTCCTCAATATGCCAACCCTAGAAGCCTTGATTCAGGAGTATTATGCGCCAGAATTTGCGGCAAAAAAGAAATGGGATAGCAAAAAATCCTTTGAAAAAACCAAGAGGGCAATTAGTAAATGGACGTAAGATATCAAATCGTAATCTATGCACTCATTGCTGTGACAGCGGCCCTTGTGGTGGTGCTTGCGCTCCATCATAAGCGCACCACCGAATACGATGGCGGTCGTAAACTGTCGGCAACAGAGTATTTGAATAAGCTGCCTTACTACAAGAAAAAGATGCAAATCTACAATATCATTGTAGCTGGAGTAGCAGCCTGTGGACTGATCGCTTTTGTCTGCGCAGGAATTCTTCTTTCCCGGCCATACAAAGAGCAGATCCACATGGAAAAGCAGTCAAGCCGAGACATTATCCTTTGTGTCGATATCTCGACTTCTGTAGATGACCTGAATATGAACCTTTGCGCAGAACTTAAGCATACGGTAGAGCAGTTAAGAGGCGACCGCTTCGGTCTTGTGATCTTCAATACTTCCTCCGTTATCTTATGTCCACTGACCGATGACTATGAGTATGTCATTGATGAGTTGGATCATGTGGAGCGAGCCCTTCGCACAAGACTTAAGAGCAATTATACCTATGATGACTATGACGATCTCATCTACCTGCAGTCAGGAACCTTAATCGGTGCCGAAGACAGAGGTAGCTCCCTCATTGCTGATGGACTGGCATCCACGGTGTTTGACTTTACCTATAGCGAGGAAGAAGAGGAACGCTCACGCTTTATCATTTTTTCCACAGACAATGATCCATACGGACAGAGCTATGTGACATTGCAGGAAGCAGCAGATATGTGTACAGCAAGAGACATCGTAGTCTACGGTATTGGTACAGAGGAGATGACCTCCTATGCCAAGGATGAGATGCAAGCAGCGGTAGAATCCACTGGCGGCCTTTTCTTCCTGGAGGAGGAGTCTGGAAGTATCGATGCTATTGTGAATCGTATCAATGCATCCCAGCGAACCTTGATGGATGGGGATGTATATGTGACCAAAATTGATGATTTTGCAAAGTTCTTCAAGCTGCTTCTTGTAGCAGTGATCGCCTTCTATGGCCTAAGAAGATACATTAAGAGATAAGGAATCTAGGAAAAGAACATGATCATAAATCCAGTTATTCCGATATGGCTCATGGCAATCTTTTGTATAGGAATCATCGCCATTGTAAGAAAAGACGTGAAATCCTATATCAGACAGATTCTCATAGCGATATTATTATTTGTAATCAATTTAAGAATTATGACGCCAAACGGAGAGTTTGAGACTTCAAAGGTAGAGACCAATACCTATGTCCTCTTCGTGGTAGATAACACCATCAGTATGTATGCTGACGATGCAAGAGGCGATGGGGTGACCAGACGTGAGGCCATTCTTTCCGATGCATCCTACATCATGGATGAACTTCCAGGAGCGCATTATGCGGTGATTTCTTTTGACAATAATGCAAGAATGATGACGCCATACACAGACAATACGTCTTTCTGTAAGAGTATCATTGAGACCATGTCACCACTTCCATACTTTTATGCCAATGGAACGGGCTTAAATACCCCACACGATGTTATGGCAGAGAAGCTTAAGAACTTAAGCGAGGATTTGGATGGCGCGCAGAAGATTGTATTTTTCATGACAGACGGGGAAATTACCAACGACGAGAAGCTTATGTCCTATGATGATTTGGCTTCTTATATCGATGGTGGTGCAGTGCTTGGCTATGGTACCACAACTGGCGCTAAGATGGTGGCACCTGTGTCTTATTATGATCCAGATGAGACCGTGACCATTCATGATGAGCACTACAATGATGCCATTTCCGTTATGGATGAAAAGAATCTAAAGGCTTTGGCCAAGGATATGAAGGTCGATTATATCTACATGACTTCTGAGGACCAGGTGGATGGAATTCTAGAGGACATCCGTGTGGAGCAGGAGAACATCGGTACCATCTCAAAGACCATGGAAGGCTATGATGATACCTACTATTATGTGGCAATTCCACTGGTACTTCTCTTGGCTTGGGAGATTCTCTCTTTTGGCCTGAGTCGTAACCATAAGAAAAATAAACAGGGGGTGAAGGCAGATGCACCGCAGGCTTAAGAATCTTATTATTGCTGTGGCCATCCTTGTATTTGCCGCAGGTATCGCCCTCGTAGTGAACGAAATCAACGTGCAGTCTCACTTTAAGAAGGGCAACAATGCATACCGCATCTATGACTACTCCATTGCAATCAATGAGTATGAAAAGGCAGAGGAATGCTACTTCATAGATGGAAGAGAGTGCAATATTCGAGTGAATAAGTCCCTTGCCATCCTGAATAAGGATGACATTTTAGACGGTAACATGGAAGACTGGCCACTGGATGTCATGGACGAGCGCCTTGCGACAGTGGAAGAGGTCAAGGCATATCTCTTGGAAAAGGGATGCGCCAAGGAAGATGGCACAGGCCACGATGTCAATGCACAAAAGCTTTATGACGATTTGTGCGGCATCGAGCGTGATATGCAAGATCAAAGGGATCAAAAGCAGCAGCAACAGCAACAGCAACAACAGCAACAGCAGCAGAATCAGGATCAGAACCAGGGCCAGGGACAAGGTCAGGATCAAAATCAGGACCAGAACCAAGGTCAGGGACAGAATCAGGATCAAAACCAAGATCAGAATCAGGACCAGAATCAAAACCAGGGTGGCGATGATGACAAGAATCAGGATGGCAACAATGGAGGCCAGGATGATCAGAATCAAGACCAGAACCAGGATCAGAACCAGAACAATGGAGATGGGGACGATGGCAATGGCGATGGTAACCGAAATGATGGGGACCCAAATGGCGGATCTGGTGGGGATGGCAACGACCAGAATGATGGTGGTTGCCAGTCCAAGGATGACCAGTTAAAGGCGCTGTATCAGCAGGATCAGCATGCAGCCAACCGCGAGCGCTATGAGGATAGCGCTGACAGTGATTCTTCATGGAATTACAGCGGAAAGTGCTGGTAATGAAACTTCAAAAGAACCGTGGAAAAGAGAGTAACGAAGGTTACTCTCTTTTTTTGAAAACTTTTTTTGAACTTTTTTCAAAAAAGGGGTAAAAAATGGAAATGCTTGCGGATGCAAGATGCAGCGTCTATGATGCAGCGCAGCTGAACCACGCTTGCAGGTGTTCTAACGGCGCTTTTCTAACGAGTTTAGGCAAGGGTGAGCATTATTACACGCCTTACCTATGATTTTTGCGTTTTGGAGTAAAAATGCATGGTTCGTTTCAATTGTGCAACCAATATTCTCCAAATAGAGTAGGAGGGGACTCCCTTGCCGACGGATTGTGTGAAAAACCATAATGTGTCGGCAAAGAATGAAATGATATGCCTACTGTACCTAAATCATGCTACACAAGACGAATCGGGTTGGGAAAACTGGATACGGATGCTATAATAACAAAAGAAGAACGCGATGCATTATATATCATGCTTCACGTAATTGAGCATTATGTAACGGATGGATCAACACAGATTTGCGAGGAGGTGAGCGAAGTGGGCGATGAGGGATTTGTTTGCTTGACAGATCGGATAATGGCGGGAGCAAGAGAAAAAGGACTGGCAGAAGGACTGGCAGAAGGACTGGTAGAAGGAATGTCAAAAGAAAGAACTAAGATGATTTCAGTACTTCTTTCAGATGGACACACTGTCGAAGAAATTGCTTCACTTCTTCACTTAGATATAGAGGAAGTACAGGTAGTGCAAGACAGCGTAAAAGCATAGGAACACAAAAGAATACTAAGGGATACAAGGGACAACGCATAAAGTTGTCCCTTTTTAATTTTGTAACGATTTTGTAACAGGAACTTTGGTACTATACATGTAATGTAAAAGAAGCATAGTATGCGGAGGTATCAAATTATGCTTAGAGAGAGGAAAATAACAAGAAAAGCTTTATCACTGACAATGGCGGCATTGTGCGCGTTTTCAGCGATTCCAATGACATTTTCAAACGCAGTGCGTGTAGAAGCAGCTGAGTTACAGGCAAAGGTTGTGTCAAAGCCTGCAGATTATACACCAACCCAGATTGTGAATGGAGACTTTAGCACACAGCCAGGTGTTCCATTTACGGTTAGAAGTAATGGTAAGTATTATTCAACAGGTATTTCCTCTGGATTAACAGATAAAACTCTTATCACGACTAACTGGAATGGGGTTGGTGGCGGTTGGAATACCACTGATCAAAAACTATATAAGAATTGCTTGATTGAGTATGTTACCTATCCATCAGCAACAACATACTCCTCAGCATGGAGTTCCTATAGCAATAAGTTTACTACCCCATATGGGGCCTGCGTGGAGATGAACTGTTGGGTATCTGGAACCCTTTTCCAGGATCTTGGTACAGTAGGTGGTGACGTTATTCGTTGGACCCTGGACCACACAGCAAGAACCCCAGGTGGAGATGCTACGCAGAGCATGCTGGTACAGATTGGTGCACCTATCTACGAGAATGGTGTTATGCAGTATCCAACCTTCAAGGATACTCCAACCTATTCAAGTGAAGTTGCAGGCGAAACTATCAATAATAGTATTGAAGCAACAAGCTCCGCCATTTATAAAAATACAGGTGTTACCAACGGTTCTCTGAATTGTGGTTACTATAAAAAAGGAGAGTTGGACAAGCTTTCTGTTACACAGAGTGAAAGTACAAAGTGGTATACCTGTGCTGGTATCTATGTTATTCCAGAAGGCCAGAAGGTTACCAGATTTGCCTTCCAAAGTTTGGCGAAGACAGCAAATCAAGGCAACATGCTGGACAACATTACCTTCTCAACTCTGATTGGTAACCTGGCAGCAAAATCCTATACCAATGGTAATGTAAAGATTACAGGATATTGGGGTGAAACGGATCCAACTAAGAGACTTATGATTATGCTGGATGGACGGTCATATGCAGTTGATATGGCATCCGTTACTGGCAACTATTTCGAAGTAGAGATTCCTGCAAGCGTCGTTGGTGTTGCCGAAATCGCAGAGGTATATCATCAGGATTATCCAAGCGCAGCCAAGGATGTTGAGATTCTAAAGTATGTAAACTACGATGCAGGCAATCTTAGCAACATTCAACTCTCGGATGAAGAAAAAGCAATGATTTCCACCGGAAAAAGAGTTGTTGGAATGTACGATCCGGACGATCCAGTAAGGAAGGAAAGTTATTCGAGTCTTGAAATCGCATTGAACAGTGCGAGCGATTCGATTAGTGTCTACAATCTTGCGAAAGTGACCTATGAAGAACATACGGTAGAAGGTGTGTCTGTTGGAAAATATCAAGTAGAATGGATTCCAGAGGTAAAGGCTTGGCTGACCGCCCAAAGAGCAAATGGGAAATATACCTCAGCGGCCTATGATGACCCACTTTCTTTTGGTGCTGCAACAACAGAAAGTCAGCGTGCAAAGTTCTATAAGGATTTACTGAGTAACACTGGAAATATCACATCGCAGCTAACCGCGGTGACAGGTGGTACAACGGATGTAGATAAACTTATTTTATCCTATGATAAACTTCCATTTGGTATCTATGCTGCGCTTGGAGAGAATGAGGAACATATAGCATATGCACCACTTGTAGTTAGTATCGTTCCAGAAAAGAATGGTCCAAGTGGAAGTTACTATGTGAAGTACAATTATGCAGCGACCTTGAAGGATGCTTCTGCAACCATCGATAAGAAAATCGACGGAGAGGATGATATCACAGTTGCAGTTGGGGATATCGTTGACTTTACTATCGAAGCAACCCTTCCACTTGCGAAAGCAAAGGTAACCCTTAAAGCGGATGGTACTTCAAACGGTGATCCATATAAGTTACAGATTACCGATGATATGAATAAGGCATTTGCATTCGTAGATGCAAGCAGAGATGGCAAAATCGATAGCGATGACCTTACCATTAAGTATGTCTATGTAAAGGATAATGTAGAATATCCTGCAGAAACCTTTGCACCAGCTAGCGTTGACTACTATGAACTGGCAGAAAAAGAATATGTAGGTGGAACCGAGATTGAGGAAGCGAACCAAGCAGGTATTACCAATGATGCTAAATACAAGTCTGAACTCAATGGTTATAAGGCGGTAAAAAAGAATGATCCAATCTATTCGATTTCTACCATGACTTCCGAGTCTGGCCAAGACGGCAAGTTCGTCATTGACTTCAATGTTCCTGCATTAAAGGCATGGATAAAGCAGACTGATAAAGTAGATTCTATTAAGAAAATCATCATCAGCTACAAGGCCAAGGTAACCGATCAGGTGCAGGTCAACAGTGATGGCAACATCAATACCGCTACCTTGTCAACAGATTCGGACGATCCAATCTCATCCGTTGCAAAAGCCTATACCTATGGTATGAAGGTAGTCAAAATCGATGGTGAGACCTTAGGAAATGAGAATCCTGACAGACTTCCAGGAGCACAGTTCAAACTCTACAAAGAGAAGGCTGTGTATGACACTATGGCAGACGTGCCAGCAGAGTACAAAAACAATACGAACTACTACCTGTTAGAGTTGGAAGAAGCGACAAAACCATCTGCAGGCGCAGGATCAGGCGGAGGTTCAAGCGAACCGTCGAGTGAAGCGTCAAGTGAAGGTGGGGGGCCAGCTGCTCAGGCTGAAGATGAACCGGAAGGCGGAGGAGAAAGCGAAGATGAATCTACAGCACCAGTAGCTACAGAACCAGCATCTACAGAACCAACGCCTGCAGTGACAAAGGTTCATGTATTCGAACTGTACACCGTAGAGGG
>JAZQQA010000161.1:0-4342 GCA_045628825.1 Agathobacter sp.
CGAGTTCTTTGGAAATGGCAATGCGTTTAGCGCCGACTTTTTCTGGGAAGGAGAGGGCGATTACTTTGCACTTTCTACCTATACATCAGATATGGCTGCAACAGAAGGCGTGATTATGATTTGCAATTTGGCGGATCAGACCTGTACGCCAGTTCCAGTTCCCTTTAGTTATACCTTTGATATTAGCATGGGAGACAATGCTGTTTACGTCATTGGACAGAATCACGTCTATGATGTCATGGATGTCAATATGACCCCAGAGGATTTTGCTGGCACAGATGCTGGTGTACTCTATGTGGTCAAAATTGATTGCGAAACGGCAAGTCTGCAGTGGATACATACCTTTGATGTGCCAATCGTAGCCATGCGAACAGGCTATTCCCTGATTCACGCAGCGGATTTCGAAAAGAATGGAGAAATGAAGCATTTGGTATGCGTGGTCAATGATATGACCGCGTATAGCCTAGATGGAGCCACAGGAGAAGTGATTGCAACCAACTCCTTTGGACAGAATATCCTTAAGGTGGTAACCAATAAGTCAGATCTTGCATTTCTTGGGGATGGTACTGGCCTTATTCACATCATGAATCTAGAGACCGGTTATGTATATACCAACAACGTCATCGATACAGAAGGAAGCCTAAGAGATTTCCTCATTCGTAGTGGTTGTCTTGCTAGTCGCCACAATTCCTCTACAGAGGTTTTACTCATGAAATATCTAAGAGGTGAGGATTGCTCTGAGGTAGTAGTCCTGGATGATTATCTCAAGGGAACAGCCCTGTCTCCAGATAACAATTACTATATGATAGAGGAGAGTGCTTATAACTCTTCCGAATATGCGACCTTCTATCATTTTTTCCGCTCGGAGGATGATGTAGAGATGGAAACATATAAGGTGCCAGATAGTAACCACTATGTGGCATGTGCAGGCTTTGTCAACGACCATGATTTCCTTGTGGTTCTAAACAGCGGTGAGGTTTGGATTTATAATCCAGAGACAGGAGAAGAAAAGTGCCACGTTGAGGGCGTACCACAGGGAGATAGTATTTTCTCATTCTCTGGTGACGCTGTCATGGTAGATGATCAGAAGTTCTTCTATATCTATAGTGGAAGAGAACTGGCGATTTTTGATCTGAAGGAGCAGGCATATCAGCCAGTGATTGAATGTGAAGAGTACATGAATGCTGTATTCCTTGGCGAGGATGGTCGTACTGCCTTTGCCATTGGTGCAGATACGGGCTTTGCAAGACTGGATTTGGGAAGTGGAAAATTGCTCCCATTTGATCCAGAATATGTGGTAACAAAATCTACCTATTGCGAGGATCGTGTGGCCCTTGATACCGAGCATGGGCGACTGCTTGCAGCATGCAATGATGGCATCCTTCGTGTATACGATTTACATGAGGAAAAAACCATCGCAAGCTTCCCATTCGCATGCGCAAATTATTGTGCCATTGGTTTCATGGAGGATGGAGACAATGTAGTAGCCCAGGGAGATGATGGATATCTTCGTATTTACAGCCTGTCGCAGAATCGCTTTGTCCATGTGTCAGCCAATCCATATGGAACGATTTCGGCGGTAGCGACGGACGATGCGTCAGGAACCATTACCATTCGAACTGGGGACCAGCTGGTGATTATGGAAAAGGAAACTTTTTCTCCTATTTTAACGCTTGATTATGGAAGAATTTTTATTCCAGCCAAGGAGAAAGTGATTGTTGTAAAGGTCTATAATGTCTATAGCTTCCCGTTCAAAACATTGGAGATGTTAATGGAGGAAGCAAGGGTGCAATTCCCGCATGCAAGCCTTACCGTAGAGGAGCGTATTCGCTATAGTGTGGATTAGTTTCGTGCAATATGGCTAAAATTGTACTCGGAAAAAAACATTTAGTGAAAAACTTAACAAAGAGCCTAAATAGGTCTTGTTTTTTGCAAAAAAGTCTTGTAGAATGAATATCAGCTTGGGGAAAACTCGTCCCCGAATTAACAATTCAAATTTCTAGGAGGAATTAAGAAATGGCAGTTAGAGTAGCAATCAATGGATTCGGCCGTATCGGACGTCTTGCATTCCGTCAGATGTTCGGAGCAGAGGGATACGAAGTAGTAGCAATCAACGATTTAACAAGCCCAAAGATGTTGGCACACTTGTTAAAGTATGATTCATCACAGGGTAAGTACGCACTTGCTGATACAGTATCAGCTGGTGAGGACTCAATCACTGTTAATGGACAGACAATCAAGATCTACGCTTTCCCAGATGCAAACAATTGCCCATGGGGTGAGCTTAAGGTTGACGTTGTTCTTGAGTGCTCTGGTTTCTATACATCAAAGGAGAAGGCTCAGGCTCATATCAATGCTGGAGCTCGTAAGGTAGTTATTTCTGCACCAGCAGGAAACGACCTTCCTACAATCGTTTACAATGTAAACCACACAACATTAAAGGCTTCTGATACAATCATTTCAGCAGCTTCTTGTACAACAAACTGTCTTGCACCAATGGCTAAGGCTCTTAACGACCTTGCTGGTATCAAGTCTGGTATCATGAGCACAATTCATGCTTACACAGGAGATCAGATGATCCTTGACGGACCACAGCGTAAGGGTGACCTTCGTCGTTCACGTGCAGGTGCTGTTAACATCGTTCCTAACTCAACTGGTGCTGCAAAGGCTATCGGTCTTGTAATCCCAGAGTTAAACGGAAAGCTCATCGGATCTGCTCAGCGTGTACCAACCCCAACAGGTTCTACAACAATCCTTGTTGCAACTGTTGAGAAGTCAGTAACTGTTGACGAGATCAATGCAGCAATGAAGGCAGCTGCTACCGAGTCATTCGGATACAATGAGGAAGAAATCGTTTCTTCAGATATCGTTGGATCAACCTATGGTTCAATCTTCGATGCTACCCAGACAATGGTTGGCGCTGATAACCTTGTACAGGTTGTTTCTTGGTATGACAACGAGAACAGCTACACCTCACAGATGGTTCGTACAATCAAGTATTTCTCTGAGTTAGCTTAATTCTCACTGTTTACTAATTTAGATCTTTTTAGAGGGTCCGGTCCGCATGGACCGGGCCCTTTTTTCAATTAATCACAAGGAGGACATACATATGTCATTAAACAAGAAGACCGTTGATGATATCAACGTAAAGGGTAAAAGAGTACTTGTTCGTTGTGACTTTAACGTACCACTTAAGGCTGGTGTGATCACAGACGACAACCGTATCAAGGGAGCACTTCCTACAATCCAGAAGCTTATCGCTGATGGTGGTAAGGTAATCCTTTGCTCACATCTTGGAAAAGTTAAGAACGGACCTAACGAGGACGAGTCACTTGCTCCAGTTGCAGTAGCACTTGAGAAGGCACTTGGCAAGAAGGTTACTTTCGTTGCTGATTACAACGTAACTGGCGAAGCAGCTACAGCAGCTGTTAACGCTATGAACGAGGGAGATGTAGTTCTTCTTCAGAATACTCGTTTCCGTGGCAAGGAAGAGACCAAGCCAGAAGATGCTGGTGAGGCATTTGCAAAAGAGCTTGCAGATCTTGCTGATGTATATGTATGTGACGCTTTCGGTTCTGCACACAGAGCACACGCTTCTGTATCTGTAGTAACCAAGTACATCAAGGCTAAGGGTGGAGACAACGCTGTTGGATACTTAATGCAGAAGGAAATCGATTTCCTTGGAAACGCAGTTGAGAACCCAGTTCGTCCATTCGTTGCAATCCTTGGTGGTGCTAAGGTGGCTGATAAGCTTGCTGTAATTGACAACCTTCTTGAGAAGGCTGATACCTTAATCATCGGTGGTGGTATGGCATATACCTTCCTTAAGGCTCAGGGATATGAGATCGGAACATCACTTTGCGATGATTCTAAGATTGACTACTGTAAGGAAATGATGGCTAAGGCTGAGAAGCTTGGCAAGAAGCTCCTTCTTCCAGTTGACGCTGTAACCATCGGCGAATTCCCAAATCCTATCGATGCTCCAATCGAGACTATTACTTACGATTACGATAAGCTTCCAGCTGATCGTGAGGGCTGTGATATCGGACCTAAGACTCGTGAGCTTTTCGCTGATGCAGTAGCATCTGCTAAGACTGTTGTATGGAACGGACCAATGGGTCTTTTCGAGAACCCTTCACTTGCTGTTGGTACTAAGTTCGTAGCTGAGGCTCTTGCTAAGACTGATGCAACAACCATTATCGGTGGTGGAGATTCTGCAGCAGCTGTTAACCAGATGGGACTTGGCGACAAGATGAGCCACATCTCTACTGGTGGTGGTGCTTCACTTGAGTTCCTTGAGGGTAAGGCACTTCCAGGTGTAGTAGCAGCTGACGATAAGTAA
>JAZQQA010000162.1:0-11510 GCA_045628825.1 Agathobacter sp.
GTTGCATCTGTTCCACCACAGGGTGGACGTAAGCATCCACAGCAGGAGCTGATTCCAATTGATACCACCAACATTTTATTTATCTGTGGTGGTGCATTTGATGGCTTGGAGAAGATTATCGAGAAGCGTCGTGACACCAAGTCAATTGGATTTAACTCGGAAGTAAAGACCAAGGAAGAGAAGGCAAATACAGGAGAAATCTTTAAGCATGCCCTTCCTCAGGACTTTGTAAAGTTTGGATTGATTCCAGAGTTTATTGGACGTGTGCCAATTACCGTTTCTTTGGATTCTTTGGATCGTGAAGCATTGATTCGCATTTTAGAGGAGCCTAAGAATTCTTTGGTAAAGCAGTACACCAAGCTGTTTGAACTTGATGGTGTTGCGCTTTCCTTTGACCGTTCTGCAGTGGAAGCCATTGCAGATAAGGCTTTAGAGCGTGAAACAGGAGCAAGAGGACTTCGTGCAATTATGGAAAATGTAATGCTTGATCTTATGTATCGCATTCCTTCCGACGAGTCTATTGAAGAAGTGACCATTGATCGTGAGATGGTCGAGAAAAATATGGCGGTAGATGGTGAGTAATCGTAAATTGATTGTACCTGCAGTTGCATTAAGAGGCATGGTAATTTTGCCAGGCATGGTGGCTCATTTTGATTTGAGTCGCGAAAAGTCCATAAAGGCTGTAGAAGATGCCATGATGGGCAACCAGATGGTGATGCTTCTTACACAGTCAGATTCAGAGGCGGAGAACCCTGGATTTTCGGATGTGTATCCAGTGGGGTGTTATGCTCAGGTAAAGCAGGTCATTAAACTACAAAATAATATCATTCGTGTTTTGGTAGAAGGCAACTGTAGAGCAAGTCTTTTGGCGTTTACCGACTTCCCGGATTTCTTAGAAGCAGAGATTGATCTGCTCTTTGATCAGGACAATGGTCTTTCTATGGAAGCGAAGGAAGCTATGACACAGAGCATTCGCGAGACCTTCCGTAAGTTCGTGGGAACCCATGGAAAAATGGGAGAAGACGTGCTAAGACAGGTGGAATCCATTGGAGACTTAGAGCAGCTTATGGATTATGTGGCTAACAATATGCCAATCCATTTTGCCAAGAAGCAGGAACTGTTAGAAGAGATTTCGGTAGAGCGTCGTTATGAGAAGCTTCTCACAATCCTTTTTACGGAAATCGATGTTACATTAATCAAGCAGGATTTTCAGCAGAAGGTTCGTGCAAAGGTGGACAAGCACCAGAAGGAATATATCCTGAGGGAGCAGATGGGTGTCATCCGCGAGGAATTGGGAGAGACAGCAGAGTCTGACGCAGATTCCTATGAAAAGGCCTTAAAGAAGCTTAAGGCGCCAAAGGAAGTGAAGGAGCGTATCCGTAAGGAAATTGCGCACTTTAAGAGTGTCAGTGGTAGTTCTTCGGAGTCCGCTGTGACAAGAGGCTATATTGAGACCTTACTTGAGCTTCCATGGGAGAAGAAAACCAAGGACAATACGGACCTTGACCATGCTATGGAGGTATTAGATGCAGAGCACTATGGACTAGAAAAGGTCAAGGAGCGTATGGTTGAATTCCTTGCAGTTCGTAGTCTGACTGGAAAAGGGGATAGCCCAATTGTGTGTCTGGTTGGACCTCCTGGAACTGGTAAAACCAGCATTGCCCATTCCGTTGCAGAAGCCTTAGGCAAGGAGTATGTACGCATTTGTCTGGGTGGCGTTCGCGATGAAGCAGAGATTCGTGGACATCGTAAGACCTATGTGGGTGCAATGCCGGGTCGTATTATTGCAGCCTTAAGACAGGCAGGTGTCAGCAATCCGTTGATGCTTTTAGATGAAATAGATAAAGTAAGCTCTGACTATAAGGGAGATACTTCAGCAGCGCTTCTTGAGGTGCTAGATAGCGAGCAGAACAATAAGTTCCGCGATCACTACGTGGAGCTTCCAGTGGATCTTTCAGAGGTGCTTTTCATTGCGACTGCCAACGATTTGGCGAGCATTCCAAAGCCACTTTTGGACCGTATGGAAGTGATTGAGCTTGGCAGCTATACCGAGCGTGAGAAGTTTCATATCGCCAAGGATCATCTCATTGCAAAGCAGTGCAAGAAGAATGGTCTTTCTGAGGGGCAGTTAACCTTTAGCGATGGAGCCGTTTCCGCTATGATTACGGGTTACACCAAGGAAGCAGGCGTTCGTAGCTTGGAACGTCAAATTGGTGCAGTGTGTCGTAAGGTGGCAACAGAAATCTGCCGTGGTAAGAAGACCAAGGTGCAGATTACCGTGAATAACCTGGAAAAATACTTGGGACGTCCAAAGTATGAGAAGGACCAGAAGAATCAAGAGGACCAGGTCGGAATCGTAAGAGGGCTGGCATGGACTTCCGTTGGTGGAGTGACCTTAGAGGTGGAAGTCAATGTGATGCCTGGAAAGGGCGAGCTTAAGCTGACAGGTAAAATGGGCGATGTTATGAAAGAGTCTGCATGTACTGCGCTAAGCTATGTGCGCTCCATCAGTGAGCAGTATGATTTGCCTTCGGATTATTTTGGTAACCATGATATTCACATTCATATTCCAGAAGGTGCAGTGCCAAAGGATGGTCCTTCTGCAGGCATTACCATGGCATGTGCCATGCTTTCTGCTGTGACAGGAAGACTTGTGCATGCAGATGTTGCTATGACAGGAGAAATTACACTTCGTGGTCGTGTGCTTCCAATTGGTGGCCTTAAGGAAAAGCTTATGGCAGCCAAGATGGCTGGAATCACCAAGGTGTGCATTCCAAAGGACAATGCCAAGGATTTGGATGACATTACAAAAGAAATAACAGACGGTATGACCATTGTGCCAGTAAGTACAATGGAAGAAGTGATAGATAACGCATTCCTTAGAAAGGAGTAAGCATGGTAATTAAAAGCGTGGAGCTTGAAATTGTATGTGGTGTAACCAGTACGATTCCAGACACTCTCCTCGGAGAAGTGGCATTTGCAGGAAAGTCAAATGTTGGAAAATCGTCCTTAATCAATGCTTTGATGAATCGCAAGTCTCTTGCACGTATTTCATCACAGCCGGGTAAGACACAGACAATTAATTTTTACAATATCAACCAGATGATGTACCTAGTAGATCTTCCTGGATATGGATATGCCAATGCCAATGAAGAAATTAAGGCGCAGTGGGGACAGATGATTGAAAAGTATCTGCATACCTCTAAGCAGCTTAGGGCAGTATTCCTACTTATTGATATTCGTCATGTGCCATCGGAAAATGATGAGCTCATGTATCAGTGGATGTTAAATCAGGGCTTTGAGCCAATTATTGTTGCGACCAAGGCGGATAAGCTGACAAGAGGACAGATTCCAACCCATATCAAGCAGATTGAAGATGGCCTTGGGGTTGTTCCTGGAACCATGATTATTCCATTTTCCGCAGAGACCAAGGAAGGCCGCGCCGAATTATGGGATCTTATTGATGAGCTTGTGCTTACGGATGAGCAGAAGGAAGCCATTGCCGCAGAGGCTCTTGCAAAGCAGGAGGAAAAGGCAAGAAAGGCTGCAAAGCTGTCTGGAGAAAGCACAAGAAAGCCTCGTTGGAAGGATACGGATAAGCCTGTAGCAAAGAAGACGAAGCAAAAGGCAAGTGCAAAGAAGGCGCAGGCAAAGGAAGCTTCTGCGAAGTTCGAGAAGAAACAGTGGGTAGAACGCAAAAAGGCAGAGGAGGAAGCTGCAAGAAAGGCTGCAAGAATTGCGGCAAAGAAGGCGGCGCGAAAGAAGAAGTAAGGAACCGAAACATGAAGAATAAATATGTATTTGTGACGGTCATGTTGGTAGGAATTCTAGTGGCCAGTCTAGGACTGACCACTATTTCTTTGCGAGGACATAACGAGGCAGAGAAAAAGGATGCTATTACCGTTGTGACTTCCTTTTATCCTATGTATGTTGCATGTGCAAATATCATAGGGGATACAGAGGGAATCGAACTGAATAACTTGAGTGAGCCACAGACCGGTTGCTTGCATGACTATCAGCTGACGCCAATGGATATGCAGCTTTTATCTCGGGCAGACGTGTTTGTGGTTAATGGTGGCGGCATCGAAGGCTTTTTGCAGGAGGTAGCGGTAGCGTATCCCCAGCTTGTGATTGTGGAGGCTTGTGATGGGATTGCGCTTCTGGAAGAGGAAGAAGGACACAGTCATGCACATGGCCACGAGGAGGCACATGAAGAAGTGCATGAAGAAGGCCACAACCATGGAGATGAGGGAAATGCTCATGCATGGATGAGCGTGGCGAGATACCGCATGCAGATTCAAAATATTGCGGATGCTTTGCGCCAGGTAGATCCAGCCCATGGGGCGGCCTATTTGGATAATGCTGCCACTTATGAGGAAAAGCTTGAGGCTTTGGAAAATGAGGAAAAGCTAGTCCTTGAACGATTAAAAGGGGAGTCGGTGATTCTTTTTCATGAAGCATTTGCTTACACAGCAGAAGCACTTGGCATGGAGGTAGTATTTACCATGGATTTGGATGAGGAGCGACAGGTCAGCGCTGGAGAAGTTGCAAGTGTCATGGAAGAGATTGAAGAAAACCAGGTGAAGTACATTTTTGCTGAGGAACAATATGGCAAGAAGATGGCACGTACCATCCAAAGGGAGTGCGATGTTACCGTAATTTATCTGAATCCATTAAATCGTGGGGACTATGAAGCAGATAGCTATCTGGAAGGCATGCAGGAGAATCTAAAGGCTATTATAGATGCGCTAGAATAGTCAAAGACCCACAGACGAGAGGAAAACCGATGTTAAAGAAAATCATGAATCCATGTGGATTCCATTGCATAAAAGTGAATCATCTGGGTGTGAAGATGGGAGAACAGGTCATTCTGTCAGATGTCAACCTTCACATTCATTGTAAGACTTTGACGGCCGTTATCGGACGCAATGGTGCGGGAAAGTCAACGCTGGTTCGCGCGCTGCTTGGTGATGTGCCACACACAGGAGAGATTGAATTTAAGGATACCAAGGATGGTCGCATGGCGAAGCTAAAGATTGGCTATGTGCCACAGTCCATTAATATAGAAAAGAATACGCCTGTATCTGTGTATGATTTGATTGCAAGCTATGAGAGTAAGCATCCTGTTTTCTGGCGCAAGAACAAAAAGGATTATGCGCGCATCAAGGAAGCATTACAAGTCTTTGAGGCTGGAGATTTGATTGATAAGCAGGTGTGCAACTTATCAGGCGGAGAACTGCAGCGTGTGCTTCTTTCCATGGCGGTTATGGATAAGCCCAATTTACTGCTTTTGGATGAGCCAGTATCGGGCATTGACCAAAATGGTATGGAGCTTTTCTTTAAGACGATGGAGTCCTTGAAGGAACGCTATGATCTTGCGATTATTTTGATTTCCCATGATTTAGATTATGTGGCAAAGTATGCAGACCATGTGGTGCTTATTGATACGACGGTGGCTTGCCAGGGAAGTGCGAAGGAGGTTTTTGCAAGCGAAGCTTTCGCAAAGACTTTTGGAGAAGACGCAAAAGAGAACTGGATGAAGGAGGAAGAAGCATGAATCTGCTCAGTTGGTTTTCCTATGACTTTATGAGATATGCTTTGATAGCAATACTGATTATCACTCCTTTGTTCGGAGTTTTGGGTACGATGATTGTCAACAAGAAAATGGCATATTTTTCCGATGCACTGGGCCATTCTGCACTTACAGGAATTGCTGTGGGGGTGGTTTTTGGCATTGCCAATACCAACATTTCCATGGTGTTTTTTGCAATCATTTTTGCCTTATTACTTAATAAAATCGGAAGCGCAAGTACCATAAGTACGGATACGGTTATTTCTGTGTTTTCTTCTGGTGCGGTAGCAATCGGTCTTGCCATCTTGTCGAAGGGCGGGAACTTTAGCAAGTATTCAAGCCTCTTGGTAGGTGATGTGCTTAGTATTACAGGGCGTGAGATTGTTTATTTACTGCTTATTTTTGTGGTGACCCTGGTTTTCTGGGGGCTTGCCTTTAATCAGCTCAATGCCATTTGTATTCACAGAAGTCTTGCACGTAGCAAGGGTGTTCCGGTGACACTTATCGAGAACATTTTTGCGGTTCTTGTAGCGCTGATTGTAATGCTGTCCATCAAGTGGGTTGGTGTTTTGATTATCAATGCGCTCTTGATTTTGCCAGCAGCCAGCGCAAGAAACCTAGCAACTAACATGCGTGAGTACCATTTCTTTGCAGTGTTGTTTTCTGTTTTTTCTGGGGTGCTTGGCCTTGTGATTTCCTTCTATACCAATGTGGCAACGGGACCAATGATTGTTATATTGGCAACCATAATCTTTTTTGCGACTTTTATCTATGACCACATGGTTGGAAAATAGAGGTTTTGCAAATTTGACAATTTAAGGCTTCGTGTATAGAATGGATATTGTATACAAAATACAGAGGAATACAATATGAATGAAATTTCTTTAAAAGCCTTGGCAAAAATTAATCTAGGTCTTGATGTCGTTCGGCGCAGAGAAGATGGCTACCATGAAGTGCGTATGGTCATGCAGACCATTCATCTCTACGACAGGCTTGATATCAAAAGGGTGGAGAATCCTGGGATTACCATTGTATCCAACCTATCCTTTTTGCCAGTCAATGAAGACAACTTAATCTATAAAGCAGGAAAAATGCTGATGGATGAATTCGGCATTACAGAGGGCGTGGAGGTCAAGCTGAATAAGCGCATCCCTGTTGCGGCAGGAATGGCAGGAGGATCGACAGATGCAGCAGCCATGCTCTATGGAATGAATCAGGTCTTTGAACTTGGCTTAAGCCAGGCAGAACTTATGAAGCGCGGCGTGAAGATTGGTGCAGATGTCCCTTATTGTTTGATGCGTGGTACGGCGTTGGCTGAGGGAATTGGCGAAGAACTATCGCCTTTGCCTCCAATGATTAAATGTCCAGTTCTGATTGCAAAGCCACAGATTTCGGTATCTACGAAGTTTGTTTATGAGAATCTTAAGTTGAATGAGGAAACCATTCATCCAGATATTGATGCCTTGATTTCTGATATTAAGGCGAAGGATTTGAAAAAGCTTTGTGCGGATATGGGAAATGTGCTAGAGACGGTTACGATTCCAGCCTATCCAATCATTGCAGAAATCAAGGAACATATGATGGCACATGGTGCTACGGGCTCTATGATGAGCGGAAGTGGTCCAACTGTGTTTGGCCTTTTTGAAGATGAAGCAACTGCAGAGGCGGCTTTCGAGGCTATGAAGGCTTCGGGACTTGCAAAGCAGGTGTATTTGACCTCAATTTATAACAATAGGAGGGATTAATATGACAGACAATTTGAAATTGGAAATGAATGAATATCTCCCTCTTAGAGATGTGGTATTTAAGACACTGCGTGAGGCGATTTTGCGTGGAGATTTAAAGCCAGGAGAGCGCTTGATGGAGCTTCAGTTGGCATCTAAGCTTGGTGTGAGCCGTACCCCAATCCGTGAGGCAATTCGTATGCTGGAGCAGGAAGGGCTGGCGGTTACGATTCCAAGAAGAGGCGCAGAAGTAGCCAAGATGACGGTAAAGGATATGCAGGATGTGCTTGAGGTTCGTGATGCATTGGATGAGCTTGCAGTGCAGATTGCTTGTGAGCGTATCAATGAGGAACAATTAGAGCAACTACGAAAGGCCAAGGAAGCCTTTGAGACCTGTACCAAGGGGCAGGATGTGAAAAAGATTGCTGCGGCGGATGTACAGTTCCATGATGTCATTTATGATGCAACAGAGAATCCAAAGCTTGTAAGTATTTTGAATAACCTGCGTGAACAGGTATATCGCTACCGTGTGGAGTATTTGAAAAATACAGAGAATTATCCAGTTCTGATTCAGGAGCATGAAGCAATCTGGGAAAGCTTAAAGGCAAGAGATAAGTCACGTGCTACTATGGTAATGCATGAGCATGTGAAGAACCAGGCGGTTGCGGTTACTGCAATGATTCAGAATCAATCAGACCTGGGACATGAGGATAGCGTAAATGAATAAAGAAGTATTACTCACCATTACGGGCTTACAGCTAAGCCAGGACGATGAGGATTATACCGAGATGATTGCCCCAGGAGAATACTATTTCAGAGGTGGCAAGCATTACTTCTTATATGAAGAAGTGACGGAAGGCTTTGTGGAGACCACCAAGTGTACCATTAAGCTGGATGATGCGGGAAAAATGATGGAACTCACCAAGAAGGGCGTAACCAATGTCCATATGATTTTTGAGGTGAATCAGAAAAATGATTCCTTTTACTATACGCCTTATGGAAGTCTCCAAATCGGAATCGATGGAAAGAAAATTGAAATCGAAAAGGGAGAAGACCAGATGAAGGTGTGTGTAGATTATGGCCTGGAAATGAACTATGAACATCTGGCGAATTGTAAAATTACCATCTTGGCAAAGAATCGCGGCAGTGAGGGCTTTCGTTTGGTGAAATAAGAAATCGATAGAATAGGCAAGAAAAAAGGGAATGACGTGTGTCATTCCCTTTTATGTTTCTATGCAATTACTTCTTAGTAAGCTCGCTGTACTTTGCAGCAAGACGAGCACGGAAGCCTTTTTTCTTCTCTGGCTTCTCGAGTGGCTTGCGAAGTCCCTGTACACCAGTGATGTAAAGTCCGCTTACGGTTGCCTTAACTTCCTTCTTAACTGGAATGTCTTCAAAGATGGTCTCGTCTGCAATGAGAGACATGACTCTTGGACCAACCTTAGCTTTAACGATTGGAAGCTTAGAACCACGCATAAGTCTTGGGGCCTGCTCGAGTACCGCCTGTGGTAAGCCAGCATCCTTCATTTTCATTCGTTTCTTGTCAATAATAAGCATTGTAACAGTCTGAGCTGCAGCGGCTAACTGCGCATCCTGTTCATCTTTCCTCTTCTGTGCCTTTTTGCCAAGGAAGTAGAGGGCAATCATTGCTGCGATCATTACAAGTAATACCACGAGCAATACAATCTGCCATGCGTTCACTTTTGTGTCCTCCTAAATAGAATTACTGTATGATATTCTATCAGAAATACTCCTAAAAATCAATGAAATACGCGCGAGATTGTTTGTATTTTGTGCGGGTTTGTGGTATTGTAAGGAGAAAGTCGTTTCCTTATACGACAGATTTGTTTTAGAAAGAGGAATAATAATATGAAAAAGCGCTTAGTAGCAACAATTCTATGCGCAACAATGGCTCTTTCCATGGTGGCTTGTGGCAAAGCTACAGTGGTTGAAACTCAGAGCTCAAATGTTGTAGCAAATGAGACTGTATATATGCCAATGCCAACTGCAGCGGAAGCAAAGGTACAGCTTTGTGATTATGAGAATCTTGAAATTCGTTTGGAGGGAGACTTTGAGGTATCCCAGGAGGTTGTGAACTACCTTGCAAATAATGTCATGTCTTCCTATGGACTTTCAAGTCAGCCAGTGACAGATCGTGATGAGATTGCTGAGGGTGACCTTGTAATGGTAGATTATACAGGCTACAAGGATGGAGAAGCCTTCCAGGGTGGAGCGGCTACCGATCAGCTTTTGGATGTATCAGGAAACTGTATGGCAGATGGTTCTACCGGATTTATTCCAGGCTTTACCGATGGACTTTTTGGTAAGAAGGTTGGAGAAACCGTTCGATATGAAGTTCCTTTCCCAGCAGATTACGGCAATGCAGATTTGGCAGGACAGACAACGGAGTTTGAATTTGTAATCAAGGGAATCTATAAGAACATTACTTTAGACGAGTTAACCGATGATATGGTAAAGGATGCCTTAGAGGAAAACTTTGGTGTTGCAACGGTCGATGATTTCATGGCATATATTAAGGCATACCTTGTAAGTTCAAGCACTTTTGATTATGTCAACTACTATATCATGGAGAATTCCTCATGTGAGGTTCCTTCTGCTTATTTGGATTACGTAGCAGATCTTTACATGAACTACCTTGCAAACCGCAATTTTGGTAGTATGGAGGCACTTACCTCTTATTATCAGGGGCAGGGAATGGACATCAACGAGTTGATCGAAGGCGTTCGTGGTAATATAGAGAATGATATCAAGTCCCAAATCATTTTTGCCGCACTTGCAGATGCTATGGGCATTCAGATTACAGAGGATCAGAAAAAGGAAATGCTCTCTGGCTATTTGGTAGAGAACGGCGGACAGTACGCAAGTGAAGAGGAAGTTGTTCTTGAAATGGGTCTGGGCAATAAGGAGTTTGGTGAAGAGTACTTATTGAATCAGTGCACTACCAGTGAAGTAGTTACAAAAATTGTATCTAACAGCACAGTATATGATGCTGATGGAAATAAAGTTTCTGAATAGAAGGAGAGGAAGAAATGGAATTAGTAAACATTAGGGATATTTTCCGTGACCGCGAAAAGTATCAGAACACAGAAGTAACAATTGGTGGATGGGTAAGAAGTAATCGTAATTCCAAGAATTTTGGCTTCCTTGTAATCAACGACGGAACCTTCTTTGAGCCAATCCAGGTTGTATATGGGGAAGGTCTTTCCAACTTTGAAGAGCTTGGAAAAATTAACGTAGGAGCAGCACTCATTGTAAAGGGTATGCTGGTTCCAACTCCAGATGCGAAGCAGCCATTTGAAATTCAGGCAAAAGAGGTTGTAATTGAAGGACCTTCTACTCCTGATTACCCATTGCAGAAGAAGAGACATACCTTTGAGTATTTGAGAACTATTTCACATTTAAGACCAAGAACCAACACTTTTGAAGCAGTTTTCCGTGTGCGTTCACTTTGCGCATATGCAATTCACAAGTTCTTCCAGGAGCGTGATTTCGTATATGTTCATACACCACTCATTACTGGTAGTGACTGTGAGGGTGCTGGAGAGATGTTCCAGGTTACCACACTTGATCTTAATAACATTCCACTTACCGAGGATGGACAGGTTGACTTCACACAGGATTTCTTCAATAAGCCAACCAACCTTACGGTATCTGGTCAGTTGAATGGTGAGACCTATGCAATGGCATTCAAGAATATCTACACCTTTGGACCAACCTTCCGTGCAGAGAATTCGAACACAACAAGACATGCAGCAGAGTTCTGGATGATTGAGCCAGAAATCGCTTTTGCAGACCTTGAAGATGATATGATGCTTGCAGAGAGCATGCTTAAGTATGTAATTAACTACGTACTTGAGAATGCACCAGAGGAGATGGCATTCTTTAATAGCTTTGTTGACAATGGCCTTCTTGAGAGACTCAACAATGTTGTAAACAACGATTTTGCTCGTGTTACTTATACAGAGGCAATTGATATTCTTTCTAAGAACAACGATAAGTTTGATTACAAGGTGTCATGGGGCTGTGATCTTCAGACAGAGCATGAGCGTTACCTTACTGAGGAAGTATTTAAGCGTCCTGTATTCGTAACAGACTATCCAAAGGATATTAAGGCATTCTACATGAAGTTGAATGAGGATGGTAAGACAGTAGCAGCGGTTGACTGTCTGGTTCCTGGTATCGGAGAAATCATC
>JAZQQA010000163.1:0-2055 GCA_045628825.1 Agathobacter sp.
CTATTTGCATTCAAGACTTCTTGAACGTGCAGCTAGACTTTCAGATAAGCTGGGTGGCGGATCTCTTACCGCATTACCAATTATCGAGACACAGGCAGGTGATGTATCCGCATACATTCCTACCAACGTTATTTCCATCACAGACGGACAGATTTATCTGGAGACAGAAATGTTCAACTCTGGATTCCGTCCAGCTATCAACGCTGGTCTTTCTGTATCACGAGTTGGTGGATCTGCACAGATTAAGGCTATGAAGAAAATTGCAGCTCCTATTCGAGTTGAGCTTGCACAGTATCGTGAGCTTGCTGCATTTGCACAGTTCGGATCTGAGCTTGATGCTGCAACGAGTGAGCAGTTGGCACAGGGTGCTCGTATTAAGGAAATCCTTAAGCAGCCACAGTACAAGCCAATGCCAGTTGAGAAGCAGATTCTTATCATCTATGCAGCAACCAAGAAGTACCTTCTTGATATCCCAGTAGAAGATATCCTTCGTTTCGAGCAGGAACTCTTTGATTTCATCGATACCAAGTATCCTGAGATTCCAGAGACCATCGTAAACACCAAGGTCATCGACGAAGAGACAGAGAAGACACTGATTAAGGCGATTGAAGAGTGCAAGGCACAGTTCAAGTAATTCGGTAGAAAGTAGGTGGAAAAAGTATGGCCTCAATGCGAGACATAAAGCGCAGAAGAAGCAGTATTCAAAGTACGCAGCAGATCACCAAAGCGATGAAGCTTGTTTCTACCGTTAAGTTGCAAAAAGCCAAAACCAAGGCAGAGCAGACCGACCCTTATTTCCAGTACATGTATAGAACCGTAAGTTCTATTCTGGCAAAGAGCTCTAATATCACACATCCATACCTGACCGCAGGTGACTCAAGCCGTAAGGCAGTTGTAGTCATCACCTCAAATCGTGGTCTGGCTGGTGGTTACAATAGTAATATTGTAAAGCTGATTACAGGCTCAGACTGGGACAAGGAAGATCTTGATATCTATGCCATCGGTGCAAAGGGTGAGGAAGCTCTTTTAGGAAAGGGCTACCACATCGTAGAGAGTGCTCCAGAGATTATCGAGGAGCCTACCTTTGCAGGTGCGCAGGAACTCTGCAAGCATGTGCTTGACTCCTTTACTAAGGGAGAAATTGGAGAAATCTATTTGGCATATACACACTTTAAGAATACGGTGTCACAGGAAGCACAGCTGATGAAACTCCTTCCAGTTGAGATTTCAGAGGAAGAGCTTGCAGCAGCTGATGCCAATGTAATGATGAATTATGAGCCAAACGAAGAAGAGGCTCTTGACCTCATTATTCCAAAGTATGTAACCAGTCTGTTTTACGGGGCATTGGTGGAAGCCCATGCCAGTGAGAACGGAGCCCGTATGCAGGCAATGGATAATGCAACAAGCAACGCAGAAGATATGATCAGTGATCTGACACTGAAGTACAACAGAGCTCGTCAGGGCTCAATTACACAGGAACTTACCGAGATTATTGCTGGTGCAAATGCAATCTCATAAGTCCTTTAATATTACGTAAGGAGAAATTACAATGGCAGATAAAAATGTTGGTAAGATTACCCAAATTATCAGTGCCGTTCTGGACATTAAGTTTACAGAAGGCAACCTGCCTGAGATCAACGATGCAATTGAGATTCCACTTCAGAATGGTGGAAGATTAGTTGTAGAGGTTGCTCAGCATTTGGGTGATGATACAGTAAGATGTATCGCCATGGGACCAACCGATGGTTTGGTTCGTGGAATGGATGCCATCGCTACAGGAGCTCCTATTTCAGTTCCAGTTGGTGAGAATACACTTGGAAGAATGTTCAACGTTCTCGGTGATCCAATTGATGAAGTAGCAGCACCTCAGACAGAGGAACATTGGCCAATCCATAGACTTGCTCCTGCATTTGAAGAGCAGGCAACCTCTCAGGAAATGTTAGAGACCGGTAACAAGGTCGTAGACCTTCTTTGCCCATACCAGAAGGGTGGAAAAATCGGTCTGTTCGGTGGTGCCGGTGTAGGTAAAACCGTATTAATTCAGGAGTTGATGCA
>JAZQQA010000164.1:0-7256 GCA_045628825.1 Agathobacter sp.
CGAACTGAGCAACTAATTCGCCCTCAGCACAATAAGAACAATTCTCGTCAAACATATTATTACCCTCCTTGAAAGCGCTTACAGTATCTTCATTATATATCTACCATCTTGGAAAAATCTATTGTGTTTTTCCACCAAATAATAGCTGGAATTTTGTCTACAATTTCAAGCAGAAGAATTAGTAGCTTCCGTACTCCGGATCCGTTGGGTCCCAACCACGAAGTGCCTCATCACTGGTATCAATCCAATGTGGATTTGGCTTACCAAGTGGTCCAGCAAAAGCATCATCATAAATCACGGTAGTAAAGCCCTCTGGACAGTTGCAATACAGCCAGTAGACATCACTGACCTGCATACGAATACATCCATGACTGGCAGGATTGCCCAGCTTATTAAACTCATCGTACATAAGGTCATTGTTGTTCTCACTAAAATATGGCACCGAATGGAACAGGTATCCTCCATTGATACGAATTGCGTAACGACCATAGCTTCCGTCAATGAGCAGTCGCCAATTGTAGCGGTTGGTCGTCGTGTAAGTACCTGTAATCGTATCCATGCCTGGCAAACCAACCGAGCATACAAAAGCGATAACTGGATTGGTATAATTGTTGTTCTCGTCCTTACCATAGACGGTCACCGTATTCATCATACGATTAACTGCCACCAGATAAGGCTGATTCATATGACCTGCCACATCCCAGGTTGCGGTACCACCATACGGTCCCCAGATGACTGGCTGTGGGTATACATGGATGGTTCGGTATGCGTAAACCGTCTGACCACGAAGGTTGGTTGCATGATATGAGATCTTGTAGGTACCCTCTGTCGCAAGATCCAAGTCCTTCATATCTACTACAATCTGGGCATCCGCCGCAAAATCCTTAGAAAGCGAAATCCCTTCTAGTGCATCAAAGGCGTCTCCAATCCACACATCCGTAGAGCGAACGCCAAGAATCTCTTGGCCGCTCGTGCTTGTATACACCTTTGGATCTACGGTAACCGTACAAGTCGCAGTCACCTCACATCCGTCACTATCCTTTGCCATATAAGTAATGGTATATGTCCCCTGGGTATTGGCGTCAAAATCCTCTGCCTTCACCACAAAGCTAAGTTCTTCGCCCTTTCCATCCTTTGCAGTGACGCCTTCTCCAAGATCGATTTTGTCTCCCTCTAAAATGACGCGGTCGGAAACGCCCTCAAAGCTTGGCTCCACATGTGGCTCTGTTACTGCCTCTGTTACCGCCTCCGTCTGTGCCTCCGTAGTTGGCTGCTTGGCAATGGCCTCCTCAATGGTCATGTTTCTGCCACAGCCGGTCAAAAGGCCAAGGCCAATTACCGCTAGCATCATACTTTTCTTTATTCTAAAAGACATTCCAAACATATTTCTCATCCTGTGATTTCCCTATACTTTCTGCTCAATTCTATCTATACGCTTCGCGCATCCCCTCCGCGCGCGATTAGCTCATCCATTATGGCACGGATACCGCCAATTGGCAAGAGTCCTACGGGGAAAAATGCATACAAAAAACGCACCCAACATTCTCTGTCAGGTGCGCACATACGCTATCATTTTTCCTTATGCGAGTCCTGTCTCGTTGATGAGCTTATCATACATCTCGCTCATAACGGAAATCATTTTAGAAGCCAGGTTGTAAGCATTCTGGAACTTAATGAGGTTTAAAGCTTCCTCGTCCTCATCTACGCCAGAAACCGAAGTTCTCTGGTTCTGGATGGCAGTTTCCAGGTTCTTGTAGGTGACCTCAAATACCGCAGACTTCTCTGTATCTACCGAAATATCGGAAAGCAAGGTCTCAAGGAATGAGCTTGCATCGTCACCTCGGAAAATCTTCACATCCTTCTGAAGGAGCTTTAACTTGTCCACGATTTCATAAGCATCCTGTCCGTTGATGACATTGGCTGTGGTTGCAAAAAATGATGGATCCTTCAAGGACTTTGGGTTTACCGATACGTTGCTTGCAGTCAACTGATAATAGGTGTCCGAAGATGGATTCTTTGGATTACCCTCGGAATAAATGCGGTATCTTGCATCTGCATAGCCGTCATCCCAAGCATAGACACCATCGGTGTCACGAAGCCAACCATCGAACTCATAGGTCGTACCAGTTGGATTCTTTGCTACCAAAAAGGCACTCATGCTCTCATTGTCCAAGGTCACGCCGCTCTTCTCATAGTCATTGAAAAGCTGCGCAAAGCTTCGGAGGAACTCGTTGATCTGTCCCTGGTAATATGGAATTCCCATTCCAGGAACGCTCTGTCCCACATACATGGTCTTGCCAAGGAAAACGCCTGAAGTTACATACTCTGGCTCCAATTCCTCAACCAAATCAAAGGTAACATTCACAAGCTGTCCGTGCTCGTTCACTTCGCCGTCCCAGCTCTTGTACTCATATCTACGGTTTGCAATGGTCACCATGCCATCATGGGCAAGATCCAAAGCATTCATATCCACAGGCTTGTCCAAATCGATGGTAATGTGCTTGGTGCTGTTGCCTGTAATTTTTCCTACCAGCTGTGTCTCGTTGTTGCCATCGCGAAGCTCATAGAGCGACTTAATGGTTCCGCCAGCACTTGGTGTTGCTGCGGCAAAAGACATGCCTGTATCTGCCCAAACGATATCATAAAGACCTACGATATCATTCTGGTTGTTCTGATAATCATGAGACACGCACATAAGTGGGCTGTACTCGTTGCCGTCTACCAGAATCTGTCCGTTGATGACTACGGTACAGTTGGTACCACCCAAATTGTCACCGTTCGTGTTGGTAACTGGCACCTCACGGACCTCAAGACTCACCATCTTAGAAAGCTCGTCAAAAAGCTTGGCTCTCTCATCGCGAAGCTCATTGGCATGACCGCCACGAACCTCGATGGTGTTAATCTCCTTGTTGAGCATGGCCACCTTTTCTCCGATGGAATTGATGTTGTTGACCTGGCTCTTAATCTCTTCGTTGATGTCTGTCTGAATGCTAGAAAGACTGGTGGACAAAGAGTTGAAATAGGTACAAAGAATCTGTGCCTGATTGATAAACTGATTACGTGTGCTCTTATCTCCTGCATTGTTCTTCAGAGAATCTAGCGCATTAAACATCTTGGAAAAAATGGTGGTAAAGCCATCCTGAATTCCATTGTCCTCAAGCAAATCTTCCACCTGTGCCAAATAATAGCTCTTCTGCTCATAGAAACCAAGAGAGCTTTCATTGCCCCAGTACTTGATATCAAAATACTTGTCGCGCTTCTGGGTAATCTCTGTTGCCGCAACACCAGTACCTGTACTACCATAGCGAGCAGTCACGCGAAGTGCCTGAGTCGCCTCTAAGGTTGTGGTCTGACGGGTATAACCCTCCGTCTGCACATTGGAGATATTGTTGGCAGTGGTATTTACGGAAGCCTGAAATGCCGTCAATGCACTGGTTCCAATATTTAATCCAAAAAAGGTTGATGGCATGTGGTTTCCTCCTTACTTTACTAGATGAGTCCAGAAACGATGGTCTGGGTCATCTCACTAATCACGGTAATGTATCGGCTTGCTGCATTGTAGGCCGACTGATAACGAATCATTTTGGTTAGCTCTTCATCGCTGGAAACGCCAGTTACCTGAGTTCTCTGATTGTCCAGCGAATAAGCTGAGGCCTGCAGGGTCTCACTCTCGGAATTGTAGATATTGCCCTTGGTTCCAAGATCAATAATCATTTTGTCGTAGTACTCTTCAAAGGTACAAAGGGACTTATCCAAAGGGTTAAGGGACATGCCCTGATTTTCCCACGCCTTAACGATGTTCTGTGCCATACCATAATCTACGGCACCATTCTGGGTAAAGGTAGGGAGCAACGTCTCCTGCTGCTTTAACACCAGATTGACCTCGATACTACCCACCTGATAGATGGTAGATGTATCCTCAGGATCTTCCTCGTTATAGATGTATATCTCTTTTCCATCCTCGCCCTTCACGGTGGTGTATCGCTCACAACCGCTACGCACGAAGAGCTCCTGTGGTGGCAGTTTGCCGTCTGCACCCACGTCACACTTATCAACATCCAAAATCTTGCTTCCAGCTGGAAGCTCTGTTAACATGCCGTTCTGATCGTAGTAATAAAGAGGCTCTTTTATCACCACGTTCGGGCAAAACAGATCGTTTAATGTGGTAACCACACTGCGCACAAGCATATCAAGCTCTGCCTCGACCTCCATCATGGTAGAGTCCTGAATCTTCTCGTAGGCATCCATGGTTGCGATGTCACTCCATCTACCATAGTGGTCGCCTCGCTGATACAAAAGGGCTTTTACAGAACCAATGTCCGTATTAAGCTCTGCGGAAATCTCGGTATCCATATCGAATACAGGGAAATAATTCTTGTGAGGAACATCAGAAAGTTGTGGCCAGTATGGCGTATAGAATCCAGTACCACGCGCTTGCTCCAAGGCAATCTCATTGCATCCGTATTCCTGAACAAACTCGGTGTTCTGGAAATCCACATGCAAAAATCCCTGTGAATCTTCAAGGGTTGCAACGGTTCCGTAGGTCGATAACTCATCAAGGAGTACATCTCGCTCGTCACGCGCTGTCATTGCAGTCTCAAGGCCGCCACACTCTACCTTCTGAATATAGAGGTTTAAGTCATAGATGCGCTTACCAATCTCATTGATGCGCTCTACGGCTTCCTTAATCTGCTCATTCATATTGTCCTGATAACTCTGGAGATCTGCATAAAGGCCTAAGCTTCGGCCAAGGAAAAGCTCACTCTTCTGGACAACCAGGTTCTGATTAACGGAATCTCCAGGGGCCTTTGCCAACTCCTGAAAAGCCTTACTCAAATCCTGCACACACTGCTTGAACTCTTCGCCATCCAATTCCTGGAACTGGTTCTCTACCTGAGTTGCAGTGTTGTAGCATGCCTCGTAAAAGCCATGTCTACCATTCTCCAAACGGTACGCTTTGTCTAAGAATATATCTCTTGCATGCACAACGTCACCGATGTCTACACCAAGACCAGACTGGTTGATGTTGACCTTGGTTGTGCCTGCCTGAAATGTCGTATAATGTTTATCAGAAAAAAGAACTTGCTGACGTACATACCCTTTGGTATCTATGTTAGCAAGGTTATTAGCGGTTGTATTTAAGGCATTCTGGTAGGTCTTAATACCAGTTGTGCCTATATATAAACTTCCAAATCCGTTGGCCATAAACGCCTCCCACTTTTATTGCTTGGCATCAAATCCACTACCGCCAAGCAGTGCGCCTGTATTGTAGGCACGTCTGTCATAATTCGCAGTCTCTGGTGCCTGTCGCATGCTCTTAAAAAGTGTCAGGTCAAACTCGGTCAACTCGATGGCTTGCTGCAAAAGCGCAGCATTCTGCACGTTGAGTTTTTGAAGTTCCTTCGCTGACGCAAGCAGACGATCTCTCGCGTCTGTAAGCTTCTGTGCGACATCTGGCTGACTAGCCAGATATCCTATGAGTTTTGTTACTGTAATGTCCTCGCCACTTTTGCCAAGGACATTGGCAATATCCAAAAGGGCACGATTCTGTCGATTGCCCAAGCTAAGAAGTTCATCACTGGCGGCCTGTTCAAGGCTGGTAAGTGTTTCCAAAGCTGGAACATCAGTGTCAATTAGGATTTGACGCTTCTGCTCCCCATATGAAATTACCTGACGGTAAATAGATTCCTCTGCTTCTAAAATACTTACAAGCTCTTCAACTAAACTGGCCACCGGAAAACCTCTCTCTTACAAAATTGCGTTGTACTTTGCAAGTAACTTGCTTGCAAAATCGCCTTCCTCTACCTGATAGGTACCATCGGCAATCATGCTCTTAAGCTGTGCAACTTTGTCCTCTCTGATGTCAGAAGCCTCAGACACTGCAGTTTTTGCAACCTGGAAATCGCGACCAGCCTGTGAAATCGATACCTGATCGGTTCCCATAGCAGTTGTAGCTTTTGCCTTAGTTGTCTTAGCGGTACTTTGTACACCATAGATCGAAGCGATCTGATTATATGCATCAATACGCATAAACAGCATCTCCTTTCTTCCTTGAAATTAGCTTTCTATGATGTTTATCGGATGGAAATGGAAATACTTAAGCCTTTTCTAGAGATTTTTTACGCAAAAAGAAAGCAAAAACGGAAGCCCCGCAGGACTTCCGTCATTCCATACAAAAATTATAAATATCGGTCTGGTACATTGGTGATAATGTCAGTCGCACCAAGGGCTGCATACTTCATAAGATCACAAGGCTTAAGGATTCTGCTCTGTCCAAACAATGGCTCAATGGAATTCCACATACGCACTGGGATCTCATGCTGCTTGATATAGGCAACCACCTCAGGTCCCACCGCCATACCAGCATCTCCAGGATGAAGCGCATCGCCATGATACTTCTCATATCCATCTAGGCAATCCAAGAGCTCATCTGAAAGGAATCCCGTCTGGGCAGAAGGGTTAAGCTTCTTCACCAAATCCACTGACTCGTGATTGAAGGAAGAATATACAATGTTGTCTTCCAGCGCATATTCATGCACCAAATCCATCACCATCTGCTCCATACCCTCGTAGCGAATTACGCTGTTCTTAAGCTCGATGTTAATCTTAAGCCCATTCCCTCTACAATAAGGAAGAAGGAGTTCAAAGACCTCTCGAAGGGTTGGAATGGTAAGTGCGTTACCATCGTCTCCAACATATGCCTCCTTGCTACCAGAAGGCGTAATTGCAAGGCTACGCAAATCCGCAAAAGCAAAATCCTTCACCGATCCGCTGCCTGTAGTGGTACGATCTACGGTCTCGTCGTGGATTACCACAATCTCACGGTCTGCTGTCAGCTGTACATCCAGCTCCACGCCCGCAACTCCAGGCACCTGTGCTGCTTTCTCAAAAGCCAATAGGGTGTTCTCAGGATAGTCCATGCTACAACCACGGTGCGCCCACACGCGAGGTCTATCTATTTTTCCAGAAGCAATATCGGAAAGCACCTGATCAACCGTCAAAAGTTCTCTCGGCTCTCCCAGGAAAAGCTCCATCTGATGCGCCATCCACATGCTCTCCTCAGGTGTCACGCCCTCGATATTCATGATGTGGAACCAAACTGCCTCAATCAGCTCCGCCTCATGCTCATCCCCAGCATAACGCTCCTGCATTTTTCCAAAAGCCACAATCTTCTTGGCAAAGGTCATGATCTCGTAGCGAAGACCAGAGCCCTCAAATGGGAACTCATAGACCTCTACCTGATCTGGATTCTCATG
>JAZQQA010000165.1:0-2939 GCA_045628825.1 Agathobacter sp.
GTATCAAATACCTCTTTGTCAATGATTGGTGTTACGTCCTCCATATGACCTCCTATCAAAAACGCATATCTATCCTAGACAAATTGATTGCGCTCCTCATTATACACATAGTTGATTGCCGCCAATTTGGCAACCAGCTCCTCCTTGTCTACCATGTAGGCAGATGCAAGTTCTTCTAGGCTGTCATAGTTATCTCTTAGCTGCGTGTTCACAAAGCTAAGGAGCATCACTGGATCCTTTGGCATATTTCCCATAAGGCACCTCCACTAGATGGTTTCTGTAAAAACAGATTGAATGCTGTCGTAATGCAAGAAAATTCCCTGGGCTGCCAACTCCTTGATCTCATCCAAGGTCGCAATCTTACATCCAAGAGCTTCCTCTTCCTGCACCTTCACATCTGCCTCTGTAAAGTCCTTCTCAAAAAGATAGACATCCACAAAATAGTTGTCCCCCTGGCCAGGGTTCTCGCGACGATAGGTAAGGGCAAGCTTATAAGGGCAATCCTTTACGTCAAGTCCGGTCTCTTCCTTTACCTCACGAAGCACAGCCTCATAAGACTCTTCTCCAGCCATAACGCCACCGCCAGATACCTCCCACCAGCCTGGTGCCCAGTGCTTGGTCATAACACGCTGGGTGATTAAGAACTTACCATCTGGTCGACGAATGACACCAAGGACAGACAAGTGATATTCCCCGTCCTGCAGGATCCAGTCGTTACGCTTCATGGTGCGTCCTGTCTTTACCTTATTGCTATCATAGATATCCCAAAATTCTAATTTTTCGCTCATATTTTTCTCTCATTCTTTCTATTTCTTTGCTATTTCTAATCCTATATTCAACACACAGCCGTTCCTTTTTTCCAAGTCATTACACCTGGGTGGAAAACTGATTGAGCTGTTTCCGCAGCTGTTTGCTTCCTGGCAGATACGTTTCCATCAGTGCCCAAAACCTTGCATTGTGGCTCGGCTCTAAGAGATGTGTCATCTCATGTACCACCACATAGCGCAAGCATTCTTCTGGTACAAAGGCCAAGGCAAAATTGAAGGACATGTGCCCTGTCTTCACATTGCAGGAGCCCCACCTGGTCTTCATCTTACGAATGGTAAAGCCGTTGGTCTTTACGCCCATCACCGGCTCGTAGGCAAGTATGAGTCCCCTGATTTGCCTTTGCAGACGGCCCCTTGCTTCTCGCTCCTGGAAAGGCACCATGACTGGCGCTTCTTCCATCTGTTTTTCCTTGACCAAATGCTTACTTCTTGCGTCCTCAATCCAATCCTGCCGCTCAAGTACAAAGCGCGTAATCATGGCATCTGTCATCGTAAGTGGCGCATTGACTTCGAGCTTCGCCCCAGAGGACTTCACTCTCAGATAAGCATTCTTTATATTTTTTCGGGTGACCATCACTTCATATTCATCAATCTGAATCACTGTCTCCCTAGTTTTCCCGGAGCTTGTGGTTCCCGTCCTTTTCCTTCCAAGCATAGGCGCCTAACCCAAGTCCTTAAGTAGTTTTTCCAAATATTCCTTGTACTCTGTCGCGACAGACTCTGGGCTTGCAATCTTGACCCTTCCTCCAAGTCCTGCCAACCATCCAAAGAACTGTGGACTAATCTGGATATCTGCCTTGGCAAAGACTGCATCCTCTCCTTCTGGTCGGATATAGAGATCCTTTCCGAAGCGATCAATTAAGACGTTAGCCATGGACTTGTCCGCCGTAAAGCTCACCGTCTCCTTTTTGCCAGAATACATGCCGAAGGTCTCCTTGGTCATGGTTGCCACATCAATCTGCTCAAAGGCTTCCTTACCCTCTCTTGGCTTATCACTCATGGAGATGTGAAGCATTTTATCCACACGGTAATACTTGATTTTTGCGTCGACTTCATCATAGGCCACGAGGTAATAATTTTCATCTGCCCAAGTCAAAAGCCATGGGCTTACTTCGTAGAACTCTCCATTTTTTCTTGGGACCATGTTCTTCTTCTCGTCCCATGAGAAGTACTGGTAGCGCACCTTCTTATTCTGCGCCATTGCAGTATGCATGACATCCACGCTGTAGTAGATGTACTCGTTGCTGGCTTTGACGCGGTCTGCAACAAAGACGCTACGCTGCATTTTGGTAGCATCATGCTTGCTAACCAGGGTCTCAAGCTTCTTAATCAGTTCGTTGGATTTTTTCTCCGTTATGAACTTGGATGACTGCACCAGGTCCACCATGAGCTTAACCTCCGCCAGCTCGAACTCACGACTCGCAAGCTTATAGCCACCCCTTGGCCCTGCCTCGCGGATGATGTCATAGCCATACTCCTGCAAGGTCTCGATGTCATCATAGATGCTCTTGCGCTCTGCGGCAATGTCATTCTGCGCCAGATGTTCGATGAGCTGTGGCGTAGACACCAGATGCATCTCATCGGTTTTTTCCTTCAGATAATCAATAATATATAAGAGTTTTTGCTTCTGCTTTGGTGACTTTGGCATATGTTGCCTCCTTCGCCTCTTGTAAAAATGATGGTCCTCCTAGAATCCGCAAGGAATCTCTAGAATGTCATATAGCTCATGCAAATCGTGAATCTCGTAGTCCACGTGCACTCCAATGTCGTTGGTCTGATTCTCCCAATTGTACCAGATGGTGTCAATTCCTGCGTTGTTGCCCCCTCGGATATCGCTGGTCAGGGAATCTCCGATAATCACCACATCCTTTTTATCTACCGCTGGAATTCCCGCAAAGACATAATCAAAGTACTGGGTGGTTGGTTTCTCATGCCCTACATAGTCTGAGATAAAGATGTAGTCAAAGACTTCTCCCAGCCCCGATACCTTGAGCTTTTTATTCTGCGCCTCCTTGGATCCATTGGTTACCATAACCTGCAGTACCTTGCCCTTAAGGTCACGCACAATCTTATCCGTCTCATCCCGGTGCACCACCGTATCGCCAAGCCTGA
>JAZQQA010000166.1:0-15298 GCA_045628825.1 Agathobacter sp.
CCAACCACATATATATGCTTTGCAGATAAAATGGTATTTACCGCAAGTTCAAAGGCATCATGATCGATTTTCTCCAAGGTTGTCTTTATTTTATCTGCATCAGAGCTTAATACTTCTTCAAGAATCTTTGACTGACTGATACGACCATAGGTAACTTCCATACGCTGAATCGAATTAAGTTTGTTACGCACTAGCTCTTCTAAAGCATTCTGAAATTCTGGATATCCCTTATATCCCAGCATTGTAGCAAAACGAACAACGGTAGATTCACTGATACCAACGGTTTCTCCCATCTTCGCTGCTGTAAGAAATACCGCTTTGTCATAATTATCAGTAATATAGGTTGCAAGCAGCTTCTGTCCCTTACTCATGGAACTATATTTGCTATTGATTCGATTTAATAAGTCATTGTTATTTGCCATAAAAATCTCCTTGTTTCATAGAAAACTGTCTATATTCGATGAGTAAAATAATACTTTCAATCGCTAAAATGATATATGCAAAGCTTGGAGCAAATATTCCGTAAGCCTTTGTTAGGAAATAAGAAATTACAACTCCTATATGGAAAAACAATATACTGCCAAGGAAAAAACACATTTTATGAAGCTTTGTCCTATCCCTTCCACCAAACAAATAATCTCCTAATGCAAGTCCAACCTGTCTTGTATTGTTGGTCGAAAATATGGTGGAACTAACATAATCATAAGCACCTGGAAAAGCATTCCACTGAAAACTCATTGCAAAAAAGATTGGATATAAACTAATAATTGGATGCGCATGATAGGGAATCATGCAAAGAATTAGAATTAAACAAAAATTAATTCCAAGTGCGACATATCGCACATCGATTTTGCAGCGATTTTTTACAAAACTAAAGGTAACTGCACCCAACAAATATAATAGAACACCTACGAAACGAATTCCTACTTCTCTCCAATTAGAACCTAGAATCCCATGAACCATATATATCCAGTTACTTGTCATGGCATTCCCCATAAAATCCATACGAACCATAATCGCATAGCTTGCAATAAAGCCACCAAAGGATGCCATAACATGGTGCTCATATCGATGTAGCTCTTCTAATTTCATATATGTATTGTTGCATTCAGTGCTAAATTCTTCATTCATTTTCCAATATCATCCTCACTTAGACGATTCTATCATATCAAGGACATTTTGCAAGATATCTTTCATATTTATCCCAGAAAATAAAAAGAGACGGCAATAAATGCCGTCTCTTAATTCATTTTTGCAAGTTATCTTACAAATTATACAGGATATGCTCCGTTCTTTGTATCTGCAATCTTTGCATCGATTCCAGTCTGCTGTGCCTGACGATACTTGAAGAAATCTGTTGCAACCTGTGGGAACAATGCATAAGAAAGAATATCTTCATCCTGCTGTTTCCACTGCTTCATCTCTGCTTCGATAGTAGCAAGCTCTGGCTCAAGAAGAACTGCTGGACGACAAGTAATTGCCTTATCCTTATCAGCTCCAAGTACCTTCTCAACAACTTCTGGGTTGAATGGCTTAACTGTCTGACCATATTTACCAAGAAGAATATCCTTGGTCTCTTTTGTGGCAACCTTATAACGCTCTCCCATAAGAACATTAAATACAGCCTGTGTTCCAACGATCTGTGAAGAAGGAGTTACAAGAGGTGGTTCACCAAGATCCGCACGAACACGTGGAACTTCTGCAAGAACCTCTTCGTACTTATCTTCCTTTCCCTGCTCCTTGAGCTGAGAAATAAGGTTAGAAAGCATACCACCTGGTACCTGATAACGAAGTGTTGCAATATTTACACCAAGTACCTTTGGATTCATAAGTCCAGAAGCAAGAGCCTCTTCTCTCATTGGACGGAAGTAATCTGCGATTTCTGCAAGCTTCTCCTGATCCAAACCTGTATCAAACTCTGTGCCCTTGAATGCTTCAACCATTACTTCAGTTGCAGGCTGGCTTGTTCCAAGTGCAAATGGAGACATTGCAGTGTCAATAATATCACATCCTGCTTCTACAGCCTTCATATAAGTCATAGCAGCTACACCAGAGGTATAGTGTGTATGAAGCTCGATAGGAAGCTTTGTAGAAGACTTAAGAGCCTGTACGAGTTCTGTAGCCTTAGTAGGAACAAGAAGTCCTGCCATATCCTTAATACAGATAGAATCAGCACCCATATCCTCGATACGCTTTGCCATATCCATCCAATAATCCAATGTATAAGCATCTCCTAAGGTATAAGACAATGCAACCTGTGCATGACCCTTTTCCTTGTTACAAGCGCTTACTGCTGTCTGAAGGTTACGAAGGTCATTCAAACAGTCGAAAATACGAATAATATCAATACCATTTGCAATAGATTTCTGTACAAAGTACTCTACTACGTCATCAGCATATGGACGATATCCAAGAATATTCTGTCCACGGAAAAGCATCTGAAGTGGAGTATTCTTAAATCCATCCTTTAATTTACGAAGACGATCCCATGGATCTTCCTTCAAGAAGCGGAGGCAGGCATCAAAGGTAGCACCACCCCAACACTCAACTGCGTTATATCCAACCTGATCCATTTTTTCAATGATTGGAAGCATCTGTTCTGTTGTCATACGTGTTGCAATCAAAGACTGATGTGCATCACGGAGAACAGTTTCTGTAATCTTAACACCCATTACTCTAAATCCTTTCTAATTCATCTTAGATTCCGAAAATAGCCATAAAGCATCCTGCAGCTACAGCTGTACCAATTACACCGGCAACATTAGGTCCCATAGCATGCATGAGGAGGAAGTTTGTTGGGTCCTCTTCTGCACCAACTTTCTGAGAAACACGTGCCGCCATAGGTACTGCTGATACACCGGCAGAACCAATAAGTGGATTGATCTTGCCATGTGTTACTAAGCAAAGAAGCTTTCCGAATAATGTTCCGGCACAAGTACCAATGATAAATGCAACAAGTCCAAGGAATACAATCTTAAGTGTACTTAAATTAAGGAATGCTTCCGCACTTGTAGTTGCACCTACAGAGGTTCCGAGTAAGATTACAACAATGTACATAAGCGCATTACTTGCAGTCTCCTGTAACTGACGAACAACGCCAGATTCACGGAACAAGTTACCAAGCATCAGCATACCAACAAGTGGTGCTGTTGTTGGAAGAATGGTACAAACAACGATGGTAACCACGATAGGGAAAAGGATCTTCTCTAACTTACTTACTGGACGAAGGTTTGCCATTTTAATTTGACGTTCCTTCTTCGTTGTTAATAATTTCATAAATGGTGGCTGAATAATTGGAACAAGTGCCATATACGAATAAGCCGCAACAGCGATCGGTCCCATAAGACCTGTCTGTCCTAACTTTCCAGCAAGGAAAATTGAGGTTGGTCCATCGGCACCACCAATGATTGATACAGCAGCGGCTGCCTTATCGTTGAACCCAAGAAGGATTGCAAGGAAATACGCAGAGAAAATACCAAACTGCGCTGCAGCACCCATAAGGAAGCTGACTGGATTTGCAATCAGCGGACCAAAGTCGGTCATAGCACCTACACCCATGAAAATAAGTGATGGCAAAATTGACCACTCATCCAGAGTATAGAAGTAATAAAGTAAACCACCTACACCATTACTTGTAGTTTCAGGGCTTGCAATAATATCTGGATAGATATTAACAAGCAACATACCAAATGCAATTGGTACAAGAAGCAATGGTTCAAATCACTTTTTGATTGCCAAAAACAGGAAAAAACATGCAACTGCAATCATTACATAGTTCTTCCAAGAAAGATTCAAAAAGGCTGTCTGCTGTAGGAGGTTCGATAAAGTTTCACCTACATAGTTCATTATATTCTCTCCTTAGAAATACTAGTTTAAAGTTGCAAGTAAAGCACCAGCTTCAACATTGTCACCGTTTGCTACATTAATGCTAGCAACAGTTCCATCTTCTGGAGCAACAACAGGAGTCTCCATCTTCATAACTTCAAGAACAAGAATGGTATCACCCTTCTTTACTGCATCTCCAACCTTAGCTTCTACCTTAAATACTTTACCAGCAGCACCAGCTTCAATCTTAACAGAACCAGCAGCACTTGCAGCAGGAGCTGAAGCCTTTGGAGCAGCTACAGGAGCAGCAGCTCTCTTTGGAGCACCTGTACTTGGTGTGCTACCTGTTTCTTCAACAGTAACATCGTATACATTTCCATTTACGGTAATTGTGTAATTTTTCATTTTAATATCCTCCTAATATTGAGAAAAAATTATCTTCGGTTAATCGAACGAACAACAAAATCACTTGTTGAGGTTCCTTCGCTGGCAGCAATTGCAGCAGCAATAACAGCAATCAATTCCGTATCATCCATCTGCTGTTCTTCTCTTGCAGCAATCTGTGTTACCACTTCACTGGCAGCATCATTTTTCTTAGCAGCCTTTGCTTTCTTCTTATTCTCAAGATAAGGGAAAATATTAAAGGCATAAATAATCAAACTAATCAGAATCAGTACAACGAATACAATTGACATAGCAATGATTGTATTGAGTCCTGCCTTCTGCATCTTCTCACCTAAGCTATAGCTTGGTGTAAAGTCAATGGATGTAAGCTTTCCAGAGTGTACATTATATACCATCTGAATCTCTACATCTCTCTGATCAAAGTCCATAACTGCATTAACAGTTAATGTCTGTCCTGCAATATCAACAGAATAGTCAGCGTGACCAGCCTGCTTGTCCTTTTCAGACAAATAGAATTCACCATTCCAAGTTCCACATTCATCGACTAAAGCAAGATATCCAGGGATTGCATTGTATGCTGCATCTGGAATTTTGATACTAAGTCCAGTCTGCGTAAGAATCGATGCAACAAGACCTGTTACACTCTCCTTAACCTCTTCGTCCTCAATATCCTTTAATTCAAATCCATTGCTTACATATACGGAAGCCATAAAAGCGGTAAGCGCAACATCTGAGTTCATCTCAGCGCGATACTCTTTTCCAAGTCTGCCGTTATATTCCACATTGTCTGGATTTACATAGCCGCATGCAGTTAAGAACATTGAAATTGCCATTACTGTAACCAGTAAAAGGGAAAATTTCTTTTTCATATCTGCGATTACCTTTCTATTTTGTTCCGTGCTTCTTTTCTGGAGCATCAACATACTTTGAGTAAAGCATCTCAAAAGCAGCAACTAAATACTTTCTTGTATCTTCAGGATTCATAATAAGATCCACATAACCATGTCTTGCAGCAGCAAGTACAGATTGCTTCTCATCGAATTCCTTTGCCTTTTCTGTAAGCTCTGTGTTATCTGCATTTGGATAAATGATAGAAGCTGCAATTTTTGCATCCATCATTCCAACCTTTGCATCATTCCAAGCATAAACAAGATCTGCACCAATTGACTTAGAATTCATTACAACGTATGGGCTACCATATGCTACACCTGTCAGAAGATTAACCTTTGGTGAGGTTGTATTTGCAAATGCATAAGTCAAACGCGCAAGAGCCTTTGCAAGTCTCTTCTCTGCACACTTGCAGGTGCAGAAGCCTTCAACATTGGTAAGTGTAAGAACTGGAATTGAGAATGCATCACAGAACTGAACAAACTCAGCAGCCTTCTCACAGCCTTTAACATTAAGAACGGAATCCATAGACTCTGTCTTATTTCCTTCTTCATCATAAAGTTCACAGCAGTTACCAACAAGGCCAACTGTCATACCATTTAACTTTACAAAACCAGTTACCATGCTCTTTGCATAGTTCTTCTTGGTCTCAAAGAATACATGATCATCAGAAAGTTCTGCAGCAAGATATCTAGGATCTCCCTTCATCTGCTCCATTCCATCACATGAACGATTCAAATCATCTTCACATGTATCTGTATATACATCGCCTTCATTGTTTGAAGGAAGCATGCATACAAGTTCGCGAATGCTCATGAGAATTTCATCCTCTGAACCAACGCCATCGATACATCCATTTTCTTCACTTTGGAAAGTAGCGCATGAAGTATCACACTTATCAGCGCGATTGCCATCAACTGCATCTGGAGAATTCACAAACATTTTTCCCTGCTCTTCCATAAATGCGAAATCACAAAGAGCTGGAACAACAGATAATCCGCCACCGCAATTTCCAAAAATTGCTGCAATCTGTGGGATTACACCACTTGCTGCAACCTGCTTAGCATAAATCTGTCCGAATCCCTCTAAGGCATCCACTGATTCCTGAAGTCGAACACCAGCGCAATCGATAAGTCCCACTACAGGAGCTCCCATCTTCATAGCCATGTCATAAACCTGTGCTATTTTCTTCGCATGCATTTCACCGATTGTACCACCCATTACAGCTGCATCCTGGGAATAAATAAATACCAGGTTGCCATCAATCAAACCATGTCCGATTACAACACCGTCAGATGCTGCCTTCTCAGCGGTCAAATTGAAGTCTGTACTTCTTGCGGTTACAAGAGAACCAATTTCCATAAAACTGTTCTCGTCAACCAGTTTCGCAATACGTGAAATAGCAGAACTTGCATTTGTATTACTCATTTCTTACCTCCATTTATATAAAATAAAACAAATTTCGCTAAATACATTTTATCTCATTTAGTTTCCATTTGCAATGAATATGTTAAAACTTTCACTAGTAAAAATTTAAGTATTTTATGCACTTTCTAACACTATTTATGTTCTTGCAATTTTTCATATTATTTGGCACAAAAATAGACCAGTTTCCGATTCGACATAAAAAACTGGTCTATCACTCATCTATTAAATATTCAAATCCACTTTCATTTCTGCTTCTGCTTCTTGCTTAAACTCTTCAATCTGAACCTGGCTTAAAACAGGAAGTTCATCGATGCTTTGAACACCAAAACTACGAAGAAAATCTTCTGTTGTACCAAACAAAAGCGGTCTACCTGGAGCATCTAATCTTCCAAGCTCTCTTACAAAATTATATTCCACCAATTTACTTACTGCATGGTCACAGGAAACGCCACGAATCTTCTCGATTTCTGATTTGGTAATTGGCTGCTTATAGGCAATGATGGATAAAGTTTCTAACAAAACATCTGTAAGAACACGCTTCTTTGGCTGTTTGGCAATACGAATCAAGTATTCATACATTTCTGATTTCGTACACATTTGATAAGAGCCATCCAATTCAATAATTCGCACTCCAATGCTAGGATCTTCATAATGCTCCATCATTCTTGTAAGAATTTCTTTGGTTTCTTTTTTATCAAGTTCAATTGCTTCTGCGATTTTACCAAGCTCTACGGATTCTCCCATTGTAAAAAGGATTGCTTCAATAATCGCCTCATAATTCTTTTCTTCCATATTTCTCCTAAAATAAGACATTAAGCCGCAATATTGCTTTCAATCTCGATGTCATCAAATATATTCTCTTGCTTAATTACAATTTCTCCTGTCTTCATAAGCTCTAAAATAGCTAGGAAGGTAACAATGATTTCCACCTTACTTGCCTGTGACTCTAAAAGACCTCGGAAAGAAAAATGACGATGTCCCTTTGCAAAATCTGTAAGATAAGTCATCTTATCCTCCAAAGAAACTTCTTCCTTTTCAATTTTTCCGAATTTCGAACGAATAGGATCGACCTTATCTACCTGTTTTTTCATAATACTTTGGAAAATCTCATTGAGTTTTGCCAAAGTAATATCAGCAACAAGCTCTTCCATATCAACTGGAACTTCAAACTTTGCAACCTCATCAGGAATGGTTGGCTCTTTATAAAAAATGCGTTCCGCATCCATCTGACGATCCTTAAGTTCATATGCCATACACTTGTACATCTTATATTCCAACAGCTGTTGTACAAGCTCTGCTCTTGGATCCTCTTCTTCCTCCTCCGCATTTGGATCACTTGGAAGAAGCATTCTAGACTTAATATCAACAAGCGTTGCTGCCATTACAAGAAACTCACTTAAAACATTCAGGTCTCTTCTTTTCATTTCTGCAATGTATTCCATATACTGCGCTGTAATTTCCACAATTGGAATATCATAAATATTTACTTTATTTTTCTCAATCAGGAAAAGAAGAAGATCTAATGGTCCTTCAAATACCTGAAGTTTTACATTCAGTTCCATAGCAAACCTCACTTTATTTGTACTTTTGCATTGTACACGCATTTGGTAGCATTTTCAAGTACCAAATACAATATTTAGTGCTATTTGCGCCTAATTTTCCCTCAATCAGAACTATATCTTGTGGTTTACTCTTTTCTTCTACTGCCTTTTTAATCGTCAAAAAATATCAATGAATAAAATAGGGCCACCACATCGTGGTAGCCCTAAGCTTATTAAAAATAATAATTACTTGTCAGCAGGTACATCCTTGATTGAGAAGCTTGTACGTCCCATCTTATCCTTACCAAGGCAAACAACCTTAACAGTATCACCAAGTGTAAGTACATCCTCAACATGCTCAATACGCTCTTTTGCAATCTTAGAAATGTGAACCATTCCTTCTTTTCCTGGAGCGAACTCAACAAATGCACCGAATTCCTTAATGCTTACAACCTTACCAGTAAAGATCTGGCCTTCTTCGAAATCAGTAACAATTGTCTGAATCATATTGATTGCTTCAGCAATCATAGCCTTATCTGTACCACAAACAGATACAGATCCTTCATCCGAAATGTCAATCTTTACGCCAGTACGAGCAATAATCTCATTGATTGTCTTACCCTTCTGTCCTACAACATCACCAATCTTTGATGGATCAATGCTTGTCTGCTCAATCTTTGGAGCCCACTCATTTACTTCCTTACGTGGCTCTGCAATTGCCTTAGACATTACTTCATCCATGATGTAAAGACGTGCTTCACGTGTACGAGCGATAGCTCCTTCAACGATTTCACGTGTAAGACCATGAATCTTAATATCCATCTGGATAGCTGTAATTCCTTCATGAGTACCGGTTACCTTGAAGTCCATATCTCCAAAGAAGTCTTCAAGTCCCTGGATGTCTGTAAGAAGAACGAAATCATCATCTGTATCTCCTGTAACAAGACCACAAGAAATACCAGCAACCATAGACTTAATTGGTACACCAGCTGCCATAAGTGCAAGACATGATGCACAAGTAGAACCCATTGATGTAGAACCGTTTGACTCAAAAGTCTCGGAAACGGCACGAATTGCATATGGGAATTCTTCTTCTGATGGAAGTACAGGAACAAGTGCCTTCTCAGCTAATGCTCCGTGTCCAATCTCACGACGTCCTGGGCCACGAGATACCTTTGTCTCACCTACAGAGTATGCAGGGAAGTTATAGTGATGCATATATCTCTTTGTGGTAACAAATGGATCAAGTCCATCAATCTTCTGAACCTCAGAAAGAGGTGCAAGTGTTACAACATCACAAATCTGAGTCTGTCCACGAGTGAACATACCAGAACCATGAACTCTAGGAATAATATCTACTTCTGAAGCAAGTGGACGAATCTGATTGATTGCACGACCATCTGGACGCTTATGATCCTTAAGAATCATCTTACGAACAGTCTTCTTCTCGTACTGGTAGATTGCCTCTCCAAGTACTGCCATCCACTCTTCGTTCTCTGCAAATGCTTCCTCAAGACGAGCGGTAATGTTACGGATATTCTCCTCACGAACCTGCTTCTCATCTGTAAATACTGCCTCTTCCATCTCTGCTGGAGGAACGATTTCCTTCATTGCCTCAAACAACTCTGCAGGAATTGCGCAGCTTGTATACTCATGCTTCTTCTTACCACACTCAGCTGCAATCTTCTCCATGAATGCAATTACAGTCTGATTGATATCATGGCACTTATAAATTGCCTCAATCATCTTTGCCTCTGGAATGATATTCGCACCAGCCTCAATCATAATTACCTTTTCCTTGGTTGAAGCTACCGTAAGCTGAAGATCTCCATTATCCCACTGTTCCTGAGATGGGTTTACAATAAACTCGCCATCAACAAGACCCATCTGTGTCATAGCACATGGTCCATCAAAAGGAATATCTGAAATATGTGTAACAAGCGCTGCACCAATCATACCAACGATTTCTGGACGACATGCAGGATCAACTGACATAACCATATTGTTAAGAGTAACATCGTTACGATAATCCTTTGGGAACAATGGTCTCATTGGACGATCGATTACACGAGAGGTAAGAATTGCATTCTCAGATGCCTTACCTTCACGCTTATTAAAGCCACCTGGCATCTTGCCTACGGCATACATCTTCTCTTCGAACTCTACACTAAGTGGGAAGAAATCGATTCCATCACGTGGCTTGTCTGATGCTGTTGCTGTTGAAAGTACAGTGGTATCACCATACTTAATTAATGCTGCTCCGTTTGCCTGAGCACATACTCTACCAATGTCTACGGTAAGAGTTCTGCCACCCAGTTCCATTGAATAACTCTTGTACATTTTTTCTCTCCTTTACATAACTTGTTAGCGCAAAGCACTAGGTCGAAACTACTGAACAGGGCATGATATTCATACCTTCTTCAGTAACTTCGTTTCCTAAGTCCCTTGCGCAAAAATAGAGCGGGGTCGAAACAACTCCGCTCTATGAGTGTACAATTACTTTCTGAGTCCTAAACGCTCGATAAGTGAACGATATCTCTCGATATCAACTTCCTTAAGGTAAGAAAGAAGAGCCTTTCTTCTACCAATCATCTTCATCATACCACGACGTGAGTGATGATCCTTTGGATTCTCCTTAAGGTGCTCAGTTAACTCCTGAATTCTTGCTGTAAGAACTGCAACCTGTACTTCTGGTGAACCAGTATCTCCCTCAGTTCTTGCATACTCAGCGATAATTGCCTGCTTCTTTTCCTTTGCGATCATTTCTAGATCCTCCTTTTCTTTAAATACGCCCGATAAAACAAATGCTAAGTGTAAGGTCGGAGTGTCCAAACACTGAACATGGGCTAAATCATACTGATTAAATATATCATAGGATAAATCAGATGTAAACACCTAATTTAATCATTGATTATCCTTGTACAACAGATTGGGCTACGATAAAAAGCATTTGATATCTTAATACCATCACGCTTATTACTTGCATGAACAATCTGTCCGCCACCAATATAAATCGCTACATGGCTAATGCTCTTTCCACTTCCATAGAAAATCAAGTCTCCAGGTTTAAGCTCAGAAGTCTTAACTCGTGTACCACAATTTGCCTGAGCTTTTGACGAGTGTGGAAGTGAATATCCATAGTTTGCAAAAACAGATAGAACAAATCCTGAACAGTCAGCACCCTTTGTAAGGCTAGTTCCGCCCCAAACATAAGGATTACCAACATATTGTAATGCAAACTGACAAAGTGCTACACGTCCATCGGAAACACCGTCACCAAATCGAAGTTCTGTCAATGTCATAGCCGTTTTAAGCTTTAATGTTACATTGACATATTCTGCAAAAACATAGCCTTCTGCATCATCAACTTCAACCTTAATCCACTCTCCCATTTCTTCAATGATTGGAAGATCTTCGCCAGTACCAACGGTATCCAAAATGCCAGAATCCGTATTTGGCTCTTTACGAACACGAAGTCCATCGGTTTGCACTTCAGCAACAAGCTTTACCTGTTCCTGTGCAATATGAACTGCTTCTTCACCAGTCACAATATAGTCAGAATTCACATAACCTTCTACTTTACCAGAAGAAATATGAACCCAATCTCCTTCAATTCCAAGAACCTCGCATGCTGCATAATTGGTCATCTTACCAACAATGTGTCCATTCATGGATGGCTCTTCACGAACATTCAAATTACCATCTACAAGTGCAATACCAACATTGGTATAGCCACAAAAAGTACCGTCTTCTGCATATCCAATTCCAAGAGTCGGAGAAGCAGTTTTCATATAACCTACAATCGTTCCATCCATCAAATGATCAGAAACACCTGCTGTAACCACAGAAGGAACCATATCTTCTGTAGATAATGCGGCGCTAAGTCCTGCCGTTACACTTGAAGAAAGTGAAACAGTTTCTACCTTTGTTGGAACTGTATATTGATCTGCATAGCTTGCGCCAACAGATAACATCAAAGTAAATACAAGTAATGCGGTTGTTTGTGTCTTAATTTTTTTACAAATTGACATAAATACCTCCAAAAACATCTTCCACAACTAGCATTTTAACAATAGTTATTACATATGTCAACTAATTTGTAACATTTTCGTAATAACTTCTGGTGAAAGATATATCATTACTGATTTGCGCTTTTAAAGAATCTAAGGAATCAAACTTCTTTTCCGGTCTTACATAATGTAAAAACTCAACCAAAATATCTTCCTCATATAAATCTTGACAAAAATCCAAAATAAATGTCTCCACACCAATTGGATACTCTCCCTCAATGGTTGGTTTCACGCCCACATTGGATACACCCTTATAACTTTCATCGCCAATAACCACTCGTGTTACATATACACCATTTGGAGGAAGTAACTTTTCTTTTGGCAAAACCATATTGATGGTTGGGATACCCATTTTACGACCAATTTGATTTCCATGCACAACTTTACTTCTTATAAAATATGGATAGCCAAGCAAATGACCAGCTTTTTCTACATTTCCTTTTGCAATTTCCTCTCGAACGAAGGTGCTACTAATATCTCTTCCATCTTCCTGGATTTTTTCTACAACAATGGTTTCGTAACCATATTTTTTTTCAAGTTCCTGAAGGAGTTTATAATCACCTTCTCTTCCATGCCCAAAATGAAAATCACTGCCAACCACTATACACTTCACATGAAGACATGTCACGATCCATTTCACAAAAGCTTCTGGTTCCATACACATAACTTCTTTTGTAAAAGGACATTCAATCAAAAGGTCCACACCACGTCTTTCAAATACAAAATATTTTTCTGGATTTGTTGTAAGCACACTTCCTTGCTCATCCAAAACACGATTCTTCGGTGGAATATCAAAGGTAAATACAATTGTGTCATAACCCTTTTGCGCATGAATCTCCATAATCTGATCCATTAAATAATCATGTCCACGATGTAAGCCATCAAATTTACCAAGAGTAATCACAGAAGGCGCTTCATTATGAAATTCCAAGGATTTTGTAATATATCTCATTCTTTTTCCATAAATATTTTTAGTGGTTTATAGTCGTTTGCATCGTCTACATAATAGTATAAGCCAATAAAAATTCCTTTTTCATCGTAAAATCGAAGTGTTTCTGTTCCATCGGCATCTGCTTTTTTCCCTTTTGAAAGACTAACCATGGAAAATGGAATATGATTTCCATTGTCAATATACTTACGCGCTGCTTCCAAAACAATTGCTGCTTCATAATGCAAAAAAACTTCATCAATTGGTCGAACATAGGCAATTGGGTTTTCTTCCAATTCAGACAATTTTATAGCATCTTCCAGTCGATAGGTAGCAACCCTAGTACGGAGCAAAGACTCCATACATCCATAGCATCCAAGTGTATCACCAATGTCCTTGCATAAGGTACGAATATAGGTGCCTTTCGAGCAATGAACCTTCATTCGCACTCGTGGTAACTCTATTCCAAGAATCTCAATAGAATGAATGGTTACAGGACGTTTCTTTCGCTCAACGGTTATGCCTTTTCTCGCAAGATCATAAAGCTTTTGCCCATTTACCTTTAGGGCCGAATACATAGGCGGAAGCTGGTCATATGTCCCGACAAAGGACATAATTACCTTTTGCACCTCTTCTTCCGAACACATCACATCTGTTGTTGCAAGTACTTGTCCCGAAACATCCTGCGTATCCGTATCTTGTCCAAGCAATAATACAGCCTCGTATTCCTTATCCTTATCTGTTAAAAGGTCGCAAACCTTTGTAGCTTTTCCCAAACAAACAGGAAGTACGCCCTCCGCATCCGGATCGAGCGTACCTGTGTGTCCAATCTTTTTTTGGTGATAGATGCCACGCATCTTTGCTACAACGTCAAAGGAAGTATACCCTTTTTCCTTGTATACATTCACAATTCCGTTAATCATATTACCTCTATAAATACTTTGCGATTTCCTCTAGGCAACGGGATAAGACTTCTTCCTTGTTACCCGAGATAGAAAAACCAGCTGCTTTTACATGACCACCGCCACCAAAGGCAACTGCAACTTTTGTACAATCAAACTCTCCGTTTACACGAAGGCTTCCTTTATAATCACCCTCTTCTGTCTCATAGAGGAATAATGCTACAAGAACATCCTTGGTAACACGAATTTGATTCACAATACCATCCAAATGTTTTGGGAGCACATCAAAGCGCTTCATTTCTTCCTGTGAAATGATTGTTGCAATCACTTTACCATCCAAATACAAATCGCTATTTAAAAGTGCCTGACCCAAAATTTTATTCTGCGCAAAGGTTTTGGTGTAGAATGTTTCATCTACAATTTTTGGATAATCAATGCCCATTTCCATTAGTTGTCCTGCGATATTCATAGTCTTCGCAGAAGTACATGAATACTGGAACACACCAGTATCATGAACCATTCCTGTATATAGGCATTCTGCAATCTTTGCATTGATTTTTGACTTATCCATAAGCTCAAATACAAGTTCACAGGTGGAACTAGCTTTTGGAAAAATATAATTCTCCTCAGCAAATGCCTGATTACTTGCGTGGTGATCAATACAGATGGTATGTTTTGCACTTTCAAAATACTTGGCAGCATTACCAATTCGCGCAAGATCACCACAATCAAGCGTGATAAACAAATCAAAAACAATATCATCTGCAAACTCACTATTGATTTCTGCAGATCGATTCAAAAACTTAAATATATTTGGGATTGGTTCCAAATATAAGCGTACATCTACATCTGGATAATAATCCTTAATGTAGTTATATACAGCAAGTGTTGACCCGGCACAATCGCCGTCCGGTCTAACATGTCCAGCAATACCTATGCTTTTTGCTTCCATAAGCTTTGAATCAAGATTCATAGGAAAAATCCTCCTTATTCCTCATCCTCTGAGGAGCCTGACATAAGTTCATCAATCTTATGAGACATGTTAATTCCATACTCAATGGATTGATCCAAAATAAAGGTAATCTGTGGAGTATTACGCAAATTAATGGTATGCGCAAGTTCTCTACGAATAAAACCTTCTGCAGAACGAAGGCCTGCAATGGTATCCTGCTGTGCCTTCTCATCTCCAAGTACACTAATATATGCCTTAGCAGTCTTTAAATCTGGAGCGACTTCCACTGCAACAACCGTAGTCATTGGAGCTATCCGTGGGTCTTTGATCTCCCCACGGATAATATTTGATAATTCATG
>JAZQQA010000167.1:0-6204 GCA_045628825.1 Agathobacter sp.
CATACGATCTAAACGATGTCTAAGCTCTGCTGGCATCTCAACCTTAGGTGCACGCTCATCCAGCAACCATGTAGCCGCATAATGTGTCTCCGAAATCTGGAACATTGGTGGCTCAAGCTTGTCATCGATAGCAAGTGCAAACTGGTTACGAGGTGCGAATGCATCACCCTGAATCTCACGAATTAAGTTTGGTGGTGAACCAGGGATCATATAGAGTCTGTCATCATCGGTCTTAAGGTCAGGCATTGCTGACAAAAGTCCCCAGGTATATGGATGCTTTGGATCATAGAAAATCTCATTGATGGTTCCCTTTTCTACGATTTTACCCGCATACATAACATTGACATAATCTGCTACCTTTGCTACAACACCAAGGTCATGGGTAATATAGATAACAGAAATACCTCGCTCCTCCTGTACCTTTTTGATCAGCTCCAGAATCTTCGCCTGAATGGTAACATCAAGGGCTGTGGTTGGCTCATCACAGATGAGTAAATCCGGATTACAAGCAAGCGCAATTGCGATTACAACACGCTGTCTCATACCACCAGAGAGCTGATGTGGGTAGTTCTTCATACGTGCCTCTGCATTCTCAATTCCTACCTCCTTGAGAAGCGATACTGCACGTTCATAAGCCTCTGCCTTAGGCATCGAAAAATGCCAGCGAAGGCCTTCCATAATCTGTTTTCCAATGGTCATGGTAGGGTCAAGGCTCGTCATAGGATCCTGGAATACCATAGCCATACGCTTGCCATTGATGTGCTTACGAATCCATTTCTTATCCTTGGTCAGGATATCTACGGTTTCCTCAGTTCCATCTGCATGGGTATATGTGAATTCGATGGTACCAGAGTTTACAATGGCATTTTTTGCAGTGATACCCATTGCAGCCTTCATGGTAACAGACTTACCAGAGCCTGATTCACCTACGATTGCAACGGTCTCACCCTTTCTTAAATCGATGTCCACGCCACGAATGGCATGTACCATACCAGCAGTGGTCTTGAAGGAAATGTCAAGGTCACGTACTTTTAAAATTTGCTTATCTGACATTGATACTCCTCCTACTGCTCTTTCATCTTAGGATCAAACGCTTCACGCAGTCCATCACCAACCAGGTTAAAGCTAAGCATAAGAAGTGCCATCACAATAACTGGTGGAATAATCTGATAAGAATGGGTGGTAAAGGTATTAAATCCCTCTGAAATCAAAGAACCAAGTGAACACTGTGGTACAGGAATTCCAAGACCTACGAAGCTTAAGAACGCCTCGGTAAAGATTGCGGTTGGAATTGAGAACATAACCTGTGTAATGATTGGCCCAATGATATTTGGTAAAACTTCGCTAAAAATGATATGGAAGCTACGTGCGCCAAGGGTCTTAGACGCAAGCACGAATTCTTGTTCCTTAAGCTTAAGCATCTCAGCTCTGGCAATACGGCTCATACCAATCCACTCCGTTAAGAGCAAGGCAAAAATGATGGTAAGCATACCAGGCTTTAATACCAAAAGCAGAAGGGTTACGATAACAAGTCTTGGAATACCATTGGAGATTTCCAAAATTCGTTGCATCACCATATCCACTTTTCCGCCAAAGAAACCACTGATGAGTCCATAGCTCATACCAATTAACATATCGATTAATGCAGCAACAACGGCGATAATGAGAGAAACTCTCGCACCTGACCAGGTACGGGTCCAAAGGTCACGACCATAGTTGTCACTACCAAACCAATAATAGACATCAAGCGCACCCTTTTCCTCATACTGGTTGATTTTCTTGGTTCCAGTTGTGGTGTGCATCTCTTCTGCTCCGTCGAACCATTTGAACTTTTCCAAAGAAGCCACACGAGGGGCAAAGTTCTTCTGCTCAAGGTTCTGGCCAGAATAGGTATACTCGTTCATGCCAGGTCCTATGATTGACAACAGAACAATCACCAAAATGAAAAGGAGTCCTACGACTGCACTGGTCTTGTGCACAAAACGAAGCACAACATCCTTCCAGAAGTTCTGGGCAGCAAAGTTATTATCAATACCAATGCCTTCCAAATCTCCCTTTAACTGAAAGTCAGAGTCCACTGGGACATATACATTCTGTGCGTCCATTTAGTTCCCCTCCTTTCCAAGTCTGATTCGAGGATCGATGATTCCATAGAGAATATCTACCACGAACATAATGACAATGTACATTGCCGAATAAATAAAGCTAAGTGCAATGACTACGTTGTAATCATTGGACTGAATTGCGGTTACAAGCAAGCTACCAACACCAGGGATTGCAAAGATCTTCTCTACAACCAAAGAACCGGTCATAAGGTCTACAATCAGTGGAGCAAGTACTGTAATAATTGGAATCAGTGCATTACGAAGTGCATGGGAGAATAAAAGTTTTGGACCAGAAAGGCCTTTACTTTCTGCAAGAAGCATATACTCACTTCCAAGTACCTCAAGCATTTCACTTCTCGTAAAACGCGCAATGGATGCCATGGTGAACATAGACAAGGCCACCGACGGCAGCACACTGGATGCGAAGGCATCTTTCGTGTTATAAAGCATTGGGAAAATCTTCATCTTGAAACCAAATTGATAACTTAGCGCCAATGCAAATACATAAGAAGGAACCGACACACCGATAACGGAAATAATGGTGGTCAAGGTATCCCAAATAGTGTCATGCCAGATTGCTGCAATGATACCAAGAATCAGGCCAATGACAGAGCCTATCAAAACAGCAAAAAAACCTACTTCAATCGAAACAGGTAATCTTGTCTGAATGAGCTGTGAAATTGGTGTATTTTTGGAGATGCTGTAGCTCACGCCAAAATCCCCACGGAACATATTAAAAACGTAATGGAAAAACTGCACAATCAGTGGTTTGTCCAATCCGTATTTTGCATACAATGCTGCTTTTTGATCCGCACTTAATTTCTCATCGTTAAATGGAGAACCTGGCATCAGATGCATCAATATGAACAGAATGAGGATAATCGCGAGTAGTGTAAATAAAGAGATAAAAAATCTCTTGATTGCATATTTCTTCAATTCTATTCCTCCTAATTTTTTCTACGTTATTATTTCAAAAAGGCCGCACGTGAAATTTGTCCTTACGTGCGGCCTATCAAGTATCTATGAAATACTTATGATTACTCAGCCTTTACAGCGTTCTTGTATACTCTGTTAAGAGCTACAGCGTGGTATTCAATTCCAGTAACCTTAGATGAAAGCATCTCTGCATTTGCCTGAGTATAAAGTGGGAAGATAACTGCTTCCTTCATTGCAATCTCTTCTGCATCGTAGAGTCTTGCCCAACGACCAACTGGATCTGTACAAAGGTCTCCTGTTGTACACTCATCGATCATTGCATCGTACTCTGCGTTCTCCCAGTTACCATAGTTGTTAGAACATCCTGTTACCCACATTCCAAGATATGTCATTGGATCTGCGTAGTCTGGTCCCCAACGAGTAAGTCCAAGTTCGAAGGTACCTTCCTGCATCTTTGCAATTCTTTCCTTCTTTGGCTCTACTACAAGGTCAACAGTAAGTCCTGGAAGTGTGGTCTCCCACTGCTCCTTAAGAACGGTAGCAACCTTCTGAGGTGCATCGTCTGCGTCTACTTCCATAGTAAGAGTAATCTCAGTAACACCAAGCTCTGCAAGACCTGCGTTCCAGCACTCAAGTGCCTTTGCAGTATCATCAGCAACATACTGTGCATATCTTGTCTGATTTGCAGAGTAGTCAGATCCGTCTGGACCTGCAGCGAATTCCATTGGAACGCCAGTGTAGGTTGGCTTAGAACCATCCTTAAGAACGTCCTTAGTGATTGCTGTACGGTTGATTGCGTTAGTTAAAGCGTAACGGATGTTAAGGTTCTGAAGAACTTCAACGTCTCTAATGTTTGGAGCTACATACCATAAGTATCCAGCTGCAATTGTCATGAACTCAGGATCATCCTGAACCTGCTCAACCTGCTCACCATTTACAAGAGTGGTGTCAAGTGCGCCTGTCTGGTAGCTCATAAGAGCCTGCTGAGAATCCTGAATTACCTGATATGAAAGACCAGAAATCTTAATCTGATCTGCATTGTAGTACTTCTCGTTCTTGCTTAAGTGGAAAGCAGTTGCTGCTGGCTCATACTCGTCCATAACAAATGCACCGTTAGAAAGCAAGGTCTCTGGGCTTGTTGCAAATACATCACCACAAGAAGTGAAGAACTCCTCGTTGAGTGGATAGAATGTTGGGAAGTACATGAGTGATAAGAAGTAAGATACAGGAACATTTAACTGAACCTCAAATGTCTTCTCATCAATAGCCTTAACACCAAGCTCTGACTTATCCTTCTCACCAGCGATAATTGCTTCAGCGTTTACAACCTGTCCGATGTCGCTAAGCATGTATGAGTACTCAGAAGCAACTTCTGGGTCACATGCTCTCTGCCATCCGTATACGAAATCTGCTGCTGTTACAGGAGTTCCGTTTGCCCACTGTGCATCACGAAGATGGAATGTATAAGTACATCCGTCCTCTGAAATATCCCATGACTCTGCGATAGCTGGGATTGCCTGGCCATCTGCATCCATCTGGGTAAGACCATCTACAAGACAAGCCAATACTTCGAATGAAGTACCATCCTGTGCGATCTGCTGATCCAATGACTCAACTGGAGTCTCGATCATTACGTTAATGTCGTTGCTTCCTGCAACAACTGGTGCGCCACCTTCCTGAGGAGTGCTTCCACTCTCTGTTGCGCCGCCGCATCCTACCAAGCTAACAGTCATGATAGCGGTAAGAAGAACAGCTAAGAACTTTGTTCTCTTCTTCATATTATTTTTCCTCCTAAATAGAAAAAAGCACAAAGATATATATTCAACATACACATCTTTGTGTTCTTGTATACAAATATACCATTACACGAATTGTATTTCTATGGTTTTGTTCATATTTATGCAATTTCAGCGCTTTTATGCAAATTGCGTCGCTTTAACGCGTTGAATTTGTGCAACATTCATGTTTTAAAGCTTTAGGGCAAAAAAGAAGCTAGCACCAAGGTACTAGCTTCTCTCATTATGCGCGTCGATTGGTGTCAATACTCTTTCCAAACACCACGAATCGATCATACAAATATTCCAATACAAAGTTACACAACATATTTAATATGGTGACAAGGTAGTCATTCCAGCCTGCCCCCTCTGCCAGGTAATTGCCGAGGATCGTAGATGCTGGTGTGAAGATTGCATAAAATATCGCAACCTTCATCATCGCTACTGGAACATTATTGGCAGCCTTAAAAGTAAATTCTCGATTCAGGGTAAAATTCCATACCACGGATGCAACCAGTGCAATCAGGTAGCACGGCCAATATGGCCACCCTGAAAACTGCTCTAGTAATGAAAATACAATGAGCTCAATGGCTCCCGCTGAAATTGAGAATAATACAAATTTAATTGCACGAATCAGTTCCTTCTTCTTGTCCACGATTATAAAGTCACTTTCTATTATTTTTCATTAATGCAATACACCAAAGCCAGGCCATACCAACATGGTAATGTAGCCTACCGCTACTGCTACAAGCATACGCGCAATACAAATTGGGAATCCCTGCTTCATAAGCTTGTCTGGCGCAAGTCCATGTCCTACAGAAATCGCACGTACACTTACTGGAAGCAACGACTCATAGTTCATCGCCATTGCTGCGGTAAAAATATATGGAATTGGGTTCAGACCCAGCTTTCCAGTTACACCAATTACAATTGGAAGTGTAACTGCAGCTGATACCGTACTGTTGGTCATCTCCGAAATGATACATGCGAAAAGAGCAAATACAAAGATGGTTCCAAGTCCACCCTTTAAGTTCATCTGTGCAATCAAGCCGGCAATGGCATCATTGGCTCCAGAGCCTGTCAGAATCTGACCAAGGGCAAGTCCACCTGCAAATAAGAGGAGCATTCCCCACATAACTTCTTTCTGAGCCGTTGGCCAGCTAAGAAGCATATCCTTATGATCTGCGGCAATAATTACAAAGTTCAAGCAGCCTAAGAATAAGAACAGATATGCTGGTACAAGTCCAGGTAAAAGGTTGGCATACAAAGGTCTCACAAAAGAGCCTACCATAGCTACGATGAAAAGTACAAGACTAATTTTCTCGTCACGCTTCATTGGTCCAAGCTCTGCATAGCATTTCTCAAAGTAATCCTTGGTTCCCTCTAAA
>JAZQQA010000168.1:0-9715 GCA_045628825.1 Agathobacter sp.
CGGGCCACACAGAAGAATGGAGCTCTGTGTCAAGCTTCCACCAGACTTATGCATGGAAATGGCTGCAAGATCTGCCCCTGCTGCCATACCAGAAATTGGAAGATCATCTCCAAAGTACAAATGAGTTCCATGTGCTTCATCTGCAAGCACCTTCATGCCGCGCTCATGGGCCATCTTGGTAATTTCCACAAGGTTAGAGGTGATTCCGTAGTAGGTTGGATTGTTTACAAAGATTGCAACTGCATCTGGGTTCTCATCCATGACGCGGCGTGTCTCCTCTACCGTAACACCAAGGGCAATACCAATACGCGGGTTTACCTTGGCCTCTACATAGACTGGAATGCCACCACAAAGCACCAAAGCGTTGATGACAGACTTATGTACGTTACGAGGAAGGATAATCTTATCCCCAGCCTTACATACCGCAAGAACCATGGCCTGTACGGCACTGGTGGTTCCATTCACCATAAGGAAGGCTTCTGCGGCGCCAAAGGCCTCAGCAGTCAGCTTCTCTGCCTCGCGAATAACAGATACTGGGTGTCCCAGGTTGTCTAGCGGCTTCATGGAATTCACATCAAGGCTTACGCATTTCTCCCCAAGGAGCTCCACAAGCTCTGGGTTACCTCTTCCTCTTTTATGTCCTGGCACATCGAATGGAACGACGCGCTTTTTACGGAAGCGCTCAAGCGCTTCATAAATTGGTGCTGATTTCTGATTCATCTCTACCTCATATTCTCTATCTTTGTCGTTAGACAATAAAAAAGCAGGCGCTATACACCTGCTTATAAGACGCCTTTGCTTTTTGCCCATTCTTCGAGCTTGTTGGTGAAGTATTCTGGGCTCCAGGCTCCTTCATCGCGAAGGATCTCATTCACAGAATCCATAAGCTCACATCCTATGGCCATAACTTCAAATGCACGCTTATAAAAATCAGGCTTGCTCTCATCGTAGTGCTGCACAATCGGTTGGAACTGTGTCACATCGTTATTCAAAAAGCCGCAAACGGAAAGCGTTGAGATACCAAAGGTATTCTCTGTCTCTGTAATGCTGATGTTCTGGAGCTTTCTTGCCTGAATGACATCCATCTCCGTACACTTGGTCTTTTCCATCCACTTGGAAAATTCCTCAGCACTCTTCTTGCGATCCTCTTTTTCCTTCAATAATTTGTGATTAATCATGTTAACCTCTTTTCATCGGCCCTGCCTGCGCCAGCATAACTGCTGCAAAAATGAGAGCGCATCCGATTAACTCTCGCACTGAAAGAGCCTCCCCCAAAAGTGCCCATCCAAAGAATAAGGAAAAGACAGATTCAAAACTCATAAGCAGTGCTGCAATGGTCGGATTAAAATTCTTTTGTCCTGCGATTTGAAGCGTATAGGCAATTCCGGAAGAACACACACCTGCGTACAAGAGTGGAATCCACGCATCCAGACTGGTAAAAGCCTGGCACCATAGGATCGCACCATCGATGGAATGTCCCATATCCACAAACCACATAGGAAACGAAGTAATTATACCACAAACAAGGAACTCATACCATGATAATTTTACAACATCCACCTTTGGGGCAAAATGATCGATTGCAAGGATTTGCACCGCAAACATCACCGCGCAAAAAAGTAGCAAAATATCTGGCCTTGTTAATACAAATCTTGCTTCTGTCATGCATAAACAATAGAGTCCTGCCAACGCAAGCCCAACCCCAAGTGCCACATTCCAGTGACATGGCTTCTTAAGAAAAAGCCCAAAAATTGGCACCATCAGGATATAGCACGCAGTCAAAAAGCCTGCCTTTCCAACCGAAGCTCCCATGGTAATGCCAAGCTGCTGAAAATTGGTGGCTGCTGCAAGGGCAAGACCACAAATGAGTCCTCCTGTCAGAAGCTGCTTTCTTTCGATTTGAAGTGTTCCCTCGTCCTTTTGCGCATCACGATCATTTTTCTCTGCGCGATAGGCAATGATTGGGAAAAGTGCGATGCACCCGATAAAGGAGCGGAGGCAGGTGAAGGTATAAGCCCCCAGCACATCTCCGCCTGTACGCTGGGCCACAAAGGCTGCGCCCCAGATAAGGTCTGCAAGAAGCAGATAAATAACATTCTTACTGTGTTTCAATTTCTGTGTTACACTTTCTATTTTTATTACAATGTCCTTCTATCATAAAGCGATTAGCGCATACCTGCAAGCAGATATACCAATGGAGAATTCCAATAAATGGTTATCTCGTTGCAAGAATAGGTCTGCTCATTGTCTGCATAGCACTTTGCCGCTGCTCTGCCCTGTAAGGTTGCCTTGGCGTATGGATCCTCAAGGCTTGAGTTTGGTCCACCTACTAACATTCCTCCCATACATTTACCAAGAGTCTGGCTTGGTCTATGGTGTGGATGCTCTGGGCAAAGAGAGCCGTAGCCTGTGACATAACAATAAGACAATGCATTACAGCCAAGAAGGTAATGGGTCTGCGCTCTTGCAGCCTTGTCGTAACGCGCATCGCCTGTCAGCTGCTTTGCCATAAGAAACAGCATACCGTTGTTGGCAATGGTCATATTACTACCCCATGGATAAGAGCCTGTGATGGATGCACGATACACATCCTTCTCAGTCTTCTCCAGGGCCTCGTCGGTATAATCCATAAATGCCTTTTTCATGTCAAAGGCCAATCCATCAATTGGCTTGTCTGCAGTCAGATATGCGTAATATGCATATTCTGTCATAGTCGCCCAACCAAGTCCATCCCAATCATCCAGTCTCTGATAATCAAAGTTCTTGATGCGGTCTGCAATGGCAGTAGCACCCGTGGTCTTATAGGCTTCACAAAGTGCCCACAGATACTCATCTGCCGCTACACTATCCTTGTATTCACCAGTTAAGACATCGTCTGGATTGACATAATTGCGGTCACTCATATGCGCTTCATAGTATGGAAGTGCAAGGCTTGCGGCCTTCTGGCACTTCGCAGCAAAGGCTGGATCCACATCCTTGTATACGCGAGCAGCCATATACATGGTTCCTGCAAAATCAAGCGTTGCTGTATTGGACTTAAGGATAACATACATGGTGTCCTTACAATCCTGTGGCATGGCAATGCCCTCGAAATTCAAATTGGTAGCCTTGTGGTATACGCCGCCATCCACTGGGTCCTGCATCTTAAGCATCCACTCTAGTTCATAGCGTGCCTCATCCAGGACATCCGGAATTCCATTGCCACTTTCTGGAATGTTACTGTTATCCGAAAAAGCTGATGGATAGTTCTCATACGCCAGCAGCAAATCTGCAACTGCCTTACCTGCAGCAGATACATAACGACCGTAGTCACCTGCATCATGCCAGCCACCTGTTACATCTATAGTCTTGTCTGTGCCATAGATGACAGCCTTTTGCGTATGGCATGCTGGATGTGCGAAATCGCCTGCATAATCCTGTGTCAATTCCATGCCACAGCGTTGCAAATAGAACATGCGCACCACATCATCCATAAGGCCATCGTAAAGGTTATCCAAGATCCAGAAGGAGAAGGACTCACGGCCATCCTCCAATACTACTTTATAGGTGTTTCCGGTATCTTTAATGCCTGTAAAATCGGCATAGCACACCGTGTCGCCTGTACCGCCGCCACGATATGGTCCTGTCAATTTTCCAGTAAATACGGTTTTATTGTTGTTATCTACAACCGAAAAGCCTGTGTCTGGCACACCATCGCGTACCACTGCGATCTTCTCGTCTCCCGGAAGATAACCAATCTGGTTCACATTGACGTCACGGTCATCCACAGACAAATCAATTTTCTGTGCCTGGCTCACATCCAAAATGGTAAGACTGACATCGTCTAAGGTTACCACGTGTGCGCCAAGCCCCTGTGCCTCGTTCAAGTCGCCCATATTAAAGCAAAGACGAGGAGCTGGGTCCGATGGCTCTTCCATATAGAAGGTATAGTCAATGGACTTTGGCTCTGGTCCAATTGCCACCTTCTCTTCTCCTGCGTACTGATGATAGTCGCCACCGTTAATCTGAATACGCCAATCAATGGTTCGCTCTACCTCGGAACGAACTACAAAATGGAACTGATACTGTGCACCCTGCAGCATCTCAAATCCACCACAGTAGGTCTGCACCGAATGAGATTTTCGACCTGCACTGTTGATGCTTACGCGAAGCTCTCCTCCGCTGATGCTCTGGGTTGCCGAACCACCCGACTCGGTATAGATGCCCCAGGCACTATTGCTCTGAGAAAAATCACCATCCGGAATGATGTTGACTCCCGTCTCCATGGCTGGCTCCGTCGCAGCTTCTGTCGCTGCCTCCGTCGTCTGCGCTACGCTCTGCTCTGTTTCCACTTCTGTTGCCTGCTTGCCACAAGCAACCATACTAAGTGCCAGCATCGCACATAGTACATATATAAATCTCTTCTTCATGGTCGTTCTCCTTCCAAAGAAACCACATAGTCTGACATTATTTTAACATAGTGTACAAATATAAGATATAGGCATTGGCAATCTAATGGTATTTATGGTACTATTTTCTCATAGTTTTATGTTATAGTCGTGTAGTTTGGGCATCAATGAGGAAAAACTATGTTTGAAAAGTATAAAGATCGGAAACAAACCTATATGCACATCGCCACCGGAACCTTCTTCTTTGTAATGGTGATTGTGCTATTTACCTATCTATTTTACGGGCAGAATCATTTTGCGCCTGAGCGTGCCTTTAAGCTCAGCACCTATGAATATGTATATGATGACTGGATCTTGACCCGCGCCGATGGCACCACAATGACCTATTCCATCACAGAAGGCTCCCCTGTCATGGCGTACGGCGAGACCGTGACCATCTCTCACATCCTCCCAAGCAATCCCCTATATGATTCCTTGATGATTTGGAGCTATGGCCAGGACATGGATTTCTATGTCGATGATGAACTTCGCTGTCAGTACAGCCGAGACAATGTATATGGCATCGGCCCAGACAGGCCATATCTTTATATTCGGTGCCCACTGTTTCCTGAGGATGGAGGAAAACAGATTACCATTCGCATTACCGCAAGTGAGGTGTCCTCTGGCTACAAAATTGGACCGATTCGTGTCGGAAGCGAGGCTGCCCTCTTAATTGAAATCATTAAAGGGCCACAATTTGAGCTCATCATGAGTGGATTTTTGATTCTGCTTGGTATCATCGTAATTTTGGCTTCTGTCTTTTTACAGTTCACCACCAAGCGAAGCATCCCACTGAAGTTTTTAGGTAGCGGTGTCATTTTAGCTTCCACCTGGTTGCTTCTAAATTCTACCGGACGTCAGTTTGTGTTTGGCAACATTAGTACGGTACGAAACTGTGCATTTTTCGTGGTAGCACTGATGCCAATCCCTTTTGCCTTTTTCTTCGATGAACTGACAGACAAAAGACACCACATCGCTTTCGCCGGAATAGAGCATGTCTGCCTCTTAGATTTTATGGTACTCTTTATTTTTAACATTACTGGTTTCAAAGGGCCTTCTGAGATTTTTGAATTTACTTACCTCACAGTATTTGCCCTGGTATTTTTGATTCTATTTTTCTCTATCAAGGATGCCCTAACCGGCCACAAGTCAGAATTTCGACTTTCATCTTTGGGTGCACTCTTCTTTGGCGCCTGCGGCATCATGCAGATTATCATCTATCACTTTGTCCTTTCGGAACGTGCCAACGGCATCTTCCTTAGCATTGGACTTTTGATTATGACGCTCCTATCGCTTTTTGAGAATGTGCGCAAGCTAAGCGACATCCGAATCAGCGAAACCAACGCCCTGCAGCAGGTAGAGACCTTATCAAGAGAAGCTTTAATTACGATTTCACGAACCGTAGATGCCAAGGATCCTTATACCTCTGAGCATTCCTACCGCGTGTCCGAATATGCAGGCCTTTTAGCACAAAAGCTGGGCTGGCCAGAAGAAGAAGTTTCAAAGCTTCGTGAGGCAGGTCTTTTGCATGACATTGGAAAAATCGGAATCCCGGATTCTGTCCTAAATAAAAATGGCAGACTTACAGACGAAGAGTTTGGAATCATCAAATCGCACACCACTATGGGTGCTGAAATTCTAAAGGACATTTCCACCATGGAATACGCCACCATCGTTGCAAAGCATCATCACGAGCGATACGATGGCCATGGCTACCCAGATGGACTGGCTGGAAAGGATATCCCCGCACCTGCCAGACTCGTATGCATTGTCGATAGCTACGACGCCATGCACTCCAAGAGATGCTACCGAGACGCCATCGATAAAGGCCTCATTCGTGAAGAGCTTCTCCGCTGCCGCGGTACCCAATTTGACCCTGAAATGCTCGATGCTTTCATCGAGTTAATGGATGCGAATACCGTGTAAAAATAAGGATTTCTTAAGAAAAACTTTTTTGACATCACTTCCTCTTATGATATACTTGATAGTTGTCGATATCATAAGGAAGTGATGTTTTTTATTATCACCCTTTGTTATAGAAGTTTTGTTATAAGAAGAAGGAGTTTTTCATGAGTTTAGAGAATCAGTCACTGGAAGATTTCGGAAACGAAACCGCCACCAAGCCAGCAGGTCGGAAGATCAAATTGGATGCCGATGGCAAGCCAATCATGAGAAAAAAGATTAAGCTTGACGAGAATGGTAAGCCAATCAAGAAGAAGAAAAAAGCACCTACAGAGGCTGTAAACCTAGAGACTGCCATTATAGCAGAGACTGTAGAATCAACAGAAATCCTCGATCTTGCCTTAGAAAATGCCAAAAAGCCTAAGAAAAAGGACAGCAGTAAAAAGCCTCTCAATAAAGCACTTATTGCTGGCATTACTGCTGCATGCCTTGTAGTTGCCTCCGTTGGTGGTGTTTTCGCCTACAATGCATTAAGCGGCAAGCATCAGCCAGAGGAAGTGGTTGAAGAAACTCTTCCACCTGAGACAGAGCCCGCTACAACCGCTTCCCCTGTTGAAACTGAGGTTGCTGTAAAAGAGCCAGAAAAGGAAGTGGTTCTGGTCCCTACCTTTACCGATTGCTCGGTGAAGGGCGAATCCATCGAGAAGGATTTAACGCTCTATGTCAAGAACGTAGACAACAAGAAGGTAACTGGTGCACAGTTCAAGGTTCTCTTAGTTGAGGCCAAGAACAAGTCCAAGGTCGAGGAAAAACTGAAAGACATCAAGGACTTAAATGCCAAGATTAAGGAGTTAGAAGAAGCCGCTAAGAAGGCAACACCTTCTGCTAGTCCTCTTCCAACCAGTGCGAAGCCAAGCACGAAGGAGACACAGGCTGCAGATAGTGCGGATGGTACTTCATCGGATGCTTCTTCCGATAAGTATGCCTCTACCGAAGACAAGGTCTATATCAGTTCCATTACTGGAGAAGAGTTAACAGAGCTCGAGAAGCTCTTTATTCAAAAGCGAGAGATTTACGAACAGTATGCTGCTGCTCTTGAAGAAGTCGGTGGCACCATCTATACCGATGAAGATGGCGATGGCGTAATCTACATTAAGAGCATTAAGAGTGGCGACTATGTCGCTTGCTTCATTCCAACCAACCACGAAGGAGACTCCTTCGTTCCTGCATCTTATATGAATAAGGTTAAGGTAAAGGAAAAGCTGGAATTCAAGGCGGTAGAAGAAATCAAGGACAAGACCGTTTCCGAGAAGGAAGCTGGCGACGAAAAGATTGATCACGGTGACAGCGTTGCTCTCACCGATACTGTAAAGTATTATGCGAATCCAGCGCAGGATCCTAGCACAGTCGTTGCAACAAAAGCAACTGTTGCCGCACTCAAGGTTGGCGCTGCTGCCAGTCAGGGAATCAATGTTGTAACCACGAAGAAGCCAGCAGAATGTACTTGTAGCACAAGTGAGACCAAATGTGCTTCCAATGAAGCTGGCAAGTGTGATGTTTGTAAAGCTGACCATACCAAGTGTAAGGGTAAGGAACCAGAAACTCCAGCTCCAACAGAGCCTGCATCCACAGAAACTCCATCGTCTAGTTCGTCTGATTCAAACGAGAGTCCTGAGACGCCACCTGAAGGAAGTGATCCAGCTCTAACACAAACAATGATGGTTCCAGCTCGCGTTCATACCGCTGAAACCAAGAATGTTGTGCTAACTGTTTCTGCGACCAAGATTTATCAGACCTCGGATGCGGCACTTTCAACCGCAACCATTAGCCTTACAAAGCCAGATGGACTTACAGCTAAGATTCTCCTGGATGGTAAGGAAATCACGGACTTAACCTTAAAGGCCAACGAATTATCCGCTGTTACCCATAAGGTTTCTGCAACCATTGTCGATGCCAACGGTGAGACACAGACAGTCCCAGAGATTCCTGTTGCGGTTGAGTCTAAGACTACACAGCTTGTTGACGACAAGGGAACACTACTCTATTTAGATGATAAAAAGACAAAGGCTACCGTAGAAAACTACAAGCCAGACCTTGTAGTATATACCATTACCGAGACTCCAGGTGCAAAGCACGGCTGGTGGGAAGAATCCGACGGTTGGTGCTACTACGGCGAAGATGGAAAGCGTGTCACTGGTGAGCAGGTCATCGGTGGAGCAAAATACACCTTCAACCAGAATGGTATTCGTACCTCCAATGGTATCTGTATTGATGTATCGAAGTGGCAGGGCAATATCGATTGGAAGAAGGCATCAAGCTCTGTAAGCTATGCGATCATCCGATGCGGTATTCGTGGTAAGACCGGAGAGCTTGCAATTGACTCTTATGTCGGAACCAACATGCAAAATGCTAAGAAAAATGGCGTGAAGGTTGGCCTCTACTTCTACTCACGTGCCCAGAATGAGGTACAGGCAGTTGAGGAAGCTTCCCTTGCAGTCAGCATTGCCAACCAGTATGGTGGCTGTAGCCTTCCAATCTATATCGATATGGAGGATGCAACACAGTCTGGACTTACGACTGCACAGCGCGATGCCATTGTTATGGCCTTCTGCAATACCGTTAAGAACTCAGGCTACGCCGCTGGTGTCTACGCCAATAAGAACTGGTTAACCACCAAGCTTACTCCAAAGAACTATTCCGGCATCTCGATCTGGGTTGCACAGTATGCTGACAAGTGTACCTACAATGGTTCTTACAAGATGTGGCAGTACACAAGCAAGGGTTCCATCCCTGGAATCAGCGGTAACGTTGACATGAATATCATGTATTAAATTTTGTGATAGCGAAATAACATACAACTTTTTATTGAATCATTGAGCTCGTCTTCTTTGAAGGCGGGCTCTTTTTTACTTGCATTCCTAGAACACCATCAAGACGCCCATGGGCTTTCCGCACTTCTCGGCAAGGGTAAAAACGTTTTCATCCTTTGCCGACGCTCCATGCATTTCAACTACAGTAGCATATAATTTATCGTGTTGTGGAATCAATATTCTCCAAAGAGGATTGTGAAATCACTCCTTGCCGACAAAATGAGCGTCACTCCATGATTTGTCGGTAAAGAATGAAATGACAAGCCTGCTGTACCTAATAATCGTTCCACAAGATGCTTGTCGCAAGGAATTTTGCATCATATCGTCAAAATTGTCGGCAAGGCAAGGAATTAATTATCTATGTACCTAAATGCAAATTTAAATCCAGCTGATACAACCAATTAATGGTATATATGATAAATAGACAAGAAAAGGACCATACCTTCGATCAAAGGTATGGTCCTTTTCGTATTATTTATGAATATCTTAATTGCTAATTAAAAGATGTAATTTCGC
>JAZQQA010000169.1:0-5399 GCA_045628825.1 Agathobacter sp.
TAATAAATTCGGCAAGTGGAAATTCTGTGATGAGCAGGATATCCGTGCAATCGTTGGTGATAATAACTCAGACATGAAAATCTCGGTTATGGCTGACGTTGGAAGATGTGATTACAAGACAGACATCCTTCCAAAAAGTGAAAGTGTTATCGATATGGTTCGTGTTGCTACATATGTACACCAGATGCCTTCAGCAATTCAGATGATTGAGGATGCTAAGGAGAAGGGTTACGAGGTAACATGTAATATCATGGCTATTTCAAATGCTAAAGAGGCAGATATCGATCAGGCTCTTGAGATGGTTGGACAAAGCACAGCTGATGGAATCTACATTGTAGACAGCTACGGTTCTCTTTATCCTGAGCAGATTAGAGAGATATCTGACAAGTATATGGAGATAGCAGACAAATATAACAAGTACATTGGAATGCATGCTCATAACAATCAGCAGCTTGCATTCGCTAACACAATCGAGGCAACAGCTCGTGGTGTAAGCTTACTTGACGCAACAATGATGTCAATGGGACGTGGTGCAGGTAACTGTGCAATGGAGCTTCTTCTTAGCTTCCTTAAGAATCCTAAGTACAACGTATATCCAGTGCTTAAGTTCCTTGAGGAGTACATGCTTCCTCTTCGTGAGAGCGGACTTAAGTGGGGTTATGATATCCCTTATCTTCTTACCGGTAGACTCAACCAGCATCCATCTGCTGCAATTGATTTCACTAAGGAAGACAGAAGAGATTACACAGACTTCTATACAGATTTGTTAGAGAAATAAAGAGCAAGCGGCCAATTGTGATTGGCCGCTTGTTTTTTTCTCTATTTCGTACCATATTACAGTCTCTTGTGCATGAGTGCAACCCACTTCTCGATGTGGAATGGCTTTCCTTGCACCGCCTGCACCTTCAGACGATTCTCTTCGGAGAAACCTGTTAAGATGTCGTGGTTTGCTTCTGCAAGGTAGTCCATAATACCATCGATATCAGACTTGATGTTCTTTGGACAGCGAATGTACAAATGCTTCTTGGCACTGATATGCAGCGTATAGGAGATGTGCATGTGGTACCATAAGAATTTGTGCAAAGTAGAATATTTGTAAATCCACATAATTTCCTTAATTGGAAGGAATGCGGTTCCATAGGGAGAGGTTACGATGAAGTAATGCTCCGTGATGAAAATGTCCTCTGTTGCAAGCTGTGGGAGTGTTGCAAGCTCTTCCTCGGCCTCTTCTAACATACGCTTTGGATTTCCAAATACAACCAAGTCCTGACAGGCTGGAGAAAGGAATGGAAAGCGGATATAGAGAATATAGGAAATCAAAGAAAGTGCCGCATAAGCCATACTTCCGAAATAGAAGATGAACAAAAAGACGGTAGCATTTAGATGGTAGTCAGGCTCACTGAGATAGAAGTGAGGAAGCTCCTTTGTGATGCCATCCTTTGTCCAATCCAGGTCCTCGGCCAGATATCCAAGGAGTGCGTTGTAGGTCTTGTTTTGCTTTACAACCTTTCCACGGAACTTTAGGCTTTCAATCTCAGGAATGCCTTCTTCACAGGTACGAGGGGACAAAAGCACAATCGTGACCTGGTCATCTCGCAGGGTGTAGTAGAAGTAGCCTTCGTTGTAACCATTTTGCTTGGTGGTATAACCGGTAAAGGTCAAATTCTTAAGTTCTGTCGTAACGTACAAATCTCCAGAAGTATATACTGCCGACAATTGCCTGGTCTCTGGAATTGCCTTTGGCACCAGCAGATTGCCAAGCTTTAGGACAAACCATAGGGCTCCAAGAATGAGCAGATATAGAATTGGTGAGAAGAGACGTTTACGATAGAAGGTTTTTATATTTCGCGATATATAATGTTCGTAATTCTCTGTCATTTTTTCCTTCATTCATGTGTAAATCAGTTACTTTCGTCTTCAAGTATAGCGAATCAAGGAGCGAGAATCAACCTTGCTTTTCATAGGAAAAATTGATACTATGATACGTGGGAAAGAGGGCACAAAATGGACGCTTATACAAGCTTTGCCAAGGTATATGATCTCTTCATGGATGACACGCCTTATGAGGCATGGAGAGACTTTTTGGTGGATTATTTAAGAGACGCACATGTGGAAAATGGATTGGTGCTTGACCTGGGCTGTGGAACCGGTAAGCTCACCCGCCTGATGAGAGAAGCAGGCTATGACATGATTGGCGTAGACAATTCCATAGAGATGCTAGACATTGCAAGGGAAGCCGATGCGACGGACATTCTTTATCTTATGCAGGATATGCGTGAGTTTGAGCTGTATGGCACCGTAGCTGCGATTTACAGTGCGTGTGATAGCATGAACTACATTTTGGAGGAAGAGGATCTTAAGGAAGTGTTCCGCTTGGCCAATAACTATTTGGAGCCAAGAGGCTATTTCTTTTTTGATATGAAGACCCCATACACCTACGAGGAGCTGTTGGGGGAGAATACCATTGCGGACAACAGAGAAGACTCCAGTCTGATTTGGGAGAACTACTACGATGAAGAGCGCCAGATCAACGAGTATGATTTGACCCTGTTCATTCGGGAGGGCGAGGAACCATCCTTTTTCCGGTTCCAGGAGACCCACGTCCAGAGATGTTATCCAGTGGAAAAAGTGATAGAACTTCTTGAAGCTGCAGGTATGGAAGTGGTGGGCGTCTACGATGCCTACACCAGGGAGCCTTTACGGGAGGACAGTGAGCGCATGATGTTCATTGCCAGGGAAAAGGCCGTAGAGGGAAAGGTATATAGCAATTAATTTAGGAGGCATATATGTCAGATTATATCGTACGTGCAACCGCTGCGAACAATAGCATTCGCGCGTTTGCCATCAATTCAAAGGAAATGGTGGAGGCTGCAAGAAGCCACCACAATACAACACCAACTATGACAGCAGCCCTTGGTCGTCTGCTTTCTGGTGGCGCCATGATGGGTAGCATGATGAAGGGGGAGAAGGATTTATTAACCCTTCAGATTCAGTGTAGTGGACCTGCGCAGGGCATGACTGTGACTGCTGATGCTATGGGACATGTAAAGGGCTTTGCAGTGAATCCACAGGTGGATTTGCCACTGAATCCAATGGGCAAGCTGGATGTTGGTGGAGCCTTAGATCTTGGTGTTTTATCTGTCATCAAGGACATGGGCTTAAAGGAGCCATATGTAGGACAGTGTCAGTTACAGACAGGTGAAATTGCAGAGGATTTGACATATTATTTTGCAACCTCTGAGCAGATTCCATCTGCAGTGGGACTTGGCGTTCTTGTGGATACGGACAATACCGTGCGTCAGGCAGGTGGATTTATCATTCAGCTTATGCCTTTTACCAGCGATGAAATCATCGATAAGTTGGAGAAGCGCTTAGCAGAAATTGATTCCGTTACCACGATGCTGGAGCGCGGTTTGACACCGGAAGGAATCTTAGAGGAAGTGCTTGGAGACCTCGGTGTAGAAGTCATGGATACCATGCCATGTGAATTCTACTGCGATTGCTCGAAGGATAAGGTATCCCGTGCGCTTGCAACCTTAAGTCGTAAGGATTTGGATTCTATCATCAATGACGGTGAGAGCATTGAGGTAAAATGTCAGTTCTGTAATACCGCTTACAATTTTACTATCGAGGATTTGAAGAAGCTGCGCAGATAAGCGCATCAGCGGAATAGATTGGCCTGGAGAACCAGGCATGGGAGGATGAGACGTGAAAGACGGTTTTGTAAAAGTAGCTGCCGTAACCCCAAAGATCAAGGTGGCAGATACCACCTTCAATGGAGAAGTGATTTGCAAATACATGGAGGAGACCACAGCGCAGGGCGCTAAGGTTGTTGTATTTCCAGAGCTTTGCATTACAGGCTATACCTGTGGAGACTTGTTCTTGCAGAGCAAGCTCTTAGTGGAAGCAAAATCTGAAATGATGCATATTGCTGAGGAAAGTAAGAAGTACGATGCCATTTTCTTCGTGGGGCTTCCATATGAAATCAATGGTAAGCTTTATAATGTTGCAGCGGCAATCAGTGGTGGAGAGGTACTTGGTATTGTGCCAAAATCCTTCCTTCCAAATTACAACGAATTCTATGAGAGAAGACATTTCACTCCAGGTGGTAATCTTTGCTGTGACGAGATCCTTCCAGATGGAAGCATTGTGCCTGTTGAGACGGATCTCTTGTTCTATTGTGCATCTATGCCAAAGCTTAAGATTGGCGTTGAGCTTTGTGAGGATCTTTGGACACCAAATCCTCCAAGCATCCGTCATGCCATGGCTGGAGCGACACTTTTGGTAAATCTTTCTGCTTCGGATGAGATTACAGGAAAGGCAAGCTATCGTAAGGAGCTTGTGGTTGGTCAGTCGGCACGACTTATGTGTGCCTATATCTACGCATCTGCAGGAGAAGGAGAATCTACCCAGGATGTGGTTTATTCTGGTCATGATTTGATCGCAGAAAATGGACATTTGCTGGCAGAGTCAAAACGTTTTGCAGAGGATGTTATCTATGGTGAAATCGATGTGGAGCGTTTGGAAAATGATCGTAGACGCATGAGCACTTTTGATACAGAAGATACCCATGTATGTATTCCATTTGAGCTTCGCATGGAAGAGACAAGTCTTAGTCGTTTTGTGGATGCAGCGCCATTTGTGCCAAGTAATAAGGCAGAGCGTGAAGCACGTTGCGAGGAGATTTTGAATATTCAGGCTTCCGGTCTTAAGAAGCGTTTAGAGCATACTGGTTGTAAGACAGCAGTGATTGGTATTTCGGGTGGTCTTGATTCTACCTTGGCACTTCTTGTTACAGTGCGTGCCTTTGATATGCTTGGAAAGGATCACAAGGATATTGTGGCAGTTACCATGCCAGGCTTTGGAACCACAGATCGTACCTACGAGAATGCGGTTGCAATGATCAAGTCTACAGGAGCTACCTTTAAGGAGATTAGCATTAAGGATGCGGTGAATATCCACTTCCGTGATATTGAGCAGGATCCAAACAATCACGATGTGACCTACGAAAATGGGCAGGCGAGAGAACGTACCCAGATTCTTATGGATATTGCCAATAAGGAATGGGGTATGGTAATCGGAACAGGAGACTTGTCTGAGCTTGCACTTGGATGGGCAACCTACAATGGAGACCATATGTCTATGTATGCGGTCAATGCTTCGGTACCTAAGACGTTGGTGCGCCATTTGGTTCGATTCTATGCAGATACCTGTGGGGATGCAACACTTTCAGCGGTGCTTTTGGATGTGCTTGATACACCAGTGTCACCAGAACTTTTGCCACCAGAGAATGGTGTGATTTCCCAGAAGACAGAGGACTTGGTAGGCCCTTATGAGCTTCATGATTTCTTCTTGTACAATATGCTTCGACTGGGCTATGGGCCAGCGAAGATTTATCG
>JAZQQA010000170.1:0-2345 GCA_045628825.1 Agathobacter sp.
AGAACCTACGGTGTTAGGCATGCCGCCGATACCGAGCTGGAGACATGCTCCGTTTGGAATCTGGTCTACGATGAGCTGTGCAACTGCCTTATCTACATCGGTAGCTGGACCGCCTGCACCAAGCTCTCCGATTGGTGGGTTGTTGCCTTCAACGATATATGTAACATCTGAGATATGAATGCCTACGCCTGTGCCACCAAGACAACGAGGCATATTTTCATTTACTTCTACAATGACATATTTAGCCTGCTGACACATTGCTTCCAGATGAGAAGCGTTTGGTCCAAAGTTGAAGAATCCATGTGCGTCCATTGGAGCAACCTGGAACATTGCAACATCAACCTTTGCAGCGCCATCACGATAGTAACGAGGCAATTCTGAATAACGGATTGGAGCATAGAAGCTGCAACCGCGAGCAATCAGTTTTCTCTCATATCCACCCATATGCCATGAGTTCCATGTGAAGTGCTCGCCTGCATCCTCGCGCTCAAAAATAGCAAGCGGCTTTAATAAGATTCCACCATGAAGGTTGATATCCTTCAGTTCATCAGTTCTTCTTGCAAGAGCCTGATCCAATACATCTGGTGTGCCGTTGCACCAACCGTAATCTACCCAGTCACCAGATTTTACAACTTTTACTGCTTCGTCTGCAGAGACAAGTTTTTGCTTGTACTCATCCATGTAACCCATAAGAGCCTCCTTCTTCAACAAAAAAATGATACAATAACGACATTGTTAAAAATATATCACACTGCCATTATTGTATCATTCTAGTTCGGGAATAGCAACATTAAATCTCTTCTGGAAGCATCCAGTTTTCCGCCTGCTTACGATATTCTCTAGCATTGGCTCTAAGGTTTTCTATGATTTCCATATCGCCAGTGAAATGTGCCCTCTGGCTCATCGGTATTTTTTCAAGGGAAGCTTCTTTGGCCTTTGCCCACAGCTCATAGACTTCGGCAAGGGCAGCAAGTGGAATTCCGCCCCCTGCGGAAATGTCAAGAACTGGAGATACTTCAAAGGCGGCATTATAGTACCAAGTAGCCGCTTCATTGTAATCCTCTTTGCTCAGGTAGTAGGCGCCAAGTTCGTTGCAGACTTCACTACAACCGTTCACGGCTACGTTCTTGAGGGCAATGGCGAAGAACTTGTCCGTATCCTCCTGCAAGCGATAGTGTCTTGCAAGAATGCAGATTGCTTCTTCGCAGCCTTCCTCCATATAGAGACGCTCAAAGATAGTAGCAGCGTTTGCAAAGTCATCCTGTGTGCCGCACTTTAGGAGCTCTTTGGCATACATGGTTAGGATGCTGCGTGGCAACTGTCCATTTTTTTCATAGGATTTTAGGAAAATTGAAAAATCTCTTTTTCCGTGAAGGTTCTGAGGCAAGTGTTGTATTTCGATATCGCTGTCAAAAACGATAGGATCCAAGCGTACAGTTTCATGTACTGGATTGATCCAGGAAAAAGTGCGAAGTCTGCGGAAGAGCTTCGGTCTTCTATCGGATGCGGCATTTTGTACGGTATTATATTCGGCGGGAGTTAAATACTTCATGGTGACGATTTCAATCTCTGGGAGCATAGCAGCCTTGAGAAGTTGGAAGCGCTTGCGATTGGTTTCGTCTAAGACTTCATCAGCATCTGGGGCATAGATATATTCCTGCGTCGCCTTGGAAAAAGAAAAGTTTCTGGCTGCAGCAAAGTCATCGCACCAGGAAAAATCATAGACTTGATTGGTATAGCGCAGGGCGATTTCTTTGGTGGAATCGGTGGAGCCAGTGTCTACAATAATAATCTCATCCATGAGCCCTTTTAAGGACTCCAGACAGCGGGCCAAAACCTTCTCTTCGTTTTTCACAATCATGCATAAACTAATAGTAATCATGGGATCCCTCCACACCTTAAATCTCTACTATAAATATCGTCTTTTTACTGGTGCCAATTTACTGTAATCCCTATATTTTTGCGAAAAAATTTGGTATGATGTCCCTATGAAAAAAGAAAACTTTTTAGAACGTCTGCCTGTGGTATGTATCCTTGCTAGCTTTTGCTGTATTATGTGGGGCAGTGCGTCACCAAGTATCAAAATTGGTTATGAATTATTACACATCGAAGCGAGTGATACACCTTCCATTATTTTGTTTGCTGGAACCCGTTTTTTGGTAGCCGGAATCCTGGTTGTTTTGCTTGGAAGCATCTTACAAAAGAAAGTGCTGTTACCTCGAAAGGAAAGCTTTGGACCAATCGTGGTTCTATCACTTTTCCAGACAACCTTACAATACATTTTCTTCTATGTGGGCCTGGCTCATACAACAGGAGTTAAGGGCAGTATTATTAATGGCGTAAAT
>JAZQQA010000171.1:0-8813 GCA_045628825.1 Agathobacter sp.
CAGCTTGGTATCGGAGGAATGCCTAACACTGTTGGTTCTATGATTGCAGAATCAGACCTAAAGGATCTTGGTGTTAACACAGAGATGTATGTAGATGCCTTTGTTGATATTGCTAAGGCAGGAAAAATTACAGGTGCTCACAAGAATCTTGACCGTTACCGTCAGACCTATGCCTTCGGTTGCGGAACCAAGAAAATGTATGACTACATGGATGACAACCCAGAGCTGATGAGTGCTCCAGTTGAATATACCAATGATATCCGTACTATCGCAGCCCTTGATAACTTCATCTCAATCAACAACTGTGTTGATATTGACTTGTTCGGACAGATCTCTTCTGAGACCTCTGGAATCAAGCACATCTCCGGTGCTGGTGGACAGCTTGACTTCGTACTTGGTGCTTACTTGTCAAATGGTGGCAAGAGCTTCATGTGCTGCTCTTCTACTTTCACTGATAAGAGCGGTCAGATGCACTCACGTATCCGTCCAACACTTGCAAACGGATCTATCGTTACTGACACTCGTGCCAACGGTCACTTCCTTGTAACCGAGTACGGTATGGTCAACGTAAAGGGATTATCTGTCTGGGAAAAGGCAGAAGCAATTATTAGCATCGCACATCCAGACTTCCGTGATGAGTTAATCGCTGAGGCCGAGAAGATGAACATCTGGAGACGTTCTAACCGCTAATATTGAGATATTCTGAAAAATGTATATAATGGAGCATGAGCACAAGCTTGTGCTCCATTTTTGATATGAGGTATAGACAATGTCACATGAACATACACACGTCCTTGAGGACGGCACAATCATTAGCCACACACATCACCACACAGATGAGCACGACAAGGCCACTGAGCACGTGCACGAGGATGGCACTGTACATAGCCATGTACACGGCGCCTGCCCTCACGAGCATGAAAATAAAAAAGCCTTAATGAATCGCATGAGCCGAGCAATCGGACACATGGAATCCATTAAGACCATGATTGATAATGATCGTGATGCCACAGAAATCTTAACCCAGATTGCAGCTGTAAGATCTGCAATCAACAACATTGGTAAGATTATTCTGGAAGAGCACATCGATCAGTGCATCTTGGATGCGATTGAAAATGGCAACCGTGAGTCTCTGGAGGACTTAAATGATGCCATTAATAAATTTGTGAAATAAAATATTTTCAACTATGAAAGCAGACATTTGAGACAATTTCTCAAACGCCTGCTTTTCTTATTTTAACAATTCATCTGTTGTTATGTTGAAGAAATTAGCTAATGCAACAATTTCATAGTCAGGGACAAAACGACTTCCCTGCTCAATCCTCAATATTGTCAAATCAGTAACGTCATGTCCTTCCAATTGTAATTTTTCAGCTAATTGCTTTTGTGTTAATCCAGCTGCTTTTCTCAGCTGTTTTATTTTGGGTCCAATTATATTTTTTGATTTTCCATCCCAATATATCTTCATCCTTGCACCTTCTAAAGTTGAAGTTCTGCATTGAGATTAATCTATTCCTATGATAAAATACCTTCTAAAGATGAAGTTTTTGTAGAATGTTTAGCAACATTACTAGATAAACATTTTCCAAAAAAGTCTTACTATTATAAATACTAGGGGAGGAATTTACATGAAATGTACAGCTTGTGGCGCTGAAATAACTAACGGGAGCAGATTCTGTGAATTTTGTGGTTCACAAATTTCTGCAGAGATGCAGAAAGAGCAGGAACAGTTAATCAAAAAAGGGTGCCCTAAATGCGGAAGTAGTAACATAACATTTGACCGCGAAAAGCAAGGAGAGCTAAAAGGGAAGAACGGAACAACCGTCGTAAGACGAACCATTGGAATGTGCAAAGACTGTGGTCACACTTGGGATAGTCAAGAAGGGGCGCCACAAAAGCAAAAGAAGAGAACATGGCTTTGGGTTCTAGGATGGATTTTCATCTTTCCAGTTCCGCTCACAATATTAATGTTAAGACCTTCAAACAAGTTGAACTCAAAGGCACGCTATGGCATTATTGCCGCAGCGTGGATTATTTATTTAATCTGGATGATTGCAGGCAATGCAAGCAATAATGAAAATGTCGATTCCAATAGTGATGTTCACTCTGAGGTCGAATCAGTACCAGAAAAATCAACCCTTGAATCGCATATTTATGATAATGCTGAAATCCGAGATGTGATGAACGGAACTCGCACAGAAAAACTAGGTGAATATGCCGTAATCAAAACTGACTCATCACTTTGCACTGAAGACGCACTTGCAGATCTTTACTACAACTATTTTGAAATAAATGAATTTAATTGGATTACCGTACTTTACACAGATAAAGAAGATAATTTAGGCATCTATGTTAATACCGCTGTAGTATGCGTGAACGACAAATTTGAAGAGGATCAGTATGGAGATTATAGCGTAATCACTACAGATGACGAAATACTATATGTTCCTAGTGGCGATGGCATAACATTAGTCAAAATGGAGTTTGAGGAAGAAACCGAAGCCAACTCTTCGCAAGCGACAAATGATTCTACTTCCAATGTTGATCCAAAGTTAAAAGATTTCCTAGATAGTTACGAAACTTTTATGGACGAATATTGTGAATTCATGGAAACCGCTAATATGTCCGATGCACAAGCTCTGCTAGAATATGCTGAGTTAATGTCAAAATATGCTGACTTTGCTGCAAAGGCCGATGCATATGATGCCGAAACAATGTCTGATGCAGATAGTACATACTATATTGAAGCAATGGCAAGAATTAACGCAAAGTTAGCACAAACAGCCAACTCTTTATAGTCACCATAAATACAAAAGCCATTCACAAGCAGGCTTATCAAACTATAGGAAAAGTCTTCAAGGAAAAAGTCCTTGAAGACTTTTCTTTTTTACGCAAAATGCAAAATCACCCATATCTGCTTGTTATAAAGAAAAGCCTCCGATGCAAAAAGCATCGAAAGCTTTGTCTAAAGGCCACCTCCTGCCAACTGAAAGGCGTTTCTTTTATTCCTTTGGGGAAGCCGGAAGTGTTGTAATTTCATGTTCAGAAACAGTTTCCGTCTCCGCCTCCGCATTTGGGTTTTCCCAAATCACTTCGTTGGATGTACGGAATACGGTACTTGAAGAGCCCACCTGGCATACCGTAATTGCGTCCCCATCGTGAAGATATTCCTTCTTCACCGATAGCATACGATTGGACTTGTATGTGGTTGGCACTTTTTCGCCGTTCACGTATACCTTACTCCATTTCGTAAAGTGATTACCCGTAATAAGATATCGATCTTCCTCAAGCGAAGAATCACGAACAGATCCAACTACCACTTCATCAATACCCATCACAATATCTGTTGCAGGATACTTGTCCTTGCCATCATATACAAAGCGATCACCATAGAGGATATCGTACTGAAGATTCTCGACACCAGCCAGATATTTCTCATCTACTGCATAATCATAGGCCTGATGGTAGCGGAACATAGTTCCTTCTGAAATACCAACATCCTGTGTAATCTTCGCCATAAGCTGATATGCATAAAGATCAGCGTCTTTTTTCTCAAGTCCCATGTTATTCCAGGTAACATACTTCGTCTTGTAGATACTACCAGACTTCATATCCCCATTGGTAAGTCCCATGGTTGGAAGATGGTCACCAAACATAACGACAATGGTATCTTCATCTCTCTTTTCCAAAGCAGTACACAGATTCTCAATAAACCTGTCAATCTCATCTAACTGGTGCACATAATAAGTCCACTGATTCTTCTGAGCCTCATCCTCTACCCCGGATACAGTAATGGTTGGGTAATAGGTAACCTGCTCTGTTGGATAGTCACCATGTGTACTAACGGTAATGGTGTAAGTAAAATCTGCCTGGTTAGGAGTTGCATCCAAGGTCTTAATGGTCTCGCTTACAAGAATATCGTCTGTAGGCCAACTTCCAAGCGGTGTGTAGCTTGTGATATCCATAAGCTCTTTACTTGTGAAGGAATCAAATCCCATCTGTGAAAATGCATTCACACGACTATAGAAGTTACCACCATTGTTATGAACCGCATGTGTACCATATCCGATTGCAGAAAGGTCCGCTGCAATCGCTTCGCAGTCAGTTTTCTTAAGAATGGTCTTATATGGGTACTCACCAACACCGAAGTATTGCATACTCATACCTGTCAGCACCTCAAACTCTGAGTTCGCAGTACCTGCGCCAACAACAGGAACGGTAAGATAACCTGTCGAGTAATTCTCTTCCAAATAATGGAAGTACTCTAGTGGATCCGCGCTGGTCTCGAGGAAATTAATTTCCTCTGGATCACAAACAGATTCCAAAAGTACGCAGATGATGTTAGGTTCCGAATTCTTGGTCACAGTCGTTGTGTCAGCATTCTCATCCACAATGTCTTCAATCAAGTCTATGACTTCTTCATTATAGTTCTTTGGCTTGCTCATACCACGATCCACTACGCTGGAAGAAAATCCATAGATAAATCCATAATCCTCATATCCCTGTGCAATATTAGAAAAGTAGGACGCAACAACCTCCGTCTTTTGTGCAGCACTTGTCACAAGAGGAAGTGCTACAAAAAGAACACCAAGTACCGCTGCTGGAATTGCAAGCTTACGCTTTTCCCCCTGGTATCTTGGTCCAAAGATAAACAAAAGCGCACAAAGTCCAAGGAAAATCGCAATACCGATTACTGCAAGTGTTGCCTGCTGCGCAGTAAAGTATTTGCTATTGGTCATGGTAAGAAGATCTCCTACCATCTTAAGGTCTGTATAGCCAAAAGGCGTTACTCGATTGCTGAGTACGCAACCATTGATGATGCCAAGAATGGTCCAAAATCCTGTAATGACTGTTCTCCAGAAAATTCTTCTGCGCGACAGATAAACCAGCATCAGGGAAGCAAATACAATGAACGCATTATAGAAAAATGCCAATGTATGAATTCCCACAAAATGGCAAGCACTTACGAAATTTCTTCGCGAGATCACTTCCACCCAGAATACAATGTTCATAGCCAGTAAGGCATGAAACACCAATGAATATTTGTTGAGTAAATTAATAAGTCTTTTCATAATGACCTAGTTTAGTCGACTTTTTGCACAAAAACAATGCCCAAAAACTATAAAAAACTCCCAAATAATGGGAGTTTTCTATCCAAAGTTCCTAATAATTATTATGTTTTCCTTAACATTGCATCCTAGATGCGCTTAAGAACCTCTACTGCATCTGCAAGGTATGGATTCTTTGCCTCGTGGAAAATTTCCTGATCTGCAAGAGTTGCATACATTGGATCCAAAGGCATTTTTGCAAGCAGTGGCATACCAAGGCTTGCTGCCACCGTTTCAATCTGGCTCTCGCCAAAAAGCTTAATCTCCTTGCCACAGTCTGGGCACTTAAGGAAGCTAAAATTCTCAACCAATCCAAGCACTGGGATATGCATAAGATTTGCCATATTGTAGGCCTTCTTTACAATCATCTGTACCAGCTGCTGTGGTGATGAAACAATCACAATTCCATTTACTGGAAGTGACTGGAATACGGTAAGTGGAACATCGCCAGTTCCTGGTGGCATATCAACAAACAAATAGTCTATGTCGCCCCAAACAGTTTCATTCCAGAACTGCTTTACAACACCTGCAATAACAGGTCCTCTCCAGATAACTGGAGCTTCCTCATCCTCCATAAGCAGGTTGATTGACATAATCTTGATTCCATTGGCTGCTTCAAGTGGATACATTCCTCTTTCATCACCCTCAACAGCGCCATGCACACCGAACATCTTAGCAATGGATGGTCCTGTGATATCCGCATCCAAAATACCAACCTTATATCCAGCATTGGCCATCTCGACAGCAAGGGATGCGGTTACAAAAGATTTTCCAACGCCACCCTTTCCACTGACAACACCAATCACATGCTTGATATCGCTATATGGATTCATATCCTCTAACATACTTGTCTTAGCACTGCTACATCCTTCACAGCTTGACTTTCCGCATGTAGATGCTCCGCTACAACTTGAATTCTCTGGCATAATACACCTCTTTATACTTTCTATCTATTTTCTATCCTATAAAAGGACGATCGACTTGAATAACGGTCATATACTCCTGACCGATTTTTTCCCATACCAACGACTGTATCTTTCCTTGAACCTCTTCATTGCTACGCTTATCCTCATATGGAAGCACAATATCAAAAAGGACATTGGTGTGGGTATCACCTCTCACAATACGGAAATCATGCAAGGTGATTTCCTCATTCACTTCTTTCACAAGCACTGTCACTTTTTCCTTCAGTTCCGCAACAAAAGGATCCTTGGTCGAAATCGGATCCATATGGATTGTAGTAAGGCACTCCAGTTCCATATACATCTTATATTCAAGATTGTCAATAATATCATGCAATACAGATATATCCCCCTCCGCTGGCACCTCTGCATGCAGGGTGATAAAGCGACGGCCTGGGCCATAGTCATGAACAATCATATCATGCAAGCCCACAATATTTTCTGGATCAAAGTGTAAGACAATGTCTTCTACCTGTTCCACAAACTCTTTTGTTGGTGGTACACCAAGAAGTGGGTCAATGAGTTCCTTGGCTGCAGATACACCCGCCTTTAATACCATAAATCCAACAACAACTCCACAGATACCATCTACATGAAGCCCAAAGAAATACTGAATCAAAGATGCTACAATAACAACTGCAGTCATAATAGAATCCGACAAACTATCGGTTGCTACTGCACGGATGGTTGCGGAGCCAATCTTTTTTCCAACGCTATTGTTATAAAATGCCATGTACAATTTCACTGCAATGGACACAAGAAGAATCATAAGAATTAATACAGAAAAATCCGTATCGCTTGGATGTAAAATCTTATCGATAGAGTCCTTAATCAGTTCAAATCCCATGATTAGAATCAGGGCTGCAACCGCAAGACCTGACAAATACTCCATACGTCCATGTCCAAAAGGATGGGCGCGGTCTGGCTTTGCTCCAGCAAGTTTAAAGCCTACCAAGGTGATGATAGAAGAGGCCGCATCTGACAAGTTGTTGAAGGCATCTGCAGTAATTGCAATCGACTTGCTAAGAAGTCCCGCAATCATTTTTCCAATAAAAAGCAGGACGTTGAGCGCAATGCCAAGAACACTACACAACATACCATAGGCTTCTCTTTGCTTTGCTTCCGACATCCCAGGTTTGATCCATAGTTTTGATAGTAACGTAACCATTCTATAATCCTTTCATATGCTTAAATGGGAAATAAACACAAATCGCTTTTCCCAAAATCTCATCATCTGTTACATATGGGTTCACCCAGTAGCGCGAGTCAAGGGACCAGTTACGATTATCGCCCATAACAAAATAGCTATTCTCTGGAACTGAAAATGTGTATAAGCCGTTCCCTTCTGTCCAAGCCTCCTTCAAATATGGCTCATCCAGTGGGACTGGATCATCGTTGATGTAAATCTTACCGTCCTCAATGCGAACCGAGTCACCAGGACAACCAATGACACGCTTAATGAAAAGCTCGCTCTCATCGTCTGGGAACTTGAAGATAATCACTTCCCCGCGCTCTGGCTCATCAAAAAGGTATGACAAGCGAAAACCAAGCACATTGTCACCTGGGATGATAGTATTCTCCATGGATCCAGTTGGAACATTGGCGTTGATAATTACAAATCGCTTCAACAAAAGGGCTACCGCAAAGGCAAGACCAAGTGTCAAAACCCAACTCAATATTTCTTTTAAAATTTCATTCTTGTTACTCAAAATGCTAACTCCTTCTACTTGGTGCGCGGAACATACCACCACTCCAAGAAATCTTCTGGTTCGAAGACCAAATTTTCAAATCCAAATTCTTTGATTTCAAAAACATCAAATTTGGTGCGGATAAACTGATTCAAGGAATCCGCAAAATTGCGCTCCAGACACCAAATGGCTTGCTCTGTAATTGGCTCACTGCTGGTCCACTCATCCACAAAGGAACCACCAAAGTCAATGATTTTGTCCCAGGTATTCTGTCCGTTCAAAATACGCTGCTTGATGTTCTCAACAATTACTTCCCGCAGATAATTTACCTTTGGATGATTGGCATGCTCTTCTAACATCTGCACCAGTGCATTGTTCTGATTCAGGATAATCCGGAAAGGTCCAGACTGCTCATTCACCGCAAAGCAAAAGACTGGCTTTGGAATCACTGGATCTGGGTATGCGCGATACCTTTTTCGATAAGGTAACATACTCTTTCGCATATGAATGTCGGCATTCATCTCGATGTAGGCAATGCCCGGAAGATCCGACACCGTGTATTTCTGGTTCACCATATATGGCGCCAAAAACTGCGTAAACATCTCTCGATTTTTCTCAAAGCAAATGAGATTATGGTTCTTCACAAAGGCTTTGAAATCATCTGGATATTGCTTCTTATAAAATTCAAAAAGCTTCTGCGAAATAAAAGCAATCTTTATGGTCTGTCCTAGGAAGCCATTTAAGATGGTTTCCACGGATAAATCCAAGGTCTTACCCTTCAAATGCACCGTGACAAATAGAGCCTGCGTGATGAAATTCATCTCACTCTCATACTCTGACAGGACGTTGGTTCGTCCATCATGCAGGTACTGCGAAAGACCGATTGGATTGTTCCTATAGTAAGCAATGATAATCTGTCCAATCATCTCGCGAAGCTGCTTTAGCTGGTCATCCACGGCCACACCTTCGCGGTTCATTTTCATATTGAGGAATCGCTTCTTAAGATTGATGTGATAACTCATGTGTCGGAGCCACTCTGGCTTAAGATCCAGTTC
>JAZQQA010000172.1:0-2738 GCA_045628825.1 Agathobacter sp.
GTCTACGGCGCATGTGTTACGGGCATATTTTGTGCAATACAAACAAAACGCACACGACAATTTTGTGAAGTTTGTGCACACTTATCGAGTACACCGTGCTATTATAAGCACTGTAAAAACCCCCCAATACATTATATAAAGTTTTTACTATCCCCATAGTAAAAATACCTTCTCCTAAAAAGACAGCAGTTCGTAGCTGTCTTTTTTACTATCTAAAAATAGGCCAAAGAAATGCCCCGCATGTGTGTGCGAGGCATTTTTTATTGCGTTAAGAACAATTCCCAGGAAGTGGTTTCAGGCCAATCCTTCGTATCAAATCCATCACGAATGCACTGGCAGAAGTAGATGTATTTGTTCGCAACAGGTGTACCAGGAGCAAAGCTATCATCGGTATCCTTGTCGCTTAAATAATCCTTTACTGCGGTACCAAAGATGACTGCACGATCCTCGGTAGCAAAGGTAAGAGAATACTCGTCTAAGAAATAATCCTCGTAATTCTCATATTTGGAATTGCCAATATAGTCCTGATAAGAATCCAGGTAGTGGAAGCCAGATGGATGAAGATCCATCCATGCGTCCTCCGAATAAAGGGCATCCTCATCATAGGATGCGCGAAGCTCCAATCGCGTATCAATCATGTGGCTAAGCTCGTGGGCTACGGTGTAGTTCCAATCGTAGGCATAATTGATATCCAAAACCATGACCTTATAGTCATTGAGTTCTGTGGCAAAACCACTGGCACTTTCTAAGGCGGTGGTATCATCGGTACGGATGCTTCCTACCAGATAGATGCGAAGTCCTTTGTTGCGCCCAACTGCAAGCTGTGGAAGAAATCCGTCTGGATAACAGCTTAAGGCATCATCCAAGGCATCCAGAGCACTCATAAGCCTGTCTGCGTTGGTGGTGCGACTTACCGCATATACATTCAGATAGTCTGGTATCTCAGGCCCAAGATAGATGGAAACGCCATATTTTTCTTCCAGTTCAGTGGCACGATTGTTGGCTCGCGCTAGCCAACCCCAATCATAGGTGTCCGGGTCAGCAATATTGCTAATCTCAGACCCGAAATGTTCGATGCCATAATTTTCCTTATAATATTCCGACCAGTCGGTGTGCTCAGTATGGAGGAAGAGGGCTTCTTCGCTTTGATAGAATGCGAAATCCTCCTTTTCCGTAGAATCTACATTCATATCCCAGATGAGAAGATACGGCTGCTCCCCCTTAGTGTAGACCAGGGTAAAGTCGATCATTTCTTCATAGAAGCGAGCAGAATGGTTGGAAAGATAGGTGTCATCCACAAGACCACCCGTTGCGGCCTCGCTATTGGTATAGGAAAGAATCTGGCCATCTTCTCCAATACGGGTCTTCTCAACCCCTCTTAGATAATAGAGGTCTCCATCCTCGCTGTGGTTGTAGTCTGTAAAAATGATGCTGCCATCCGGTGCCAGGGTGACATTTTGATTGATGTCGCATTGGAAATACAGGCTGTCACTTGGCGTGACATAATTCCAGTAGTGCTCCGTGGTATCACAGCAGCCAATGTAGTAGCCATTCTTTGCATCTCCGGTCCAAGAGCCTTGGTAGGTTGCCAGAACCTGGCCGGTAAGATTATCCAAAAGAGCAAAACGATTTTGCAGGGTGACAGGGTCAAGTCCTCGGAATAAGGTGCGCGCCTCCTCTGGGTTGCTACTTACGATTTTGGTCTCATAGTAGGTAAATGGCAGCGGAAGTACCTGGCAATTTTTCCCCATCTCCACTAAGAAGATTCCATCATCCTGCTCCACATAATACCTTGCGTCTAACCCAGTTGGGTAGAAACGCAAATCATTCATATAGAACTCTTTCATCTGACTTAAGGCAGCAGACATATCGCAGGTCTGTACCTTTTTCAGGGAAGCATCATATATGGTGATGGAATTACTTGTGGAATCAAAAAGGAATAGTTCATCTCCTACGACCTGATAGTGGTCACAGGTGATGTCATTGTGGTGCAAGGAGTAAATGACCTTGTCGCGCCATGGACTATAGATGTCAAAGGAATACTTGAACTGCGTATCGTTGCCATAGGTGGCCTGTCCTACAAGGAGAATGTCATCTCCCATACGATAGAGGTCATTATAAGGCTTGTTTAAAAACAGATCGTTGTCCAAAGCATACAGGCCGTTTGCACCCGCAACAGGAAGTGCGGCCTCCCAGAAAAGAGGATTGACTCTGGCTTCTGCGTCCAGTTCCTTTGGGTCTGTAAATAAAGCTTCCGCATCAGCAAGACCGCATCCACCCATAAGGATAGATGCGGTCATGATTATTGTAGTTATGGAAATGTATTTTTCTCGTGTTCTCATGGGCTTATTTTACATGAGTTACTTCTTTTTTGCAACTGGACCAGTGGATTCACGAAGGATCAACTGTGGTCGCATTAAGGTGGTACTGATTGGAATTTCATGTACCAAAGAGTTAAGCATAACGTAGGCACAGCGACCGAGTTCGTTGCGCTCCTGACGGATAGTAGCCAGTGGAGGCGTTAAGGTCTCAGCCAGTGGCACATCGTCAAAGCCAACAATACTAATGTCTTCTGGGCAATGAAGTCCCTGCCGCTCACATACCTCGATGGCACCCTGAGCCAAAAGGTCATTACAGCAGACAATGGCTGTCGCACCAGCACGCAAGAAGCCAGGTACATGATACTTGGCTGAGTCGGATACAAAGTAGCCATGCGCCATCAGCTTGTCGTATACAGG
>JAZQQA010000173.1:0-3037 GCA_045628825.1 Agathobacter sp.
AAGCTTGTATACTGGGGCAAGGCATACTAATTTACGGACGAATTGATAGATTAAGGGAAGAAACGTTTTTACATGAAGATGAATTTACCAATCAATGTAAATCGAATAATTCACACCCTGGAAGAGCACGGACACGACGCCTATGCAGTAGGCGGTTGTGTCCGCGACACTTTATTGGGAAAAGAGCCTAAGGATTGGGACATCACAACGTCCGCGAAGCCAGAAGAAGTGAAGTCTCTTTTTTCGCATACCATTGATACGGGAATCGAGCATGGCACTGTTACGATTATGATGGACCATGTGGGATATGAGGTGACCACCTTCCGTATTGACGGGGAATACGAGGACAGCAGACATCCCAAGGAAGTAATTTTTACAGGCAATCTTCTAGAGGATTTGAAGCGTCGCGATTTTACCATTAACGCCATGGCCTATAATGATCGCGATGGTCTGGTGGATGCCTTTGAAGGGGAAGAGGACCTAAAGCGTGGCGTCATTCGCTGCGTAGGAAAAGCCACAGAGCGATTCACAGAGGATGCCCTTCGTATGATGCGTGCCATCCGTTTTGCGGCGCAGCTTGGTTTTACCATTGAGGAAGAGACTGCAGCGGCGATCAAGGAACTGGCGCCAACCCTTGCGCGGGTGAGTGCAGAGCGTATTCAGGTAGAACTTGTAAAGACCATTTGCTCGCCACATCCGGAAGAACTTAGGGAAGCCTATGCGCTTGGTCTGACAGCCGTGTTTTTCCCAGAATTTGATGTAATGATGAAAACAGAGCAGGTGAATAAGCACCATATGTATAGTGTGGGAGAGCATACCATCTGGTCCTTAGTGCACGCGGGGGAGGATCGAAAGCTTCGCTTGTCACTTCTGCTTCATGATATTGCAAAGCCTGCCTGCAAGACCACCGATGCCAAGGGACAGGACCATTTCTATGGACACCCAGAGGCTGGGGTTGATATGGCAAGGACGATTCTTCGAAGACTCAAATTTGATAACGATACCATTGCGGTTGTTTCCAAAATGGTAAAAGAGCATGATAATCGACCAGAGCTCTCGGAGCGCGTGGTAAGACGTGCCATGAATCGAATCGGAGTGGAATATATGCCGCTTCTTTTTGACGTAAAGCGTGCAGATACATTAGCGCAAAGCTTATACCGCAGGGATGAGAAGCTTGCGTATATTGACGAATACGAATCACTTTTCCATAAGATCGACGAAGAGAAGCAATGTGTCACCAAGGCCATGATGGCAATCAACGGCAAGGATTTAATCGCCATGGGGCTAAAGCCTGGAAAAGAGATTGGAGATATTTTGGATCAACTCTTTCAGGAGGTGCTGGAGCATCCAGAGTGGAATGACCATGCATTCCTGGTAGAGCGCGCAAAGAAATTGATTGAGAAAGCATAAGATATGAAGAAGTGGGGATTATTACTAGCTTTGGCGGCTTGCATTCTGATGCTTATGGGATGTGGCGGTGGAGAAACCATTGGAGATAACGGGCATTCCACCTATTATCCAAGCAACAGCGAAGCAAAGGAGCCAGAGACCGAATTTAAAATCAATCGAGATGCAGACTTGTATATCCTGGAGAAAATCGACCAGGAGACGCAGCTGCTTCAGGTATATCGTATTTCCAATGGATTAGAGTATCAATTCCGATTCAACCTGTCGACCGAATTTGTAGATAAGTATGAGGACCGTACACCATCTGCGAATTTCGCGCCAGGAAAAGTGATTGAGCTTAAGACCAATCCGAGTGACAATGTGCTGGTGCGGGTTCAACTTTCGGATGAGGTTTGGGAATATACAGATGTCTCTCGTTTTTCCGTGGAAGAGGCCCGTGGCATCTTCTATATCGCAGAGGATAAGTACAATTACGATGATACCACCTTTGTCTTTTCCGATGAGGATCGCCTTAAGATGGAAGATCTTACGGATAATGATCAGCTGACGGTATACGGAAAAGACAAGAAAATCATATCGGTTGTTGTGACGACAGGCCATGGCAATTTGCAGCTTATGAACACCCTGCTTTTTGAGGGAAGCTTTCTGCAGCTTGGTCGCAATATTTTTTCTGTCATCACACCAAATATGAAGATGGAGGTGCCAGAAGGTACCTATACCCTTGCAGTAGCCAACGATGGTTGGGGTGGCACCTGTGAAATTGAGATCGTAAGGGGACAGACCACGGAGGTGGATTTGGATCAGATCAAGGGCGAAGGTCCAAAGTATGGCAAGATTTTGTTTGTCATCGAGCTGGAAGGCGCCAAGCTTATGATTGACAACAGGGAAGTGGATTATTCCATTCCGCTTAAGCTACGGTACGGCTGGCATACCATGTCCGTTACGGCAAGTGGATACGATGATTGGAGCAAGAGGCTTTATGTCAACTCCGATGAAGCGACTATCTCCATTGAATTGGAAGAAAAATCGACTGCAACCACTACGGGTTCAAGTGGTGGCGGCAATGCAGGAAACACGACGACGGAAAATGGGGCAGGAACCACGGACGCCAATACCACGAATGGTACGACAAACAGTGGCACGAATAATGCAGATCAGGACTATTTGGCAGACTATTTGTCAACATTGACAGATTTGATTGGAAGTTTATAGGAAAAACGTCAAAAAACCCTTGAAAACCTTGATTTTCCTTGACAAAACGTCGTAAAAACATTATAAATATTGATGTAGATAATTTGGGGGAGAAACTCGAATTATTATATATTCTTAAATACCTAGAGGAGGAATTTATATCATGAATAAGGCAGAATTTGTAGCAGCTGTAGCTGACAATGCTGGAATTTCTAAGAAGGACGCTGAGGCAGCTGTTAAGGCATTTGCTGATGTTGTTGCTTGCGAGCTTAAGAAGGGTGGAAAGGTTACATTAGTTGGATTCGGTACTTTCGAAGTATCTGAGAGAGCAGCTAGAACAGGACGTAACCCACAGACTGGCGCTGAGATGAAGATCGCAGCTTCAAAGGCTCCTAAGTTCAAGGCTGGAAAGGCTCTTAAGGATTCCCTTAACTAGTCA
>JAZQQA010000174.1:0-3773 GCA_045628825.1 Agathobacter sp.
AGTTGGAAAGGTTGACTTTGAGGCTCCAGTATAGTGCATCATAATGTACTCTGGAATCAAAAGTACCATGCTGGTTCCACCTGCCAAAAGGGAATACCAGGCAAAGCGTCCACCTGCGCCAAAAACCTCTCCTACTGTACGTTTTTTCATAATAAGATATGCTATGAAATACAGTACCAAGAAACCGCAAAGCATCATTGCTATATAATAGTTGCTCCAGATTGCAAGCGCCAGGCTGATATAATACATGGCGGCCTTACGCTCATCAATCAGTTTTTCCAGACCACGTAGGGCAAATGGCGCAAGCATAATGGTATCAAGCCACATCACATCCCAGCTGTAAGCTGCCATGTAGCCAGACAGTGCATAGGCCATACCCGCTACAATTGCAAAATAAATACGAGGATTGCGCTCCTTGCCGTAGGAGATATCGAAGTGTCCGGTAATCCAGATAAAGGCACCCAAGCTGGCACCGCTAATCTTGATCCAGGTCATAACCTCCATGAATTCAATCACATACTTTTCTGGCCACAGAAGAAGTAAGAAATTCAGTGGGCTGGCCAGATAGTAGGCATACATAGCGATAAAATCAGCTCCCAGTCCCTGTCTCCAAGTATAGAAGGCACTGCCGCCCTCCTTCAGCTTGTGCAGCATCTCGATGTAGAATGGGCAGTATTGATGGTACATATCAATATGAAGTAGACATCTGTCTCCCCACGGATTGATGCCATCGCAAATTGACAATATAATCACCACAAGTAGTGGCAAGAAGAAGCTGATCTTATGCCAGCTATACCTCTTTTGCATTACTTCTCCTCCCAATCAAACAATTGATAATACTGTAACTTCTCATAAGTAAGAAGCAGCTCTTCATTCTGTGAATTTGTCTTGGTGTACACACTGCTAATCACAGGATAGTTCTCCTGTAATTCCATTAGGAAATCCTGGTAGACGCTAGTCTTAACACCTGCAATCCTACATACATTGGCCCCAAGATAGTTTGCACTCATGTCAAAGTCGGACTGCTCCTCAATATCATAGTTTGCCCAGATAAAATAAGGCACCTTATATCTTGTATTTTCCTCACTCAAAGTGGTGAAGAGGCTATCGTCCGAATAGAAATAGTCTGATTCTTGAGACACGGTATCCTTGGCAATAGACTTGGTCACCACATCGCTTGGCTGATGATCGCCAAAGAATACGACTATAGTCTTTTCCTCATATCCAGACAAGGCTGTCAACAGCTCTTCCACTGCCTTATCGGTTAACTTAATCAGGGACAAATACTGGTTTAGTGCTGCATTCTGCTTCTTCAGACTAGTCACCGTAATGTCCGATACAAAATCGTCATACGACTCTGTATATCCACCATGATTTTGCATCGTAACATTGAAAAGGAACAACGGACGCCCTTCTTCCTTTCCCCGCAAAGTTGATAGGATATTGGCAAAATCACTGGCATCGCTGGTATATTTACGCACCTTGTCAAGATTCTGCATATCGTCATAAAAATACATCGTATCAAAGCCCATACGAGGATAAACGACATTTCTAGACCATCCGGTTGCATAGTATGGATGCATAGCCACTGTCTTGTACCCTTGAGCCGCAAGCACGCTAGCCATAGATGGAATTCTTGTACTGATATACTGCTGGTATGGCACACTTCCTGCTGGAAGAAAGGCCATAGTATCTCCTGTCAAAAACTCAAACTCTGTATTAGCTGTATTGCCTCCACATACAGATACATAGAGATTTCCAGAGACAGTATCATCTGCAGACTGTAAACTATGGATAAATGGCATATAGTCTTCTGATGTTGTAAAATCGCCAAGCTCACCCAAATCAGAAAAAGCCTCATCCATAATTACAATAATGTTGGGCAAATCTTCCTTGCCCGAGCCAATAGTATCCTCTGCGTAAAATGCCTTGGCGTCTTCTATACTGTAATCTTCTGGCTTGTCCACATGTACGTAAGCCAAATCCATAAGAAAAGTAACAACTGCACCATTACGCTTCACCATAACATCTGGAGTAAAGACATGCGGATAGAGGTGATTTCTCACCTGAAACTGGCGATCTTGCAGCTGCTTCGCAAAAACCACAAGAATAATCGCAAGCACAAGCGCTGCTATCGCGCGAAATCCTCTGTACTTCCTGGTTCGCAGATAGAGGCACTTGGAATACACAAAAATAAAAAGCAAAAGTAGTGTAACTATGACTACACGAACTGTCGGTGTAAAGTCATACTCTGCCACTACCGTCTTCCCCGTCCCAAGAGATAACAGATCCCAAGGCACAAACGGTGTGCTTCTAAATTCCATAACATAATGGTTGGTAAGTCCAAAGACCAATGCGAAAAGGGATAATACACGAATGGATGCGCAAGCACTTCCGGTCATTGCAAAAAAGAATAGTGCCGCCAGTTCAAACAAAAGAACGTTGAACATAAAGGCCGTCCCGTACATCTCTGTGTACGGATTACGGTCATAACATTCCATAAGAACAAAAATTGCGTAAGGCAAAAGAAGAAATACCAGTACTCTTTCTATCACCAAACGTATTCGCAGGGTGTAACCCGAAAAATGTAACTTCATAATGCTCCTTATTAAGACACAAAAAAGGTGTGCCACGTTGTATTGTAGCACACCTCATCGCATTTTGGGATAGGAAAATTGCCCTTAGTAATTAGAAAGTACAAGCTTCTTACGGCAGGCGTAGTCTAGAGTATCAATTGCCCTACGCGCCTGACCATAACGTCTAGGATTAATGGTAAAAACCCACACACGCTCCGCCCCATCATATTCCTCTCTTCGAAAGAAGGGAATACGTTTTATATTTTTCACAAACGGAATCTGCTGCTCAAGCAACATTTCTGCTGTTTTCTCTCCTGCCCTGCCATTTGTAGTTCTGCAAAGTTCAATATCGTTGCTGCTGTAAGAATTCATAAATAACGTCATATCTACTTCACCTGTATTTCAATCTCTTTTCCAAGGCCATCTGCAACTTTAATCAGGAAATCTAAGCTGGGATTGTATCGTCCTCTCTCAAATCGGGAAATATTGGATTTCTTCGTACCAACCAGTTCCGCCAAACGCTCCTGCGTCATCCCCTGCTCCTTACGAACTTCCTTCAATTGTCTCGTCACAGATTCTCTTGGTGTCTCATGCTTTTTCATACTCTAAAGTTATCATATATGATAACTTTTGTCAATAAGAAAAGGCTTGAAAATCAAGCCTTTTCCAGTGTTTTTATCAATTTTTCCTGTGGGCATTCTTGGCCTCATACATGCGCTCATCCGCCCTGTTAATGTACTCATTCATCGTGAGTCCTTCTTCCTCTGTTGTAACAGCAAATCCAGCGGATGCAACGATTTCAAAGCCAGTATTATAAATCTCACGCTCTAATGCAATTTCACGATTCAATTTCTTCACCAATCGCTCTGCCTTGTCTTCATCGCAGTTTGGAATCAGAATTACAAATTCGTCACCACCATAGCGCATAGCAACGCCATCCTCAGGTGTACAATTTTGAATAGAGGATGCCACTGTGCGAATTGCAAGGTTTCCCATGTCATGGCCAAAGGTGTCATTAATGTACTTGAGGCGGTCCAAATCCACAAACATAATGGTAAGTGGAATATTCAGATTACGACAGCGTTCAAATAAAGGAACAGCCAGCTTCTGATAAGCCATTCGGTTGTACATTCCCGTCAACGAATCTCGAATATAAAGTCGCGACAATTCCTGGTTCATTCTACTAAGAATAATCTT
>JAZQQA010000175.1:0-2710 GCA_045628825.1 Agathobacter sp.
CCTTGAAGTCTGTAGTAAAGGTGGTCTGTGCCACATATGGTACGTCATGGTCTGCAATGATACTTGCAAGATCCTTACGATTCTGCATTTTTCCAGCAGACTGTGATCCAACTGGTGTTGTGGTGGTATCTGCATACATTGGAGTTGCAGAAGAACGCTGGATACCTGTGTTCATGTAAGCGCCGTTGTCGTAGCAGACATAGACCATGTCATGTCCACGCTCCATAGCTCCAGAAAGTGACTGGAATCCGATATCGTAGGTACCACCATCACCACCGAAGGTGATGAACTTATAGGTCACATCCTCTGGCAGTTTTCCACGCTTCTTGAGCGCCTTATAAGCGGTCTCAACACCACTTAAGGTTGCGCCAGCATTCTCGAATGCGTTGTGGATATAGCTGTCTTCCCATGCGGTATATGGATACATGAAGGTCGATACCTCAAGACATCCTGTTGCATTGCCGATGACTGCCTGATCCCCCTCGTAAAGCGCACGAAGCACAGCACGTACACCGATGGTTGCGCCACAGCCTGCACACATACGATGTCCAGGAGCCAGACGCTCTGGTTTGTTCATATTTTCCTTTAAGCTATAGTTAGCCATTGTATTTTCCTCTCTATTCCAACCTATTTACGAAGTCCGATGTACTTGAACTGCTCAAGCTCTTTGCCATTTTCGGTAGCGTCAGCGAGCTCATCAAAAATCTCATATACATCTGTTACAGTAAAGTCTCTTCCTGCCAAACCATAGATATAGTTTACAGCGTTGATCATAACCTTCTTGCGATAGAGACCTGCCATAATTTCACTTCCAAGAGGACCACCATTGCCGTTGTAGCTCTCGGTACGATCCATGATTGCAACTGCCTTACAGTTCTTAAGCGCTTCTGCAAGTTCTGGTGCTGGGAATGGACGGAATACACGAAGCTTAATCACGCCAACCTTTTTGCCCTGGGCTCTCATATCATCCACTGCCTGCTTTGCTGTTCCTGCTGCAGAACCGATGATGACCATGATGTAGTCTGCATCCTCTGTCTTGTATTCTTCAAAAAGGCCATAGCTTCTTCCCGACATAGCCTCGAATTTCTTCGCAACCTCAAGAATGACTTCCTTGGAACGCTCCAAAGCCTCTTCCTGATTCTTACGTGCTTCCATTGCGTAGTTGGATACAGAATATGGACCAACAGCAATCGGTTTTCCTGGGTTCAATAAGAACTCTTCTGGCTCATACTCACCGACGAAATCCTTAACCTCCTGGTCCTCAAGAAGTTCGATATTCATAACTGCGTGGCTTGTAATGAAACCATCCTGGCAAATCATAATTGGAAGATGTACTCTTGGATCCTCAGCGATTGGATAAGCCTGGATGAAGTTGTCATATACTTCCTGATTGCTCTCTGCGTAAATCTGAATCCATCCAGTATCTCTTGCGCCCATACCATCGGAATGGTCACAGTTAATGTTGATTGGACCAGAAAGTGTTCTATTTACAAGTGCAAGTGCACATGGCATACGGTTACTTGCTGCAAGAAGAAGCTCCTCCCACATAAGTGCAAGACCAGCGGAACTGGTTGCGGTAAGGGAACGGGCACCTGCTGCCTCAGCACCGATAGTAGCTGACATAGAAGAGTGCTCTGACTCTACTGGAATGAACTCGGTGTCCATCTCACCATTTGCGATATAGGTAGATACCATCTGTGGAATCTCAGTTGATGGAGTAATTGGGAAAGCAGGCATAACATCTGGGTTAATCTGCTTGATTGCATAAGAAACAGCTTCGTTTCCTGACATTCTATCTCTTTTTGCCATCTTATCTGCCCTCCTTCATCTCGATTGCATGGAATGGGCATACCGCTGCACAGATGCCACAGCCCTTGCAGTGATCATAGTCGAAATCCATTCTCTTGGATTCCTTCACTGGAATGCTGCCGTCCGGGCACACTGGTGTACAAAGCAGACACTGCTTACACATATCGTTATGCCAGATTGGCGTATTGGTTCTCCACTCTCCTGTGTTGAATTCCTTGGCGGGTCGGCCTGCAAACATCATAAGTCCTTCGGTTAAGTCCTGATGTGGTGTTGTCTCATTAATTTTACTAACGTCTGTTCTCATATTTCTCCTTCGGGGACGGTCCTATTGCCATGCACATGTGTACTTTGGCTCGAAGCGTATCCCTGTGATTCCAATTAATTAATCTGTCCCTTGGCTGCTATGGCTGCTTCCAGCGCATCAAAGGTCATAGTAAGTGCCTTCATATTACCTTCAATTACTTCAGGCTTCTTTGCGAATTTATGCTGATAAGAGGCGGTCATCTCACCCAAGAACTCTTCCTTACCCATAACACCGGATACGGCTACGGCTGCTGCAAGCATTGGAGAGTTCGGGAAGTATTTTCCAAGTGCCTCCACGGAAATCGCTCTAGCATCAAGGACGAATACCTTGCCCTTATATCCACGAAGGTGTGGAAGAACTTCTGCCTCTGACTTTGCGGTGTTAATGATGATTGCCCCCTCTTCCTTCAGTCCTGCAGTAACATCTACGGACTCAAGCAAGGTCTCATCAACAACGACTACAAGGTCTGGGGTGTAAATGTTGGAATGCACACGAATCTCGTCGCGGCTAATTCTATTGTAAGCGGTAATTGGTGCGCCCATTCGCTCTGGACCATACTCAGGGAATCCCTGCACGTATGCGCCAGTCTGGAATGCT
>JAZQQA010000176.1:0-3508 GCA_045628825.1 Agathobacter sp.
CCAGTCAGAATGTTAAGCCCCTGCTCCAACTCCACATCTGCTTCATCAATCAATGCAAGATTTTTCACATGCAGATTTTGTAACATATATTCTCCTTCTACTCTCTTACTCCACGCCGAGTGATTAAGTAGTCACTTATTCTTCTACAATCTTACGAAGCTTCTTCATAACCTCTGCGGTCTCTTCCATGCTTCGAATTGCACACATAATGGTATCGTCTCCTGCAAGAGATCCAACAATGCCAGGAATGCGCATTGCATCAAGTGCCGCACATACTGCGGAAGCCATACCAGATACGGTACGAATCACAAGAATATTCATGGCGATATCCATAGATACAAAACCATCCTTAAATACACGCACATATTTCTCTGTCAACTTGTCCCCAGCATCTGCAAGAACTACATACTTTTGCTTGCCATTGTCCATGGCAATCTTTGTAAGCTTCAATTCCCTGATGTCTCTAGATACGGTAGCCTGGGTTACTTCATATCCTTCTGTCAAAAGGAAAGAAGACAATTCCTCCTGGGTTTCGATATCATACTTTGAAATCAATTCTAGTATTTTTGCCTGTCTTTTTGTTTTCATATCCTTCTCCCTTTATACATAAAACTGCATCTTCTTACTTAACAAATCCAAAAAACTCTTATTACTTAATTTACAAATCTGTGTTACATTCTTTCCCCGCGTAATGCAAACACTTTCATTGATACCAAGAGTTGCCACATGATCCCCGTCAAAGGTAACATCTGCAATTTCAAGAACCTCAGCACGGCGTTTTTCTAGTGCAATGGTAATCTCATCCTCTGCAGATAGCACAATGCTCTTAGAATTCAGATTATGCGCATTAATTGGTGTTAACACAATCATCTCTGCATTTGGCTCCATAATTGGTCCGCCTGCCGACATACTGTATCCTGTAGAGCCCGTTGGTGTCGCAACGATGATTCCATCCGCTTGATAGGTGGTAAGCAAATCACCATTCACATACACAAGAAGGCTTAACATAGTTGCCTCACCAGCGCGGTGAATAACAATATCATTGAGCGCAGACCTTGCATACTTCCAGTCTTGCAAGCGACCACTTAGCATCATGCGGTTCTCTGTACTATGAGCATCCTGCATCAGAACATCAATGGCATCCAAAATATTCTCTCTGGTCACTTCGCATAAATATCCCAAATTGCCAAGATTCACACCTACAAGCGGGATCTGTAAATGCTCCACCGCTGTAGCAACCCGAATCAGTGTGCCATCACCGCCTAATACAAAGATGCACTCTACATCCTTTTCAATGGCAGATGGATCAAAGGTTTCCTTTTCTGTTTTGCTAAAACTATTTACCAGGCTACTTGCCCTTCCCCCATGTTCGCCAATATAAGCAATCATAGATTTGGTAAGTGCAAGATCCACATCCTTATAGGGATTGGTAATAATCAAAAAGTTTTTCATGTTTTGTCTAATTCTCCATGAGCTGCTTCTACAATTGCTTTTGGATCAATATCGGCCATTGTAGGACTTTCTGCTTTTTTGATATGCACAAGATACTCAATATTACCTTCTGGTCCTTTAATTGGGGAATATTCAAGGTTCAAGACGCTAAATCCATTGTTTAAAGCAAAATCGATAATCTTTTCTACCACTTCCAAATGCACCGATTTCTCACGAACAACGCCCTTCTTTCCAACCTTCTCACGGCCAGCTTCAAACTGTGGCTTAATCAGACATACCATCTGACCATCTTCCTTTAGCAGTTCTCTGGCTGGTGGCAATACCTTGGTCAAAGAAATAAAACTCACATCTACCGATGCAAAATCAAGGGCCTCTCCAATATCCTCTGGTGTCACATAACGAATGTTGGTTTTCTCCATGCACACCACACGCGGATCCTGACGAAGCTTCCACGCGAACTGGCCATAGCCTACATCCACAGAAAAGACCTTGCTTGCTCCATTTTGAAGCATACAATCCGTGAAACCGCCTGTACTGGCGCCAATGTCCATACATACGGTATTTTCCAAACTGATATCAAAGTGATTCATAGCCTTTTCCAGCTTTAAACCACCACGGCTAACATATTTGAGTGTCTCACCATGAATTTCAATGACACAGTCCTCTGCAAAGGTCGAGCCTGCCTTGTCTTCACGATTGTTATTTACAAAAACATTGCCCGCCATAATCATGGTCTTGGCTTTTTCTCTGGAAGGGGCCAGTCCTCTTTGGACCAATAACACATCCAATCGTTCTTTCATAACACCTCCTGGATACGACGTGCGATTGACGCTGCATCCATGTCTAGTTCCTTTAATAAAATATCTACTTTGCCATGCTCCACATACTGGTCAGGAATTGAAATATTAAGAAGCGATAAATCAATGTTCTCCTCAACCACAAAGTTCGTCACATGCTCACCAAATCCACCACTCTTTACATTCTCTTCCATGGTAACCAAAAGGGAATGCTTGTCAGAAAGGGAGCGAATCATATCTTTGTCAAAAGGCATAGCAAAACGCGCATTAACAAGAGTTGCATGTATTCCCTGCTCCTCAAGAATTGCCATAACCTGCTCTGCCGTCTTGACCATACTTCCAAGTGCGAGTAGCGCAACCTCTTTTCCCTTAGCAATCAGTTCTGCTTTTCCAAACTCGATTTCGGCACGATTGTCCCTAAGACCATCATAGGCTTCGCCTCTTGGATAACGAACTGCAATTGGACCATCATACTCCACTGCAAATTTCATCATATCGGAAAGCTCCCACTTATTCTTTGGGGCCATAATGGTCATATTTGGAATAGACGACAGATAGGAAATATCAAAGATACCCTGATGTGTCTCTCCATCGGATCCAACCAGTCCTGCACGGTCGATGGCAAATACCACTGGAAGCTTCTGAATACAAACATCATGTAAGATCTCATCGTATGCTCTTTGCAGGAAGGACGAATACACTGCAAAAACAGGCTTCATTCCAGCCTTTGCAACTCCCGCCGCAAAAGTAACTGCATGGGCTTCTGCTATTCCGACATCAAAGAAACGCTCTGGATATACATTATGAAACCGCTTAAGTCCTGTACCATCCTCCATGGCTGCCGTAATGGCAACAACATCAGGATTGCGTTCTCCCATCTTCTTCATGATGGTAGAAAAGACATCGGTATAATTTGCCTTCACTCTTGGGTGCTTTGGAATACCTGTCTCAATATCAAACGGATCCGTTCCATGGAAACGTGCCGGATGTCTCTCCGCAGGAAGATATCCCTCTCCCTTATGGGTTAATACATGCACAAGCACTGGTCCCTTTACGTGCTTTGCTTCTTCAAATAGCTTACACATAGCGGACAAATCACTGCCATCCACTGGGCCAAGATAAAGGATCCCCATCTCCTCAAACATCATTCCTGGAACGAAGAGCTGCTTAATACCACTCTTTGCATTCTGGATACGCTTTACCATCTTTTTGCCGTATACAGGAATGCTGCTTAAGGAATTCATAACCCCAAGCTTCAT
>JAZQQA010000177.1:0-20424 GCA_045628825.1 Agathobacter sp.
AATCTGTCGCTCCAAAGCAATAATGTCGTCGTTTAATTCCTGGCATCGGATAACTACCTCGTCCTCCGTCAAAGCACTATCCATTTCCAATCGGATTCTCATGTCTTACCTCACTTGATTTGATACTATGATTATAGAAAAAGGACCTCTTAGTGTAAATACGATTACACTAAGAGGTCACAATTCGTCACTAACAGGTCAAAATAACTGCCTTAAATTGTAAATACATCCAGTCCTGCATTCATATCATGAGAAATTCCAGTAAGATCCTTGGCGGTTGACTGCAAGTCTCCCATACATGCGGATACATGCGCTGTAACCTCAGAAACACTCTCTGTAGACTCTACAAAGCGTTCAGCATAAGATGCCTGTGTTTCAATGCTTTCTAACACTGCATTCTTAAAGGATGCCAGTTCATCCAGGTGATCCTTTACTTCATCTACACCATGCTGTGAATTCGCAACACCTGCATCTACCAGTTCAAAGTTCTCCATGGTCTTCTCGATCTGCTCAGTCTGACGCTGCATCAATTCCTTGGTGGTATCCATGATGGCCACCATTTTTCCTGACTCTTCCTGAAGCGCAACAATCATGGACTCTACATCTACCGCATTCTTCGCTGTCTGCGCTGCAAGTCGGCTAATTTCCTCTGCAATGACTGCAAACCCTTTACCAGCCTCTCCTGCATGGGCAGCCTCAATACTTGCATTGATTGACAAAAGATTGGTCTCATCTGCAATTTCATGAATAATATCAATGGTATCCTGAATGCTCTTGGCACTATCGTTGGTACGTGTTACCTGAGAAGCAATTTCGTCCACCGTCGAAACCACTTCGCCACTTACACGTGAGAACTCACGCATTACCTGGGCGGACTCTGTCTCTGCTGTAGATACATTCTGGATATTCTCCTGAAGCTTCTCCATTTCTGCTGAAAGCGCTTCAATCTGATCACCAATGTTCGTTACCTGTGCAACCGCTTCCTCGGCCTTTTCTGCCTGAAGTGTCGCTCCACTTGCAATGCGCTCTACCTCTTCGCGCATCTTTTCTACATAATCATCTGTCTGCTGTGCTACATCCTTCAATGCATCGGAACTGGTAAGAAGCAAACCAGCCGATTTCTTCGTCTTCCTTACAATGTTGCCAAGGGCACTCTGCAAATACACAGCAATTCGATAAATGTCTCCAAGCTCATCCTGTGTCGTCACCTTATGGGACTGCTCATATGACAAATCACCATCTGCAACCACCTGTAAGAATTTCTGTGTACGAATCATACGCTTAGAAATTTTACGTGAGAAGGACATAACGAATCCCAAAATCAAGGCAATGATTGCGATAAAAAGAACCATAATCATACGAATCTGGTTGGAGATACGTGCCTTTACATCCTTGCTTTGGCGTCCAGCGAAAATGGCGCCGACCACTTCATCCCCGTTCTTTAAAGGCACAAAATATCCATAATAGGTATATCCCTCAATGGTATAGTCCTCGCGGAACACTTCCTCTCCACGCTTTAAGGCTTCATAAATATCGTCATCTAACTGTAACCCATTTACACGACCACCCGACTCACGCATCATACTGGTAATCTCAATTTTATTACCATAGTACACGCCAATGACAACCTCTGTCTGTTCAAAGATTTCATCGATCATCTCGTGCTTTCCTGTAATCTGAGTCTCTCCCTTATACAGGTCAAAATTCTTATTTCTACGATAATCTCCCTCATAAGCATTATCATAGGTACTAATCACAGACCACGCGACTCCACGAAGTGTCTCCTTCATTTCATCATTCATATCCTTCTTGATGAAACGCCCCGTCACGGTAGATACTACGATTCCCACTAGAATCAGCGGAATCACAACTAGAAGTATAAGCTTCCATGCCATAGAAAAGTACTTGCCATTTTTCATATAGAGATACCCTCCAATCTCATATTTTATGACATAATTCCACCTATATTATACTCTTCTTACAAAATAATAAAATATCGACACCTATTTTCCCACATCAACCGAAGAAAACAGTACATCTAGATAACAAAAAAGAGAACAATATGACATTTCTGTCACACTGTTCTCTCAATGTTACAACTCGTTCGTGCTTTATTACTCGTTCTCATTCATATTGGCAAGCTTCTTTGCCTGGTCTGCTGCGATACAAGCATCGATGATTTCCTGAATATCTCCGTTCATAACCTTATCAAGCTTATAAAGCGTAAGGTTAATTCTATGATCGGTGACACGTCCCTGTGGGAAGTTATAGGTACGAATCTTCTCTGCACGGTCTCCAGTACCAATCTGGCTACGACGCGCTTCTGAGTCAGCATCCTGACGCTTCTGCAATTCCATGTCATACAATTTCGAACGAAGAAGAGCAAATGCCTTTTCCTTGTTCTGTAACTGAGACTTCTCAGTCTGGCTATAGATTACGATTCCTGTTGGGTAGTGGGTCAGACGAACTGCAGAGTCTGTGGTGTTGACACACTGTCCACCGTTACCAGACGCTCTCATTACGTCAATACGAATATCCTTCTCATCAATCTGGATATCTACTTCTTCTGCCTCTGGCATAACAGCTACGGTACAGGTAGAAGTCTGAATACGTCCCTGAGACTCTGTCTCTGGAACACGCTGTACACGATGTACACCAGATTCATACTTAAGCACAGAGTAAGCTCCTGAACCAGATACCATGAAGTCTACGGACTTCATTCCACCAATACCTGTCTCATCCACTTCCATGGTTTCAACCTTCCAGTTGCGGCCTTCTGCGTAATGTACATACATACGGAAAATTTCAGCTGCAAAAAGTGCTGCTTCTTCTCCACCTGCACCTGCACGAATCTCTACGATTACGTTCTTATCATCGTTAGGATCCTTTGGAAGAAGTAAAATCTTAAGTTCCCCTTCAAGCTCAGCAAGGCGATCCTTAGAATCATTCAACTCTTCCTTGGCAAGTTCACGCATCTCCTCGTCTGACTCTTCGTCTAACATCACAAGTGCGTCCTCAATATTCTGCTTGCACTGCTTATACTCGGTATAGGCAGCAACCATAGGAGCAAGGTCAGACTGTTCCTTCATCAGCTTACGGAAACGATTGGCATCATTTGCCACATCTGGCTCACTCAATGTATTCATTAATTCTTCATAATGATGAAGTAAATCTTCTAATTTATCAAACATAGGTTATTTCCTCCTTGAAGCATTTTATATGATAATAGTCACACTTGCAAGTACGAACGCTAGAGATGTCCTGTTACAACACGATCATTACCACTAAGATCCTTCACAACCGTTACTTCCTGATAACCAAATTTGCGCATCATTTCACTGACTGCATCCCCTTGATCATGCCCGATCTCGAACAAAAGCCATCCTTTTTCCTTCAAATAGTCCTTGCTCGCAGCTACAATCTTGCGGTAGAAAAACAGCCCATCTTCCATTCCGTCTAAAGCAATCATAGGCTCGTAGGTCATGACCTCTGGCATTAGTGTTGGAATCACATCCGATGGAATGTAAGGTGGGTTCGATACAATCATATCAAACGTGCCTTCCACATTTTCGAACAAATCGCTGCGCTCAAAATCTGCGTTCACACCATTCCTCTTAGCATTTTCCTTGGCAACGTTAAGCGCCTGTCTTGAAATATCAACGCCGGTTCCCTGTGTGCCTGGCGCATTCTTTAAAATACTAATAAGAATGCAACCTGAGCCTGTACACATATCAAGAATCTGCATGGAAGGCTCAACCTTTTGTAACACCTGCTCTACCAGGGTCTCTGTATCTTGTCTAGGAATCAGGACACTTGGATTCACTAAGAAGCTAAGTCCCATGAACTCTTGCTCTCCTGTAATGTACTGCAGTGGTACATGCTCTGCACGCTTCTTGAGCAAGGTCTGATAGGCATCCAAATGTTCCCTTTGCATATCCTCATCCATATGGACGAAATAATAGGTGCGGTCAATATGACACGCCTGCGTCAAAAGAAGCCATGCATCATTTTTTGCATCAACAATGTCAACACCAGATAAAATTTTCTCGCCGTGGTTAAATGCATCACGATAAGTCATTTTCTTTCTGCCATTTCTCCCAATCAAACACTGCTTCTACCGAAGCAATACCAACTTCAATCATCTCATCATCTGGTTCCTGGGTAGTAATCTTCTGCATCCAGATACCCGGCTTACTTAAGGCATTCACCAGCCAATTGTCGCTTCTTCCAGCCAATCGGATGAACTCATAAGAGACACCTGCAATCACTGGAATGAGCAAAAGGCGAAGCACAAGTCTTAGCACCCTGCTATCCACACGAATGAACATAAAGAACAAAATGGATACCAGCATTACAATAATAAGGAAGCTGGTTCCGCAACGCTTATGCTCCTTGGAGCTCTTTCGCACATTCTCCACATTGAGAGCCAGACCATGCTCAATGCAATTGATGCACTTGTGCTCTGCACCATGGTACATGAACACACGCTTAATGTCTGGAGTCAATGAAATCAAATAAATATAGCCAATAAAAAGGACGAGACGGATTACGCCCTCAATGAAGGCAATCAAAAATTCATTCTCTACAAATCTACGGAAAACTGTAGACAAATAATATGGAAGGAAAAAGAACAGGGCCAAAGCCATCACAATGGAAAGCAATACTGTTCCACTGATCATTGCCTTCTCTTCTCGCTTTTCCTTTTTCTCACGTTCTTCCTTCGAAAGCTTGGCAAGTTTCTCATCCTTCTTGGCCTGACGTGCTTTTTCTTTGTCTGTTGTAGGCTCTTCATCCTCAAAGAAGGATGCCGAATACATAAGCGTACCCATTCCAAGAGATAAAGACTCTACAAATGTCACCACACCGCGCACAATTGGAACCTTACGCCATACGCTATCTGTGGATGGTCCGTTATATTTTTCAACCTTTACTTCGATTTCATGGTCAGGGCGTCTAACAGCAACCGCATAGTTGTCTGCGTTCTTCATCATAACGCCTTCCATAACAGCCTGTCCGCCAACACCGGAATACTTCATAATTTTCTCCTATGTATTACGTAAAAAAGGGCTGGGGCATAACTGCCTCAACCCTTTGCGTTCCTTTACAGGTATTACTGCATACCGTACTTCTTGTTGAACTGCTCGATACGTCCACGTGCCTTGCTAGCCTTCTGCTGTCCAGTATAGAATGGATGGCACTTTGAACAAATTTCAACGTGGATTTCTGGCTTTGTTGATCCTGTAACGAATGTGTTACCACAGTTACAAGTTACAGTTGCCTGATAATAATCTGGATGGATTCCTTCTCTCATGATTTTCACCTCTACTTTGTCTTATCGTTGTTAACGTTAACTTCCTTTTACATCCGTATGCCCGATCCGCATATGATGCTTACTACAAAGAAAGACACGATCGTCCGTTTACATCCCGATAAACAGCTTTGTTATTGTAGCATAGCATGTTATAGAATGCAATACTTTTTTAAATAATTCTGCCTTTTCCTAATTTCTTGAGAACTTCTTCATTATTCTTGGTATGGGCAAACACACTTAAAATACTCTCAACTGCTTCATCTGAGCGTGATCCGTTTAATGCACGGCGCATATTATCTGATGCCTCAAGCTCTGCCTCGGTAAGGAGTAAATCTTCTCTTCTGGTACCAGACTTAACGATATCAACTGCTGGGAAGATTCTCTTTTCAGAAAGCTTACGATCCAGAACAAGCTCCATGTTACCAGTTCCCTTGAACTCCTCGAATACAACATCATCCATTTTACTTCCAGTATCTACAAGTGCTGTTGCAAGAATGGTAAGACTTCCGCCCTCACGCATATTACGAGCTGCACCAAAGAAACGCTTTGGCATATGAAGGGCTGCTGGATCAAGACCACCGGAAAGAGTACGACCACTTGGTGTACAAGTCAGGTTGTAGGCTCTTGCAAGTCTTGTAATACTATCAAGAAGAATCATAACATCCTGCTTGCCTTCTACGAGACGCTTTGCACGCTCAATTACCATTTCCGATACCTTGCGGTGATGCTCTGGAAGCTCATCAAAGGTAGAATAGATGACTTCTACATTGTCACCCAAAATAGATTCCTTAATATCGGTTACTTCCTCAGGTCTCTCATCAATCAGAAGAATAATCAGATGAATCTCTGGATTATTGGCAAGAACAGACTTTGCAATATCTTTAAGCAAGGTTGTCTTACCAGCCTTTGGCTGAGATACAATCATACCACGCTGTCCCTTACCAATTGGAGAAATAAGATCTACCACACGCATTGCGGTGCTTGCATTTGGACGCTCCAAACGGATTCTCTCGTCTGGGAATACCGGTGTCAGTGCCTCAAAGTTCGGACGCTTCACCATATCCTCTGGCTTTACTCCATTGATGGATGATACATATAAAAGGGCATCATTACGATCCTTGTTATCGGTATTCACTCTCGTGTGTCCAGTAACCACGTCACCGGTACGGATGTCAAATCGACGTACCTGAGAAGGTGAAACATAGACATCACGCTCTCCTGTCAGGAAATTCTCGCCACGAATAAATCCGTATCCGTCAGTTAATTCAAAAATACCAGTTACTTCTTTTCCACTATCAAGGGCTGACATATCCTCACGCAATGCCTGCTCCTGCGCAGCGGTTGTACGAACCTTGCTTGCTGGCTTTGATGCTTCTGCATCCACCTCGTCCTGCTTTAGCATGGCTTCAATCAGTTCTTCCTTCTTTAGTGCGGAAATACCTTTTAATCCTCTTGCCTTTGCTAAATCCTTTAAAACTGATAATGATAAACTTTCATATTTTTCTCGCATAAATACTCCAATCCTCTTTCAAAATATTCTTTACTAAAATAAATTTGGGAAAAACTAGCCTGAAGTCGGCTAAACGATATGTTTCCAAATGATAATACATCATTTTTTAAAAATGTCAAAGCCTTTTTTTGCTTTTTTCCAATTTTCCGATAAGTAATGTTTGAATTTCCCATATCGGAATGATAAAATTGGTGTAATTTATGTAAGCATATATAAATAAGGAGATTTCTCATGGACACAAAAGAAAAAGCACTTCAGATGCACAAAGAATGGAACGGTAAGTTAGACACCGTTGCTAAGTCAAAAGTAAGCTCTCGTGAAGACCTCGCCATTGCCTACACCCCTGGTGTTGCAGAGCCATGTAAGGTCATTGCAGAGGACAAGGAACTTGCCTACACTTACACCTGGAAAGCCAACACCGTTGCTGTTGTTTCTGATGGTAGTGCTGTTCTTGGACTTGGAAATATCGGACCATACGCCGCTATGCCTGTAATGGAAGGCAAGTGTGTATTATTTAAGGAATTCGGTAATGTCAACGCAGTTCCAATCTGTCTTGATACACAGGATACCGAAGAAATCATTCAGGCTGTTAAGAATGTCGCCCCTGGCTTCGGTGGCAGCAACATAGAGGACAATTCTGCTCCACGTTGCTTTGAAATTGAGGAACGTCTTAAGGCAATGCTTGACATCCCAGTCTTCCATGATGATCAGCACGGTACTGCTATCGTTGTTCTTGCAGGTATCATCAACGGACTTCGTGTAACAGGCAAGAAAAAAGAGGATTGTAAGGTTGTTGTAAATGGCGCTGGTTCTGCTGGTGTTGCAATCACAAAGCTTCTGCTTACCTATGGTTTCCCACATGTCACCATGTGCGACCGCGAAGGAATCATCGGTCCTGACTATCCAAACCTCAACTGGATGCAGAAAAAGATGACCGAAGTAACCAACCTTGAGCATGCTTCTGGTACTCTTGCAGATGCTCTTAAGGGCGCTGATATTTTCGTTGGTGTTTCTGCACCAAATATCGTAACTCCAGAAATGGTTGCATCTATGAATAAGGATTCTATCCTATTTGCTATGGCAAATCCTGTTCCAGAAATCATGCCAGACGTTGCAAAGGCAGCTGGTGCCCGTGTTGTTGGAACTGGACGTAGCGATTTCCCTAACCAGGTAAACAATGTGATTGCTTTCCCTGGTATCTTCCGTGGTGCTTTGGAAGGACGTGCAACACAGATTACCGAAGAAATGAAGCTTGCTGCTGCGGAAGCTCTTGCACACCTCGTTTCTGATGAGCAGTTATGCGATGAGTTCATTATGCCAGAAGCTTTTGATCCTCGCGTTGCAGATGTTGTTGCAGAGGCTGTGAAGTCTCATATCGTTCGCTAATTTTTTGAGATAGCGAAATTACATCTTTCAATTAACAATTAAAATATTTGCAAATAATACGAAAAGGACCATACCTTTAATCGAAGAGACGCTTTTGCTTCGTCTTCGCACGAACGGTACTAAGATTTGCGTCCCGCAAATCAAGTGCCGCGGCTCAGAAGACTCTTCTTGTCAAAGGCATGGTCCTTTTCCTTTCTATTTATCATATATACCATTAATTCGTATGTAATTTCACTATCCAAAAAATTATCGTATAATAGACATATGAACAATGAGTCACGCTACTACACCCTAAATGAATATTGCAAAGCAACATTTGGAGAAAAAGTCTATCGCCTTTCCCTGAACGGCGGCATGACTTGTCCCAATCGCGATGGCACACTAAGCTACGGTGGATGCACCTTTTGTTCGGAAGGTGGTTCCGGCGATTTTGCGGCAAATGGTGCACTGTCTATCGCAAAGCAGTTAGAAGAGGCCAAGGAAAGAATTGCTGGAAAAACAGATTGTAAGAAATTCATTGCCTACTTCCAGTCCTTCACCAACACTTATGCCCCTGTTGACAGGTTGCGCGAACTCTATCTTGCAGCAATCGCTCCAGAAGATGTGGTGGCACTCTCCATTGGCACACGCTGCGACTGCATTGATGACGCAGTACTATCCCTTTTACAGGAAATGAATGCCATAAAGCCAGTCTGGGTAGAACTGGGTCTTCAGACCATACACAATGAAACCCACGCAAGGCTTAACACCTTTACAACCAAGGAACTATTTGAGAGCACCTACAAGCGATTAACGGACGCAGGAATTCCTGTCGTTGTGCATCTCATTATTGGTCTCCCAGGCGAGAGCAAAGAAGATTTATTTTCTTCTATAGAATATGTTGCACGTCTACACCCCTTCGGTGTAAAATTACAATTATTACATATACTTTATGATACCCGTCTTGCGGACCAATATCAGGCTAGTCCTTTTCCCGTGCTTGGCCTAGAAGAATACGTAGATCTTGCAATTGATTGCGTGGAGCGTCTTCCAAAGGATGTGGTAATCCATAGATTAACCGGCGATGGCCCAAAAGCACTTCTTATTGCCCCACTTTGGAGCGGTGATAAGAAAAAGGTATTGAATACTTTTACGCGCCGTTTTCGTGAGCGCGATGCAAGGCAAGGACGCCTATGCAAAACCGACGTGGTACCATAGCATTCCCATGCCGTGTAAAATAGAACAACTAGGAGCAATTATGGCAGAACCATTTACCATATATAAAATGACGATCTTATACATGTTGGATAAGGCTGGTTTTCCGCTTTCCAACACGCAGATTTCCAATTTCTTTTTGGAAAAAGATTACACCGATTATTTCCGCATCCAGGAGGTAATTGGTTCCCTTGTTGATGCAGATCTCATTGTTGCCAAGAAGAATCATAGCAACACCCAGTATGCGCTGACTGCTGCAGGTTCTGAGACTCTTGGCTTTTTCCGTGATAAAATCACCGACGGCATCGCCCAGGATGTCAGAGATTTCTTTGCGGAAAACAAAATGGAATTACGACAGGAAAATTCCGCAATTGCTGATTATTACAAAACAACTGGTCAAAAGTATGCCGTGCACTGCCAGGTACAGAGCAACGGCACAACAATGGTTGACCTTACACTTACTGTAACCACCAAAGAGCAGGCAGAAGCCATCTGCTCTCATTGGAAGAACAACAATGAGGATGTTTATGCATACCTCATGGAGACCTTATTGAAGTAGTTTTTTGGCATCCACCTTAGGGGAGGGGATATCATGATTTTACAAAAAAGTACAAATGCAAATAGCAAAGGACCAAACTTCTGTGAACTAGAAGTGCGCGCAGATGGCTCCATCGCGTCTGCCGGCGATTGGTTTTACAAATTCATTGGAAACAACTCCATGATTCCTTTTTATGAGTTGGTTTCAGAAGATGATAAGGAAGCAATTCAAAATGATATTGTCTTCTTTACCAGCCATGACGAAGAGGATTTCCATGAGTATGCAACCAGCATTCAGAATTTTGCAGGACTAACCACTGGTAATGTACATGTTACATTACGTCGCTCTCTCCTCACGGATAACGGAGAGCCACTTTGTAATGTTACAATCATCGATATCAACACCCAGGTTGCCTATGCCCAGAACTATCCAAACATCATTGCAAAATACCGTTACTTCATGACCTTGAAGAACGAGATTTACTTTGACTACGACTTTAAAACAGATTTCCTATCTGTATACAAATATGTCAACGAACGCTCTATCACCATTTATAAAGGACCAATGGATGGCTACTTAGACGAGCAGCTCAAGTCCTACGCCACGACCTTCATTGGAGTAGCTCCAATCATCGAAGAAATTAGAACTACCTTAAAAGGTCATGCAAAGAATTATGACCGCACCATTACCCTCACAGACAGAGAAAGCGGTGCAGATGTTACCTGTCGTATTATGGGTGGTATTCCACTCTTCCACACCGACAGTTTTTATGGAATTTTTGTTCCAAACCCTGTAACGGACCATTTGCCATACTATCTCACTCCAGCTGGAAGAGATCCAGGAACTGGTCTGTTCAACAAGCGTGCAGTTACGGAATACGCCATTGATATGATTAATGCCTCTCCAAAAAATGGATGGTTACTTGTCATTGACATTGATGATTTCAAAGCCATCAATGATACCCAGGGCCATCTCTATGGAGATGATGTTATTAAGGCGGTTGCAGAGACCATCTCAACCACCATTGGTATTATGGGTATCACAGGTCGTTATGGCGGAGACGAGTTTGTTGTATTTATCGATGAAGACCTATCGCGCGACGAATTAAAGGCTCTTCTTAAGGTCATCACCAAAAAGCTCAGCATTCGATTCGATCCGCTTGTGCATGTCACGCTTTCTATTGGAATCTGTCAGTATCCTGACCATGCAACCAACTTTGAGGATTTATTTATAAAGGCTGACCAGTGTCTTTATATTGCAAAGGACAAGGGCAAAAATCGCCATATCATCTATGATCCTGAATTGCATGATAAGATTATTGCAGAAAACGCAAGCACAAAGTCACTTTCCTATATTGCAAATAAGGGATTACGTCGTGACTTCCTCATTGAAATTGTTGGTGAATTGTGTCAAAAGGGACTTGATGCGCTTGCACCAGAGACAGGCAATCTCCGCATGCTGCGTGAGTTGTTCGACGTGGATGGTGTATTGGGCTTTAAGATTGGCGAAGAGACTCCTCGTTTCTCTGCCGGACAGTATGTAGGAGATTTCCATGACGCAATCGGTGCATTAAACATCGCTGAGCCAGGTCCTATTATGCAAAACACCACGAAGCCATTTTTAGTAAATGTCGTAAATGACGCGGAGAAAATAAAAGAATTGGATCGCAACAACTACGATTTGCTTAAAGCACATGAAGTCGCTGCTAGCATCCAGTGTATCGGAATCAAAGACCATAAGCCATATTGTATGGTAACCTACGATGTCTTCAACCGTAAAAGAAAATGGTCAGACACCGACATCGATGCACTGACCATGATTGGTTCTTGTATTATCAGCATTATGCTTAGTTTGTAGATTTCTTTACGCTATACCCGAACTTTCCCAGGAGTTCACCCATTTTAAAGTACTCTCCATGGGAATACATCACGAGACCGCTTTCATTGATATGAAATTTGCCCGTCTCGTCCATATATTTTTCATCAACGGTAACGCCAACCACCTCAGCCACAAACATGGTATGACTACCAAGGGCAAGGGTTTGCTTTACCACACATTCCATGTTCACAGGGCTCTCGGCTATGCCGGGAGCCTTTACATGTGGGAGCGATGTCTTCGTAAGCTTCATTTCCTTCCACTTATCCAAATCTCTTCCGCTTCTCACACCGCAAAAATCGCAGGCGTATACCAAATCCTCATTTACCAGGTTAATTACAAATTCGCCGCTCTCCTCTATCATGTGATAAGAATGACGTTCTGGTCGAACAGATATAGATACCATCGGCGGATTGGTACATACCGTTCCCGCCCAGGCTACTGTAATAATATTGTCACTTCCATCTTTGCCCTGCACGCTCACCATTACTGCAGGTACAGGGTTTAGCATGTTGCCACCCTTCCAATGCTGTTTGCTCATAGATACTTCCTCTTGGAAAAATGATTGTCTATTTCAAATCCGGATTCTCAGCGAGAACCTCAGCAATCAATTCTCTCTCGTCCATATGGTACTTCACTCCCTTAATTTCCTGGTAATCTTCATGCCCCTTACCAGCCAATACTACGATATCACCATCCTGTGCATTTTTCATGCAGTAGGCAATTGCTTCCTTACGGTCTGGAATGGTTACATATGCGCCGTCCGCCTTGGCAACACCAATAAGAATATCTCCAATAATATCCATTGGCTCTTCGTTACGTGGGTTATCAGAAGTTACGACTGTAAGGTCTGCAAGTCTAGAAGACACCTCACCCATCTCATAACGACGAGACTTTGCACGATTTCCACCACATCCAAAAAGGCAAACCAAACGACCTGGATCATAGGCCTTCAAGGTAGTAAGCAAGCTCTCAAGCGCCATCGCGTTATGCGCATAATCAATCATAAGCGTATAACGATCACTCACCTTAATCATCTCGATACGGCCCTTTACATGCACATTCATAAGTGCAGCCTGAATCTTATCAAGGCTCACACCAAACTGCTCACAGATTGCAATCGCCGTTAATGAATTATAGACGCTAAAGCTACCTGGGACATTCACTTCTACAGAGAAATTCATATTGCCAGACACCTGGTATTTCACACCAAGAACTCCCTTTTCATTCATGAGTTCCACATTGGTTGCGCGCAAATCATTCTGTTCTCCATAGCCAAAGGTCTCAACCTCACAGGTATGTCCCAGAAGAATTCCTTCCAAATGCTCACTATCTCCATTAAACAGGCCCTTCTTACACTGTTGGAACAAAAGGCTCTTACAATGCATATAATCCGCAAAGTCCTTGTGCTCATTTTCTCCAATGTGATCTGGTTCAAGGTTGGTAAACACGCCAAGGTCAAAGGTAAATCCGCTGACTCTGTGCTGCATCAATGCCTGAGAAGATACCTCCATAACAACCGCATCCATGCCAGCGTCCACCATGCGGCGGAAATATTCCTGTACCACATAAGACTCTGGCGTCGTATTTGCCGCTGGAATCTTTTCCTCGCCGATAATGGCTTCAATGGTTCCAATCAGACCAGTCTGAATGCCTGCAGAATCCAAAATCGACTTCACCATGTAAGTGGTTGTTGTCTTACCCTTTGTTCCAGTCACACCAATGGTCTTAAGAGATTCCGCTGGATATCCGAAATATGCTGCGGACATACAGGCCAAAGCAAGTCTGGTACTAGTCACCTTAATATAAGTAACGCCCTCTACTGGAGTCACATCCTTTTCTACAACAATGGCAGCCGCACCCTTTGCAACTACATCCGGTATAAAATCATGCGCATCTCTTACTGCACCTGAAATACATACAAATACGGATCCATTCTCTACCTTTCTTGAATCATAGACCAAGGTAGAAATCTCTGTTTCAAGTGTTCCTGTCAGGAGCTCATAATCCATTCTTTCTATCAATTCTTTAATCTTCATTTAACTTCACCCTCATTTTCATCAACAGTTCATTTCTATGCTGTATGCTTGAACCCTTATTCCCATGCAATCTCGCCCTGGAACACTTCTGTCGCCGGGCCTGTCATAAATACATGATTGGTCTTTTCATCGTATTCAATGGTAAGGTCTCCACCACGAAGGTGAACCAATACCTTATTTTCTGTTAATCCATTCAAAATCAAAGCCATAACCGTAGCACAGGTTCCAGTACCGCATGCCCAGGTCTCATCAGAACCTCTCTCCCATACTCTCATGGAAGCTTCCGTTCTCGAAATCACCTGAACAAATTCTGTGTTGGTTCGCTTTGGAAATCTCTCATGCTTCTCAAAAGATGGACCATACTGCTCAATCGGGAAGTTTGCCACGTCATCTACAAATACAACTGCATGTGGGTTGCCCATGGAAACACAAGTCATTCTCCATTCTTTGCCGCAAACTTCAATTGGCTCATCAATGACACGTTCTCCATCCGCAAGGACTGGAATTTCTGCTGGTGTAAGAATTGGTTCTCCCATATCCACACGCACCTGAGCAACCTTTCCATTTTCCACGTATAAAGTCAGATACTTAATTCCTGCGCCAGACTCCACTGCAATTTCTGTCTTGTCGGTCAGCTTATGATCATATACATACTTTGCTACGCAACGGATTCCGTTTCCACACATCTCAGCCTCTGAACCATCCGCATTGTAGATGCGCATACGAAAATCTGCAATATCACTTGGTCCGATGGTAATCACTCCATCTGAACCAATACCAAAATGACGATCACTGACTGCTCTTGCAAGTGCAGGCGCATCTGCAAGCTTCTCCTCAAACAAATTCACATATACATAATCATTGCCACATCCGTGCATCTTTGTAAATTTCATATCCGATTCCTTTCCTATCATGCCTTTATCTGTACATAGATATTTCACATTACCACTAGTATACCATGCATTATTTGCAGGCAAATCCTATATAATGCAAAATACATTGCAAATAATGCTCTAAACCTCTATGATATCTATAGAATATTATACTACACTTGGGAGGTTTTCCAAATGACTTCTTATGAAAATACCAACTATGCGAAAACTGGATATTTGAATGATGACTTCCGTATTTTCCACCTTGTAGGAGATCATATGGATGAAGTTGCTTTTCACTTTCATGACTTTCATAAGATTCTCATTTATTTAAGCGGAAATGTAAGTTACCTTGTCGAAGGGCGAACCTACGACTTATCTCCGGGAGACATTGTCTTTGTTCCTGCCGGTGAAGTGCATCGTCCAATTCTCCATGACAATACTAGCTACGAGCGCATCATTATATACATTTCCAAGGATTTCCTTGCCATGTATGATTGCAATGGAGATTCCTTAAGTGCATGTCTTATGCGCGCCCATGAGAAACAATCTCATGTGCTCCGTGTTCCCGCATTTTCCAATAGTCGCCTTGGGCAAATTGCTTTGGAACTGGAAAAATCATTTGATTCTTCACTATTTGCAAATGAGCTGTATCACAGAACACTATTCCTAGAATTCATGATACAGCTCAATCGAATTGCGATTCGAAACGGCATTGAATATTTGGATACTACCGCCTCAAACCGAAAAATTATTGAAATTATAGACTATGTCAATGCCCACCTCACAGAGGAATTAAGCATCGACGACTTAGCGGGTGCCTTTTACCTTAGCCGTTACTATCTGATGCATACCTTCAAAGAAGAAACTGGCTTCACCCTTGGCAACTATGTAAGTACCAAGCGCCTTCTCATGGCAAAAGACCTAATCGAAGGTGGTACGACTGTAACAGATGCCTGCTACGCCTGTGGCTTTCACAACTACTCAACCTTTTCACGTGCCTACAAAAAGCAGTTCGGACATAGCCCAAGAGAAATAAAAGAGGCTAACGTTCTGACAAGGCATTAATAAGGGCTGGAATCAGCTGCTTTTTACGGGATACTACGCCCTTTAACGCAACGCCGCCTTCATGGGCCTCGTTAAAGGCTTCGCGCACAAGATTCATGGCTCCGTTACCACGATAAACTAAGAATGTGGTCTCGGTCAGAATATCTGTTAACATAACAAACATCATATCAATCTTCTTTTCACCAAGCATCTGCTCAAGCTTTGGTTCTATACGCTTTTGCACCTTATCAAGCTCTGTACGGCTCATGGCACTTACCTGCGCAACGCCAAAGGAAACATCTCCAGAATAAAAGATTTTGAAATCCTGATTTAATATTTCTTCTTCCGTTTTCTTATCGAAGTCGCTTCCTGCCTCGAACATCTTCTGTGCAAGCTCAGTCGGATCCACTTCTGCAATTTCTGCAAGCTTCATTGCCGCTTCCTTATCCACTGGTGTACAGGTTGGGGAACGGAACATCAAAGTATCCGATAAAATTGCTGACAAAAGAAGTCCTGCAATCTGCTTCGTAATTGTAAGATCACGTTCCACATACATCTGATAAATAATGGTAGAGGTACATCCAAGTGGCTGATTGCGGAAATATACCGGAGCCATGGTTTCCAAGCTTCCAAGTCTGTGGTGGTCAATGATTTCCAAGATCTCTGCTTCCTCAATATTGGCAACTGCCTGTGATTTCTCGTTGTGATCCACAAGAATCAGGCGTTTTTTCTGGGTACTCATGAGGTTTCGTCTAGAAATCATACCCACATAATTCTGATTCTCATCCATAACTGGGAAATCACGGTGACGAATCTTGGCCACAATTTCACGCACTTCATCTACATAGTCATCTACATGGAAGTGCACAATATCCTTCTTCGTCATGAAGTGCTTGATTGGCATACTCTGATTAATGAGTCGTGCCACGGTAAATGAATCGTATGGTGTACTAATAACCACAACATCACGATGGTTCGCTGCTTCTATCACTTCACGGCTTACTTCAAATCCATTGGTTACTATGAGGCAACTACAGTTCTCTGAAATGGATAAAAGCTGTGAATCCTCCCTGTTACCAATAATAACAAGATCATCACTGTCGATACAGTCTTCCATCATCTCCGTAGTTCCCTGTCCAATAACTACCTTACCACGAACAAAATATCCGTGCTCATTGCCTGTAATCAAAGTACCATTCAAGGTATCGATGATGTTCTTATACTGGGTTCTTGCAGTAGAAAGGATGGCATTGTCATAGACATCCATGTAGGACTTTGCAATATCGCCAGTCACAATTAATCCATCAAGCTGACCGCGATCATTGACAACGGGAAGGGTTACGACACGAAGGGTCTGCATCATTTCCCATGCGCGCTTCATCGAAATACCACCTGCAACACCTGCCGTTTTACTAATGGTAATATCCTTAATCTGTGTTCCTACGTCATCAATTTCTTCTGGCGCAGCAGCACCAAAACGATCCAAGACATACTGGGTCTCCGCGCTAACACTACCTGCGCGCTTAGCCTCATATACGGTGTGAACACCATAGGTCATTGGCGATTTTTCTTCTAATTGATTCTTATAATCTGCATACGCAATTGCAGCACAAATTGAATCTGTATCTGGGTTCTTATGTCCGACTACCCATACCTGTTTTTCTTCCATTGTTCTCCTCCAAATTCAAAAAACAAATATACAATAAAGATGCAAAAAATGCAATCCTAATAAGGATTGCATTTTCTTTCCTATCTACATCACGAGAAATGGGAGCATACCAAGCTTCATCAAAATAAGGAATACAACTCCACCAAGATTGATTGCTGCACATACAATCAATGCGATTGCCATGCTCTTAAGACTCTTAAGCTTACCATCCAACTCTTCCATCTTGTCCAAACGTGACTCCACATTCTTCACAAGCTCAGACATATTACGGTAGCTTTGCACATTCTCCGTATGAATCTTCTCTGACAAATCGGCTTTTACAGTTGCAAGTTCCTGCATAAACTGTTCCTGGATTTCTGTAAGGCGTGCCTCTTCTGCCGCTCTTCCATCCTTAAGCTCTTTTGCAACCGTTTCTCCAATGGCATCCAGCTTGCCGTCTACCTGCTCCATAAGGAGATCCAACTTTTCCTCAACAGCCTTGGTAAATCCATCTGCGCGAACCTGGCGCTCTGCAACAAGTTCACTTAAAGCCTCTGCCTTACGCTCTCGCTCTGCAACAACACGCTGTAATTCTACTGCTTTCTCCTCCTTTGTACGTAAAAGAGTCTGCAGTTGCTCTGCCTTTTCACGAAATTCATCAATTTGTGCTAATAAATAGTCATCCCCTGACACAGCCTCAGTTGTCTTAGGTCCTACTGTTGGCGTATAATCCATCTCTGTCTCGTTCTCCAATTCCTCTTGCGCCTGAGCTTCATACACTTCTTCTATTCTTTTCTGTGGTTGAACAATTCTAGTCTGTAGGCTGGCTTCTCGTGCCCTCGCGCGCTGCGATGCCATAGCGGCCTGTCTACGCCTTACAGAAAAAGAATCAAAAAGGCTACTCATGTGTAATCTTCCTCCAAGCATACTACTATAAGATAAATTATAACCATTTATCCCAAGCTTGTCTATCCACTTTTACATGGTAATTAACTCGTAGCTTCTGCTACCAATACCAATCTTCTCAGCATGCGCAATGGTCTCTTCCCAACGAACATTTGGATTAGAGTCCTTGAAATGATCGTAATGGAAGTTCCAGCCTGGTGTTGCAAGATTGTCTCCCAGCTGAGAGTTACGGATTGGCTCTGCAGCCTGTGCAAGATCTACACATGCCTGATCAAGCGCAACCGGATCAAAGCTTGCAAGCATACCAATGTTTGGAAGAATTGGTGCATCATTCTCACTATGGCAATCACAGTTTGGTGATACATCTACAATCAAGCTGATATGGAAATGTGGTCTTCCATCAAGAACAGCCTTAGAGTACTCTGCCATCTTGCAGCCAAGAACTTCGTTGGCATTATCATTAGGGTTATGGATTGCATCAAAGCCACAGGCACCAATACAACGACCGCATCCCTTACACTCTTCTGGATTGATATAAGCTTTTCCAGATTCAAAATGAATCGCATCGGAACCACATTCCTTTGCACAGCGTCTACATGAACGGCACTTGCTCTCCTTTACAACTGGCTTACCCTGGTTGTGCTGATGCATTTTACCTGCTCGGCTACCGCAGCCCATACCAATATTCTTAATTGCGCCACCGAATCCAGTTGCCTCATGTCCCTTGAAGTGGTTCAGCGAAATGAATACATCCGCATCCATGATTGCACGGCCAATATAAGCCTCTGTACAATACTCACCACCTACAACAGGTACGGCCACATCGTCTGTTCCACGAAGTCCATCACCAATAATGACGTGACATCCAGTGGTAATTTCATTGAATCCATTAATCTGTGCGCAGTCCAAGTGATCCAACGCGTTCTTACGAGATCCCGGATATAAGGTATTACAATCTGTAAGGAAAGGCTTTCCGCCTGCTTCCTTAACAAGGTCTGCAACTGCTTTTGCATAATTTGGGCGAAGGTATGCGATGTTGCCAAGCTCACCAAAGTGCATCTTAATTGCAACAAATTTTCCGTCCATATCCATATCCATAATGCCTGCCTTACGGCAAAGCTTTGCTAACTTCTCTGGCAATCCAACGCCAAGACCAGTTCTAAAATCAGTAAAATATACTTTTGACTTTTCCATTGTGTCCCCCTAGGTTTTTCTTTTCATTCTACCATATTTCCCTATGTTGTACCACCGAGAATCTACATTGCTTCATAGTAATTTCCTATGAAGTAAAAAAAAGTGCGACCCACATATGTGAGTCGCACTCCTTAATTCTTAAGCGTAAGCTTCGATTACTTGTAGAGCTCGATGAGTCTCTGTAAGTGCTCGAATCTCTCCTTTGCAGCTTCTTCTGAAGCAGCGAAGAGTCTCTCTGCACGCTCTGGGAATGGCTTAACAAGACGAGTATAACGAGCCTCGTTGTTAAGGAATTCCTGATAAGATCCGTCACCTTCCTTAGAGGTAAGGGTGAATGGATTCTTACCTTCAGCTTTAAGAGCTGGGTTGAATGAGAAGAGGTTCCAGTATCCTGCCTTAACAGCGAACTTCATCTCATCCTGGCAGTGGTTCATACCACCCTTAGCAATACCGTGTAACTCACATGGAGCATATCCGATAATGAGGGAAGGTCCGTTGTAAGCTTCTGCCTCAGCGATAACCTTAACTGCCTGTGCCATATTAGCACCAAGAGCGATCTGAGCTACGTATACATAGCCATACTGCATAGCGATTTCAGAAAGTGACTTCTTGCCAACTTCCTTACCAGCTGCAGCGAACTGACATACTTCACCGATGTTAGAAGCCTTAGAAGCCTGTCCACCTGTGTTAGAGTACATCTCGGTATCGAATACCATTACGTTAACATTCTCACCAGAAGCAAGTACGTGGTCTAATCCGCCGTATCCGATATCGTAAGCCCATCCGTCACCACCGAAGATCCATACAGACTTCTTAGCGAGGTAGTCCTTCTTAGCGATTGCTTCCTTAGCATCTGGACATCCAGCTGCTGCTGCCTTCTCAAGCTCAACGATAAGAGCTTCAG
>JAZQQA010000178.1:0-11857 GCA_045628825.1 Agathobacter sp.
GAAAGGTCACTTCGCCGCCGGTAACAGTCGCATCCTTCCGAGTCGCCGCATCATCATTGATGTCCGGCACTTCGCAGATAACTTCCTTGATACGCTTGGCGGATGCCATGGCACGGGAGGCCATCATCAAAAGGAAGGTGATCATCATCAACGAGGACAGGATCTGGGTGGAATAGGTCACAAACAGGGACAGATCACCGATCTGCATGTCGCCGTTTAACACGATGGGACCGCCCAATAACAGGATCGCAATGATGGTGCCGTTCATGATAATGGTCATGATGGGGGACAGCAAAATAACGATCCGCATGGCTGCCATGCCGTTTTTCTTTAAGTTCCGGTTGGCTGTTTTGAATTTCTCAACTTCATGCTCTTCCCGGACAAAACTCTTAACAACACGCACATTGGTAACGTTTTCCTGGACCGTGGAGTTCAGCGCATCCACCTTGGTTTGCATCGCCTGGAACCGGGGGAAGCCGGCCATGACAATCAAACCGACGATGATCAACAGGATCGGCATGCTGACGCAGAAAACCATTGCCAGAGAGGGTCTGATGGCGATGGCCATGACAAGGCCCGCAATCATCATACCCGGGGCACGAAGTGCCATCCGAAGCAGCATGTTTACCAGCATCTGGACCTGGGTGACGTCATTCGTCAGACGCGTCACCAAAGAACCGGTGGAAAACTTATCAATATTGGCAAAAGAGAACTTCTGCACGTTCTCAAACATTGCTTTTCTTAAGTTACGGCCGAATCCCATAGCAGCCTTCGCGCCATATTTGGCTCCGCCAAGACCTGCAAAAAGGCTTACGATTGCAGCGGCAATCATACAGGCACCAACCACGTAGACATGGCCGATGTCACCGGCATAGATTCCGTCATCAATGATGGAAGCCATAAGGAATGGGATTAAGGTCTCCATCAATACTTCTAGAAGCATAAAAAGAGGGGTAGCGATGGACGCTGCTTTATACTCTTTTAAATGCTTTGCGAGTGTTTTCAGCATAGAAATAATTCCTTTCTTTTCTTTATATAAATACAAAATAAGCATGTTGTACTAATGTACTAGTTTACAGACTTCCTTTTTACATGTCAACCGACCCGCTGGTCGGTTTTGGGAGGAAAAATGATAGGGAGCTTCTACTATATCTAGTATCTATAAACGAAAGAAAACAACTATATGTGGTAGACGGAGCAAGCATTTTTGCATGAAAAAATGTCACAAAAATAAATCTTAAAATTGTATAAAATGATGATGAGCCAAGTAAAAGGGCGAAAAATCAAGGGTTTCACGCGATGTTTCACTATATGAGCAAACCACATAATCTAGATTTAATTGATTGACAAGACCACTATATATTGTATAATTGATTTTGGATGATGAGGTATGCGCATGGGCAGATGGGCATATCTGTGTGATAGATAAGTAAGGAGTTGTAAGATGAAGATTATTAAGAGAAGTGGTAGTGAAGCAACATTTGATATTCAGAAGATCATTGCAGCGATTAATAAGGCCAATGCTTCCGTTATCGACTACGAGAAATTAACGGATGAACAGATTCTTGAGATCGCACGCAATGTAGAGCTTGCCTGCGAAAATATGAAGCGTTCTCCATCCGTAGAGGAAATCCAGGATATGGTAGAGAACCAGCTCATGAATCAGCATGCGTTTACCGTAGCACGTAACTATATCACTTATCGTTATAGAAGAGCTTTGGTTCGTAAGTCTAACTCTACGGATGAGCAGATTCTTAGTCTTCTTGAGTGCAACAATGAAGAGGCAAAGCAGGAGAACTCTAACAAGAATCCTACGGTAAATAGTGTACAGCGTGACTACATGGCTGGTGAGGTTTCTAAGGATATTACAAGAAGATTCCTTCTTCCAGAAGCAATTGTAGAGGCACACGAGAAGGGCTTAATCCATTTCCATGATGCAGATTACTTTGCACAGCATATGCACAACTGCTGTCTCGTAAACTTAGAGGATATGCTTCAGAATGGTACCGTTATTTCAGAAACCATGATTGATCCTCCAAAGAGTTTCTCAACAGCATGTAACATTGCAACACAGGCAATTGCGCAGATTGCCAGCAGCCAGTATGGTGGACAGAGTATTTCGCTTTCACACCTTGCTCCATTCGTTCAGGTAAGCCGTCTTAAGTTCCGTGACCAGGTTATGAAGGAATTCGAAGAGGCAGGCATCGAGGCTGACGAAGAGAAGATTAAGAAGATTGTAGAACTTCGTGTTAAGGAAGAGATTAACCGTGGTGTTCAGATGATTCAGTACCAGGTAATCACACTTATGACTACCAATGGACAGGCTCCATTCATCACAGTTCTTATGTATTTGAACGAAGTATCAGATCCTCAGACCAAGGCTGACCTTGCAGCAATCATCGAGGAGATGCTTCATCAGAGAATCAAGGGTGTTAAGAATGAAAAGGGAGTATACATTACTCCAGCATTCCCTAAGCTCATCTACGTATTAGAGGAAGATAACATTGCAGAAGGAACTCCTTATTGGGAGCTTACCAAGCTTGCTGCACAGTGTTCTGCAAAGCGTCTTGTTCCTGACTACATCTCAGAGAAGAAGATGAAGGAGTTAAAGGTTGACAAGACTGGTAAGGGACAGTGCTACACCTGTATGGGTTGCCGTTCATTCCTTACTCCAGATAGAACCACTGAGAACGTTGCAAATGCAGGCAACTATGTAGAGGGCGAAGGCAAGTACTACGGACGTTTCAACCAGGGTGTTGTTACCTTGAACCTTGTAGACGTTGCTTGCTCTTCCGAAGGAGATATGGAGAAGTTCTGGCAGATCTTCGATGAGAGACTTGAGCTTTGCTACACTGCACTTATGTGCCGCCATAAGAGACTTCTTGGAACACCTTCTGATGTTGCTCCAATTCTCTGGCAGAATGGTGCACTTGCTCGTCTTAAGAAGGGTGAGACCATTGATAAGTTATTATTTGGTGGATATTCTACCATTTCTCTTGGATACGCAGGACTTTGCGAGTGTACCAAGTATATGACAGGTGTACCTCACACCGAGCCAAATGTTGGAACTCCATTCGCACTTAAGGTTATGCAGTACTTGAATGATGCTTGTGCTAAGTGGAAGGCAGAGACCAACATTGACTTCTCACTTTATGGCACACCACTTGAGTCAACTACCTATAAGTTCGCTAAATGCCTCCAGAAGCGTTTCGGCGTAATTGAAGGCGTTACCGATAAGAACTACATTACCAATAGCTACCATGTACATGTTACTGAGGACATCAATGCATTTGACAAGCTCAAGTTCGAGTCTCAGTTCCAGGCACTTTCACCAGGAGGAGCAATCTCTTACGTAGAAGTACCTAACATGCAGGATAACATCCCGGCAGTACTTAGCGTAATGCAGTATATCTACGATAACATCATGTATGCAGAGCTTAATACCAAGTCTGACTACTGTATGAATTGTGGATACGATGGAGAAATCGAAATCGTTGAGGATGAGAATAAGCTGATTTGGAGATGTCCAAACTGTGGCAACACAGACCAGGATCATATGTCAGTTGCTCGTCGTACCTGTGGTTACATCGGAACCCAGTTCTGGAACCAGGGAAGAACCCAGGAGATTAAAGAGCGAGTTCTTCATTTATAATTGAAAAGCAACCAGAAGCCCTTGAGAAATCAAGGGCTTTTGTTTGCTTATGAGGTTACGTATCAGTGCACGAGGAAAAGTCTGATAAATGACGTTAGATGTGGGAAAAGTAGAACAATAAGCGAACACTTGTTTGCGTGTGTAAAATATGATAAAATAAATAAGTAATCAGTTAGGAATATTGTAGGGATAGTCTGGTGGTACTTTTCGGAAACGGAAAGGAGAACGCTATGAATACACTTGAAGTGTTGACACTACTCCTGGTAGTGTTTGCCGCATTGGCATATATAGATAACCACCACGATAGAAAGTAAAATGGCTATCCCCTACTGCAATAGGGAATAGCCGTTTGTAACTAGATAACCTTTATTTAGTTTCCGATGACCATCGGACAAGCGAATATCCTTAGATCTCTTAACTAGATTATAAGGCGGTTGCAAGCTATTTGCAACCGCTTTTGTATTATTTCCCGATTGGGACAGCGATTGGCAAAAAAGATAGTTGTAATCAGATGGGACAAGTAGTACTATGAGGTTATAGTACTTTTGTATGAAAAAGTAGGGGGATACAGTGATTCATCATACAAAAGTTACAAAAGACTATATTTTTTTGGGAGAAGAAAAACTATGGGTAAGAAAACGAGTAATTCTGGTGAAAAGCGCGGCATGAAAATGACCGTCAAGATCCTGATTGTTGCAATCACAGGATTGATTCTGTCCATGACTATTGCGCAGCTTATCGCTGCCAAGGTAGCGATTTCAAAGCTTGAAAGCAATACCTTGGAGAATTTGCAGTCGATTGCGATATCTAAGGGTACCGCGCTAGAGCAGTACATCGATGCGCAGAAATCTCTTACCATGAGCATCGCAAAGAATGGTACTGTCGTTGAGGCTTGTAAGCTGTATGCAGAGACAAAGGAGCTTGATCCAGCAGCACAAAGAGAGCTTGCTGCTTTGCTTGGTGAAATCGAACAGAGTTCTGGCAACTTATATGAAAATTTCTTTGTAACCGCAGGTAGTGCTGGCCTTGCAGATTGTCTTGGCAATGCAACCTTGCATGATGTTGGAGCAGAGCCATTCTATCAGGAGTGTCTTGCAAATGGATATTTCTTTGGTAACAATGTTTCACCAGTGACTGGTAATCCAGTATATGTTATTGCCTATGCAGTTAAGGATCCAGCATCTGGAAAAGTGATTGGTTCTGTTAACAATTCCATTGATCTTGCTACCATGGCAAGCACCATCATCGCAGATAGTGAGCATGATATTACCTTATTTGACCGTGCAGGTGTTTTGGTAGCCTCCCTTGATACAGACTCTATCCTCAATGTCAACATGAGCGAGATTAACCCAGAGCAGTGGAATAGTCTTCTTGCAATGGGTACTGGATGTTATGACTTCCAGATGCCTTATACCGATGAACAGATGTATATGGGATTTTTGGCAACGGATAATTTCGTATGTGAAGTAACCGTATCCGATGCATACTTTGCAGATGAAAGAGCAGCTTTCTTTGGAACTGCGGTTGCGATTATCATAGTGGCCAGTGCACTTGGTACCGCACTTCTTACCGTTGTACTGATTTCTATGATTACTCCGCTTCGTAAAGCAACTGCTACCATCAATGGTATTGTTCGTGATATCGAGGCTGGACAGGGTGATCTTACCATTCGTCTTCCAATTAAGTCATACGATGAAGTTGGACATATTAGTGCTAGTATCAATAAATTCATGGATACCTTGCAGGGTATTATGACTATGCTTGGTACCAACTCTGAGAGACTCAATAACATTTCTTCTGGAGTTCGTGATAGCATTGCCAGCACAGAAGATGAGATTAGTAATGTATCTTCTACCATGGAGCAGATGTCTGCATCCAGTGAAGAGACCAGTGCTTCTTTACAGCAGGTAACCGATCAGGTAGATATGGTTACTGGCCTTGTAGATGGTGTATTTAGTGAAGCACAACAGCAGTCAGCACAGTCACATCAGATCTTGTCTAAGGTTGAACAGATGAGAACCGAATCGTTACGTGATCGTGATGAAAGTGATGCTAAGGCACAAGAAATCGTTGGCAAGCTTCAGGTAAGCATGGAAGCAGCCAAGGAAGTAGATAAGATTACTGGACTTACTGAGGATATTCTTAACATTGCTTCTCAGACCAACCTTCTTGCACTGAATGCAAGTATTGAGGCTGCCCGTGCTGGTGAAGCAGGTAAGGGATTTGCAGTCGTTGCAGATGAGATTCGTCAGCTTGCTGATAGTTCTCGTGAGACAGCCAATAATATTCAGGTGATTTCAAATGGTGTTATTGCCAGTGTTGATGACCTGTCACACATGGCAAGTCTGATTGCAGATACCTTGATTCAGTCAAATGCAGAGGGTCGTGAAGGCGTAGAAAAGCTAACTGGCGCATATCAGGAGGATATCTCAGGTATGGCAACTGCTATGAACGATTTTGCTGAGGAGTGTTCACAGGTACAGCTTGCAATGGATGCCATCAAGGAAGCCATTGGATTTATCAATATCGCAGTGGAAGAAACTGCACAGGGTATTACCAATGTTACAACCTCAACCGTAGATATTGCCAATAGTATGGCAAATCTTACCACGGATGCACAGGACAACCTGGATGTATCTGGAGAACTTCAGGGCGAGGTGTCAAAGTTCACTTATTAGTAAGTTCATACTGGAGGGGCACTCTGAATAAGGGTGCCCTTTTTTATTTGCTATGAAAAAGCACTTCTTTTATAATGGAAAAGAAATGATATAGAAAAATGCTAAGGAAATAAAATGAAAAAGAGAATCACTATATTACAGGTATCGCTTCTTCTCTTCGCGATGCTTGGACTTGTGTTTTGGGGAATACAAAGAAATACGAATCATGGCAAGGAAGCATCTGTTTTGCCAGAGGAGACAACTGCGCCAGCGGTGTTAGAGACACTACCACCAGAAACATTACCTCCGGAGACAGAGCCACTTACCAATGGCAAACTGATTGCCATCGATGCAGGGCACCAGAGAAAAGGCAATTTCAGCAAAGAGCCAATTGGACCAGGAGCATCAGAAACAAAGTACAAGGTCGCTGGTGGAACCCAGGGAAAAGCGTCGGGATTGCATGAGTATGAACTGACCCTTCAGGTGGCACTGAAGCTGCAGACGGAGCTTGAGGCTCGCGGATATGAGGTGCTCATGATTCGTACAGAGCATGATGTAGATATCAGTAACAGTGAGCGTGCTATTATGGCCAACGAAGCAGGAGCAGATGCTTTCATTCGCATCCATGCCAATGGAGCAGACGCAAGTAGCGCCCACGGTGCCATGACCATTTGTCAAAAGCCAAGCAATCCTTATAATGGCGATATGGCAGAGCAGAGTAAGCTCTTATCGGAAAAGGTATTGGATGCTTTTGTGGAAAAGACTGGATGCCGCAAGGAATATGTGTGGGAAACCAACACCATGAGCGGAATCAACTGGTGCACGGTGCCAGTTACCATTATTGAGATGGGATATATGACCAATCAGGAGGAAGACCTTCTGATGGCAAGCGAAGATTACCAGCTACTTATGGCAGAAGGCATGGCAGATGGAATCGATGCGTATTTTGCAGATGTTGAATAAAGAGTAAGAAACGCCATGTACTTTCGTACATGGCGTTATTATTTATCTTACTTCATATTCAGAAGTCACAACGATTCCGTCTGCCAGCGTTTTTTTCATATCAATGATTCTCTGATTCCTTGAACCACGGAAGCGAAGGGTGATATCCTTTTCTTCCTGGATAAATGGACCATCCACAAGAATATCAATCATAGAAAGCATTTCGTCTGTAAATGGAGTGTGCTTTCTTCCACCAGCAACCAAATCCTGATCATAGATATAACCAGTGTAAGCCCAGATGTCCTTGGTTGGATGGGCTTCTTTTACTTTGCGAAGGAATGGCACCAATGCCTCCTGGTTTTCTTCCTCCATCGGGTCTCCTCCTAGGAGAGTAAGACCCTGGATATATGCAGGGGCAAGGGAAGCAAGAATTTCCTGTTGTATTTTTTCATCGAAGCCTTGACCGAAATCGAAGGCCCAAGTCTCAGGCTGAAAACAGCCAATGCAAGCGTTGCGACAACCCGATACAAAAAGCACGGTGCGACAACCAATTCCGTTTGCAATGTCACAGTATTTTACTTCAGCGTAATTCATGGAAATTCCTCCCTAGATAGCAATGCAATTCGTTATTTTTTATTGTAACCATTCTGCAAAAAGAATACAATAGAGTGTGAAATTAGTACTATGTTGGAGGGAAACATGGGAGAAGAGATGAATACAGTTCCAGAAGTGGAATTGCAGAGTGCAGCAGATGGGGGACAGAAGAATTCCAAGAAGGTATGGATTTGGATTCTTGTGAGTTGCGCGCTTGTAATCATAATCGGGGTTGTGATTTATATTTGGCCAAAGGTTTTTCAGGAGACCACAGAGCTTACCGTGGAGTTGGGTGAGCCTTTGACGACGGATATCTATGACTATGTACGGGGCGATGAAAAACTGATAGCGGAAGCACGCCTTGACATTACAAAGGTTGACCAGACAAAGGCAGGAGAATATGAGGCTTCGGTTACCTATACGCGTTTCCTATTCCATAGTGAAAATACCTATGTCTATCAGATTCACATTGTAGATACTATTGCGCCAGAAATCAAAGTGATTGCGGCTCCATATTATATTGGACAAGGGCAGCCTCACGATGTGGAGGAATTTATTACTTCTTGCACGGATGCGTCCAATGACGTGACCATTTCCGTGGTGGGACAAAGCAATAACATCATTCAGAATACGACCCTTGGAACCTATAAGTTCCAGATTAGCGCCAAGGATCCTTCAGATAACGAGACCATTGTGGAGGTTGCGGTAGAAGTAGATACAGTTCCGCAGTTCTTGAATTTGAGGAAAGAAGCTTGGTATTTGTCTACCGACCTAAACGCAGTGGAGAAAAGTGTCTTTGCCTATGACGAGGCCGAGGGACTTTTGTGTGAGACCAACGAAGAGGGACTGCTTGTGTTCCCGAGCCTACAGCTTGTGAATAAGGATGAGGTGCAAAGAAGTGCGGACATAGGTGGGAAGAATCATGATATCAATGCGCACTTTATTGTAGAAGATTGTCATGGCATTACCAACGAAGGCGACATGCTGGTGCATGTTGTACAGGATAAAAAGGATATTCCAGCAGATTTCCGTGTGGGACTGAACAAAGAGGATATGGAAATTCTGTGCAAATACGATCTGTTTTCCTATGAGCCATTAAAGGAAGAAAATTATGATCAGATGATCAAACTGGTTGAGCCATGCCTTTTTGATATGTGGAAGGGACTTACCCAAAAACAGATTGAGCAGGGCTATACTGGACAGTATTCTGGTTCTGGATTCATTCTTGATATTACCCCAGAATACATCTATGCCATTACGGATGAACATTGTGTTAAGAGCATGCATGATCGTACCAACTTTATCTTCTGGACGCATGGGGAACTTAAGGATTGCACCTATGAGAGCATTACCACCTACAAGATGAAGGGCTACGGCGCAGATGCATCACTTTTCCGTATGGATGTGTCTGCAATTCCTGCGGATGTGATGATTAATTTAAAGAAAGCCTATACAGACCAGAATGTCTATGACAACCTGCAAAAGGGACAGGAGGTCGTTTCTTATGCCAAGTTCTGGAAATCTGGGGATGATCGCATCAATCGCCTAAAGGTGCTAAGTAACAATGCCAATTATGACAGATGGCCAGGAAAAATGCTTACGACAAGCTCTGGCGTAAAGCCTGGCATGAGTGGAACGGGAACCTTTGACTTAAAGGGCAACCTGGTGGGGGTTGTCTATGCGACCTACACCAACAATGGTGTGGTGGAGAACTGGCATGCGCCATTGGATGCAGTGTTGTATCTGAGTGAGCACAGAGGTGAACTCGATGGAAAGAAGGTTGCGGGAGCACCTGCGACAGAGTAGGAATGCGCCAAAAAGACTTGCCAAAATGAGCAAAAAATGGCAAAATGTCTCTACAAGGGGAGAGATGGGCACATGAAAAAAATACGAATGTTTTTCGCACGCTTGTGCTACACCGCAGGAGTGGTAGCTGGTATTTATGTAGGTGGATGGAAGCTTCTTATTCTTCCACTGCGTCAGTTACTTGCAGCAATTGCTAGACATACGATGACATCTCATTTTCTGATGGTGTGTGTAATCAAGATGGTACTATCCTTCACAGTGGGCGGCTTCCTGTTTTGTGTAGGATATATTGGATATAATGCTTTTAAAGGAAAAGAAGAACCTGACTGGGATGCAATCAATGCACGTATTCCGCAGGAGAATAAGGAGAATCCAAATTGATTTTACGAGTTCCAGATTATTATGAGGAGTTTTCTTGTATTGCGGATCGCTGCAAGGATAGCTGCTGTATAGGTTGGGAAATCGATATCGATGAGGATACATGCGCATATTATCATGGGATTCCTGGCGCTTTCGGGGATCGCCTGCGTGGGCACATGTACGTAACAGAGGACAAGGAACATAGTTTTCGATTGGGAGAACATGGGCGTTGTCCTTTTTTGAATGATAAGAACCTCTGCGATATCATAACTGCGCTTGGAGAAGAAGCCTTAAGTGAGGTCTGTACAGAGTATCCGCGTTTTTCGCTCTATTATGGAGATGTCTTGCAAAAATGCTTAAGTCTAAGCTGTGAAGAAGTGGGACGCATCCTTTTTACCAGGGAGGCACCCGTTGCTTTTGTTGACTACGCCTTAGAGGAACCAGACTGGGATAGTGACGATGAGGATGCGAATCAGCCAGACGAGGAAGATGGCATCTGGGAAGACGAAGAGTCCCAGGCATATGAAGCGGAGTTGGTAGAAAAACTCTATGCAGCGCAGCTGGAAATCATCGCATTACTGCAGGATAGAGGACAAAGCATCCAAAATCGTATAGTAAAAGTGTTGCAATATAGCGAAAAATTGCAGAAAGAATTGAATAAATCTGACAAAAATGATAGGATAGAAGTAACAGATTGCATGGACTGGAGTAGCGTATGGGACATCAGTGCAGAGCGCTTTGAAGAACGACTATCCATTTTCCTAGAAATGGAAACGCTGGATGCAGAATGGGAAGAGCAAAAGGCCAAGTTGCAGGGGCTTGTAGGAAACGAAGCCTATGTGAAAGTGGTGAAAGACTTCCTGGAAAGTCAGGGCTTTCTAGAGCGTGATTATGAGAATCTGTTGGTCTATTTCGTATTTCGATATTTTATGAATGCGGTGTATGACCAAAATGTGTTATCAAAGGTGCGCATGGCAGTGGAATTTACCCTGCTCATCCGTGATATGGATGCGATTCGTTTGGCCGATCGGGGGACATATACAGTGGCCGATCGAATTGACGTCGTGCGTATTTTTTCAAAAGAGGTAGAGCATTCCGAAGAGAATGTCGCCATGGCAGAGGAGGAAATATTATGGCTGAAGTCGTAAACAAGGACGAAATGACCAACGAGCAGCGGGTAGAGTACCTGCGCAAGAAAATTGAGGGAAGAATTTACCGTGAGAAGCCACCAAAATTCCGTTTGGCGAACCGTGTGGTATTTATGATTTCCATCATGGTTGAAATTCTTTGCATCATTAATATGGTGTTCCTCGGTAGAGAGTATGGCTTTACTCCAGTGCATTTCTTTGGTATGGCGTGGTCCGTACTTGGTGTTCTTTTCTGTGCAATGGTTTATCGAAAGGATAATAGTCATCCAAGAGTAAGTACCATTTGTACACTGCAGTTTTCTGTGATTTATTTCCTTGCGAATATTACCAACACCAATAACTGTATGATTGCAAGCTGCATTCCACTTCTGATTGCGGTTATGATGTACACAGATAGAAAAAAGATGCGCATTTCCGTAATTCTATTTGCAGCAATTGATGTGGTTCGATTTGGTCTTGTTGCAGCTAAGGTAGTAACCTCAGAAAACAGCATCAATCAAGAGGCCATTCTCCTTATTATTATGATCATGATTTATGTAGTGCTGGATAATGCGAACCGCATTAGCTGGAGATTCAACCATGATGCTATGTATTCGATGCAGGATGAGCAGGAAATCCAGGAGATTATCATGAAGGATGTGCTTGCCATTGCAAAGGGTGTGCAGGATCAGACCGGAGAAGCAAGCATCATGCTTGGA
>JAZQQA010000179.1:0-3828 GCA_045628825.1 Agathobacter sp.
CTTGATTCAATCGTTGGCCGTATTACGGCTGCTTATTAAAGGAAGGAGGACGAAATTATGAACAACAACAAGTCAAAAGCAAGTATTCGTAATTACATTCTCATTCCAGTTGCTGTGCTTGCCATTGTAAGTATTCTTTCCAACATGATGGCCATCACCAACATCCGTAATGTCAATGAGAAGGCAAATATCATTGCCAATGAGTACATGGTAGCTATGAATGAGATGAATGAGTTAAATACTCTGGCACAATCCATTCATACCCAGGCCCTTTCTCATATTATTTCAACCAATATTGAGACCATGATTTCCTACACAGAAACCATCAAGGACACTGAGCTTCAAATGGAAGCCAGTCTAAAAACTGCCGAGAAATTTGTCGGTCCAGATGACGCAAACTACCAGGAGCTTGCACAAAACTATCTCCTTTTCAAGGCTTCTGTAAAACAATTGATGGCTTACAGTGCCAACCAAAAAACAGGCATGGCTTACCAGATTGCCAATGGCGATGTTTCAAACTATGCAAAGGCAATGAGCGAAAACATTAGTGCGATTACCGCTCACATTGTTGAAGAATCTGAAGCAGCCAAGAAGAGCTTATCCAGTGTGTATACCAGTGCTGTCATCCGCAGTATTTTGATTATTGTAATTAGTTTAGTTGCCGTTATCGTATCTATCTACGTGGTTGCCAAATTGGTAATTCGTCCGATCATTCGTACCGAGCACGAAATTACCGGCATTATTGCCGATATCGAAGCTGGTCAAGGTGATTTAACCAAGCGCGTATCTGTCACATCAAAGGATGAAATCGGTGCTCTGGGAAATGGTATCAACACCTTCATGGAGAAGCTGCAAGAAATTCTTGCTACCATCGTCGATAACTCAGGCAAGATGGAGCAGGTTGTAAGCGAGGTACTCGGAAGTGTTCGCACCAGTAACGAAAGTGCTGCAGACCTTTCTGCCATCACAGAAGAGCTTGCCGCAACCATGCAGGAGGTTGCTAACAGCGCTAGCAATATCAATGCAAACGCAGGTGCTGTTGGACAGGAAGTTCAGCTTATGGCTCAGTCTTCCAATGAGCTCAATGATTATTCAAAGAGCATGAAGGCCCATGCCGATGAGATGGCGCGTGCAGCACAAGAGAACATGGACGCTACATCCACTAAGGTAAATGAAATCCTCACCATCCTTGGGCAAGCAATTGAAGCCGCCAAATCTGTTGATCAGGTTAACAACCTTACCAACGACATTCTTAATATTTCAAGCCAGACCAACCTTCTTGCTCTTAATGCCAGTATTGAAGCTGCAAGAGCCGGGGATGCTGGTAAGGGCTTCGCAGTTGTTGCTTCAGAAATCAGCCAGCTTGCAGATTCCAGCCGCGATGCTGCTAATCACATTCAGCAGATCAACCTGATTGTTACAGATGCCGTACATAACTTGTCTGAGCAGGCAAGCGGTCTGGTAACCTTCATGCAGGAATCTATTTTACCTGAGTTTGAGAACTTCGTAGAACAGGGTTCTACCTACAAGCAAAATGCGACCTATGTTGAGGAAACCATGGACGCTTTCGCAGAGCGTACCAATGTACTTCGTGCAACCATCGAAGAAATTGTTGCATCGATTCAGGCGATTACCTCAGCAATTGATGAAGGCGTTACCGGTGTAACCGGTGCTGCAGACAGCACACAGGCACTTGTATACGACATGGACAACATCACCAGTCGTATGGACGAGAACCAGAGAATTGCTGGTGATTTGCAGAAGGAAACTGCGATTTTCACTAATCTGTAAGATAAATATTTTTCATGTTCAAACCCCTGATATTTTGATAAAATAAAAGTATCAAAATATTGGGGGTTTTCTTATGGAAAAACAAGTATTTACCAATGACGTTATCATCTCTTGGCTCCAGTATTATGCACAGAATACTAGCCTTGATTTAGAGCATGTAAAAATGATTGATATCACAAAAAAGAATAAGAATGTCATCCCAACCGTGGAAGCACATAAGACCACTATGGTTTTCACCAATGCAGGCATTGATGACATCTTCTATCGTCTTTGGAATGCAGGACTTGGAGAGTGTGAGGTATGGTATAACGAAGGAAGTGATCCTAGTGGACCAATCCTTCACAACTATGTTAAGGAAATGATTAACCGTGGCATCAACGCTTCTGCCGGAATGCTCATCCTGAATCCAAACGCGCGTAACGCTGCAAAAATCGGATTGGATAACGATATGTTCCAGAAATCATCCATCCACTATGTTGGCAGTGAAATTCGTGCCATCATCCTCAACAAAATGCTTGTGGATTCTGAGGACGATTTGTGTGTCATCGGTGGAGAAAGTATCGCCATTGAGTCAGCACTCATCGCTACAGAAGGATCTGTTACTGCTGTTGAGTACTCTAGTTCAGACCGCGCATCTATGGAAGACAACGTCGCACACTTTGGTCTTCAGAATGTCAACATCATTGACCATGTGGACGAAGAAACCATGCAGGGACTTCCTGTTCCAAACACTGTATTTTTAGTTGCAAGTGCTAGCATGGACAAGGAGCTCCGTTGCTTAACCAAGCTCAATCCTAACATCAACATCGTTATTTACACCTTAGATTTTCAAGTTGCAGCTGCAGCTGCAGGAATGCTTGAATCCCTTGGTATGAATGCTGTTGATACCATTCAGGTATCTGTTTCCCGTTTGGAAAGCAACCACAGCTTCAAGCAGCAGCCAGCACCTTGGATTATTACCGGGCGTGTAAACAACAATTATTAAAGACTTATATGCACAACAAAGGGAGTTGCCCAATGGGCAACTCCCCTTTTTCATTTCCTTATTTACTCGTGCTGTGCGCGATACTCTGTTGGTGTTACACCAAACTTCTTTTTGAACTGGCGTGTGAAATGCTCCACATTCTGATAACCAGCCACATAAGAAATACTCTCAACCGTCATCTCGCTACTACGAAGAAGGCTCTTCGCCTTTTTCATCTTAATGTTTTCCACCAACTCACCGAAGGTCTTTCCTGACTTCTCCTTGATGTACTTTGAGATATATGGCTCTGAGAGATGGAACTCTCTTGCCAAGTCTGAGAGCGTTACGGTCTGGAAATTGGCCTGGATGAAATTCTCCATTGCAAGAAGTCTCTCATCCTGCTCACTACCGTCGCTACAGGTCTCAAGCACGTTGTTTACAGCAACAACAAGCGCATGAATTGATGCCTGAATAATATCCTCATGCATTCCAACGCCCCAGTAAGCTTTCCCCTGATAGGTAAGACCTACATAAGCAACTGCCTTAGAAGAAGATCCCTGTGAAAGCGCATGCTCCTCATAAACAGAAAGTTCATAGCTAATGTCAAAGTACTGCTTAATTGCATTGCTGACTGCATCCAAGCGTCCATTACCATTGGAATTTACTAAGGTCTCTTTTTCGCCCTTTGCAATGGTAACTTCTGCCACAATACCCTCTACCTGCTTGAAGTGTGCCTCTGGAATACGGAAGTATGGGGTATGCTTTACATAATGATTCTCAAAGATTTCATAAATCCACTGTGGAGAAAGCTCTGCATGTGCCTCATCGGATACCTGCTTTACCATGTAGCCTAACTGCTCACGCATCTTCTCAGGAACCACAATGCCAAAGTTCTGCTTTAAGATGTATGCTACGCCACCCTTACCAGACTGGCTGTTGATTCGGATAACATCTGCCTCGTAGGTTCTTCCAACATCCTTTGGATCAATTGGAAGATAAGGCACGGTCCACATATCGCTCTTCTTCTCTTCTCTGCATGCCATACCCTTTGCAATGGCATCCTGATGAGAACC
>JAZQQA010000180.1:0-3677 GCA_045628825.1 Agathobacter sp.
CAAAGCTGCGTGATTTGCAGGCAGATAGTGAAAAACTTGATACTGCAGAGGGAGCAACTGTGCCAAAGAAGGATACGGAAGAGCTATGGGCAGAAGATCACTCTGCCTATATCCCTCGTTTCGCAAGAGAGGACATGCCACAGGAGGCAGGGGCGCAGATTCTAGCAGAAGCGAAGGAAGCAGGAATCAACCCGGGCGCTCTTCGAGGAACCGCAACACACCGTATTATGGAATGTATCGATTTTGCGGCACTCTTACAGGTGGATCAAAGGGATCTAGAGGCAGTGCAGGCCTTCCGAAAGGAACAGGTCGAGCAAATGCTTGCCAGTGGTCGTTTGTCTAAAGAAGAGAATCGACTAGTGAAGCGTGAGTGGATTGATACTTTCCTTATGAGTGATGTGGCGCGAAGAATGGCAGAGGCAGCGAAAAGGGGAGAACTCTATAAGGAACAGCCTTTTGTCATGCGTTACACAGGGGAAAAATATGCCAATGTATTGATTCAGGGAATTATCGACGTCTTCTGGAAAGAGGGAGAACGGGTTGTTGTTCTGGATTATAAGACAGACGCAGTTGACACCAAAGAGGATTTGGTGGGATTATACAAGGAGCAGTTGGATTTATATGGATATGCCCTGTGTAAATCCTATGGAATTCCACTGTCTGATGAAACAAAGAAGGAGACTTTAATTTACTCCTTCAAATTTCAGGAGGTTATCACATTATGAGTCGAATCGTATTAGCATCAGGTTCACCAAGAAGAAAAGAGTTATTAGAACAGCTTGGACTTGAGTTTGAAATCTGCCCAGCCAAGGGAGAGGAAATCATCACAACCAATGTGCCAGAGGATGTTGTAAAGGAGCTTTCCAAGCAAAAGGCAGAGGAAGTGGCTTCTGGAATTGTTGCCTACAATGCAGAACATCCAGATCTTGTAACACCACAGGACATTTTGGTCATTGGTTCAGATACCGTGGTTGCCTACGATGGTAAGATCCTTGGCAAACCAAAGGATGAAGCGGATGCGATGCGCATGCTTTCTATGCTTCAGGGCAACGTCCATAGTGTATTTACGGGAATGACCTTTGTCATTATTGGTGCCGATGGAAGAACAGGTGAATTCAGTACCGTAGAGCAGACCAAGGTACATATGCATCCGATGTCAGAGGAAGAAATTAAGCGTTATATTGCAACTGGGGAGCCAATGGATAAGGCTGGGGCCTATGCAATCCAGGGAAAGTGCGGAATCTATATTGAGAAAATTGATGGAGACTATTACAATGTAGTTGGACTTCCTATTGCGAAGATGTATCAAAGTCTGAAAGCAATTGGAATTGATTTGTATCAGTTTTAAGGGGGTAGCATATGGAGTATGATGAATTAGTATTAAAGACATTTATTGAGAATCAGCTGCAGCTTTTTCCAGAAATCGTGGTAGATTCTTTGGATGAGGCAGAATTCTTTCTTGAGGATTGTATGGCAGTCGTATGCAAGAATAAGAAGGAAGTGCGTGAATACTTTGAAGAAGCTGGACTTGATATTTACGAGATGAGCGAGGATGAATTGTTTGAACAAAGTGAAATCTTTGCTATTCCAGATGGCCGCTATCTTGTAGTAGAGGGTTAGTAGGAGTTTTATGAGGAAACGATGGATATCAGGCGCTTTGATTCTTACCATGGTAGTCGGTTTATTGACGGGTTGCCGTGTTGGAAATACAGAGCTGGTCTTTTATCGAAAAAGAGTCAATAACAAAACAATTTTTTCAATCAACAATGAGAAATGTTCAACCAAGGAAGCAAAGATTTATCTATGCAGTTATCGTAGTATTTATGGGAATGCATATGGACTCAATCTTTGGGACCACGAGGCAGTTACAGAGGATTTGGAGGCCTATGTGAAGTCCATATCCTTGTCGGAACTGGCGCGTGTGTTCTCTATGGGGCTTTTGGCGGAGGAGCAGGGATTTGCTTTGTCAGAGGAAGAACTTGCAACCATAGAAGAGGCAGCGAAAGTTTATTATGATGGACTGTCCAAGGAAGAACGCAACTATATCGATGCAAAGAGTGCAGATATTTCTCTGGCCTTTGAACATTATGCACTTGCGATGAAGCTATACAATACGCTGACAGAGGGCGTAAACGAAGAAGTAAGTGATGATGAGGCAAGAGTCATTCGTGTGCAGCAAATCTATGTGAATGATCCAGATGTTGCATCCCTTGTAGCAGATAAGTTAGCTTCTGGGGAAGATTTTGCAGCAGTCGCAGCAACCTATAATCGTAGGAGTCAGGTTGAGGTGGTTGTGGCGCGAGGGGATTTTCCACTTCCTGTAGAACTCATTGCATATGATTTGGATAATGGTCAGGCTTCTGGTTTGATTGAGGCTGAAGACGGTTACTACTTTATTCGTTGTCTGAATAAGTATGAAGCAGAGTTGACCGAGGCCAACAAATCTAACATTTTGTTGCGAAGAGAGAAGGAACAGTTTGATGATCACTACCAGGCCTTTATCAGCGGTTGCCAGGTGCAGCTTAACGAAGAACTATGGGATACCATTACCTTGGAGGCCTTGGCAGAAGAAGACCTGGAAGCGCAGACGTTTTTTGATGTGTATAGACAGTATTTTGAATAGTTGGTATAATAATTTTACTTTGTAATAATGCTAAAAAGAGAGGACTATAATTATGCAGTGGGAGTTTGATTTATTGGTTGCAATCCAGGGAATGCGTTCTTCCTGGTTGGATGTATTTATGGCATTTATGTCAAATCTTGGCAATGCCGGGGCTTGCTGGATGGTACTTAGTACCATTTTCTTGATCGTGCCAAAGACACGTAAGATTGGTTTGCAGATGTGGATTTCAATTATTGTAACTTTTATCATCGGCAATTTGATTTTAAAGCCACTCATCAATCGTGCTAGACCATGTGACAATATGGCATATCAGTCGATTATTGATACCTTGATTGTAGAAAGACCACACGATGCTTCATTCCCATCCGGACATAGTATGAACGCCTTTACAACTGCAGTTGCTCTTTTACTGTGTGATAAGAGATGGGGAATTCCAGCAATTATTGTTGCAACCATTATTGCATTTTCAAGATTGTACAATTTTATGCATTTCCCAACAGATGTACTTGCCGGAATCGTAATTGGAACAGTCATTGCAATTCTTGTACATGCGCTTTTTGTAAAGAAGGGTTGGTATAAGAAGGAAGAATAAACAAAATCTAAACAAATTATAAATTATTAGCCCTCAGCATGCCTGAGTGCTAATTTTGTATTGACTTTCATTTTTTCCCGTCTTATCATGGATTATGTCGGATGAAAGATATGGTTCGACAAAGCTCATAGATACAGAGTGGGCTTAAAGAAAGGAGCTATAAATCATGGCAGCAAAACACGGAAGTCTTTCCATTGACAGCGAAAACTTATTTCCAATTATTAAGAAGTGGTTGTATTCAGACCACGACATTTTTTACAGAGAATTAATCTCCAATGGTTGCGATGCAATCACTAAGTTAAAGAAATTAGATATGATGGGAGAGTATTCTCTTCCTTCTGACTTCAAGGCGAAGATTCAGGACATTGTGAACCCTGAGGATAAGACCATTAAGATTATCGATAACGGTCTTGGTATGACAGCTGAAGAAGTAGAAGAGTACATCAACCAGATTGCTTTTTC
>JAZQQA010000181.1:0-2479 GCA_045628825.1 Agathobacter sp.
CATAATCGTATACTCGCTCTCCTTCTTTTTGGCAATTTTCTCTTTGAGATCATCCAGATAAAAGCGATTGTAGAGTCCCGTCAGCTTATCTACATATATGAGTTCATTCTGAAGACTTGATACAACACCAACCATGGCAACCGCTGCGCCAACCCAAAGGAGCGATACTCCGTAGAAAATCGTCTGGAAGAAAATGGCTACGATAATTGGAATGATAAATTGCCAAATTGGGAAAAATGCCAGCGCTCCACTTTTCTTACGGATGACGAAATAGATAATCATAGAATCCACAAAAAAGAGCATATTAATGCCGATGCTCATAAGGAACAATGGTCCTCTTACATAATGATTGGCTTCATCCACATAAAAAATGATTGGGTAGAAGAAGTTCACCACCATAATGGCCGCTGCAATAACAGACAAACTAATCAGGCCACGCACATGCACCCCATGGATCTTGCCATTTAAATGCTTTACCAAAAACATAACCCAGCAGTATCCTTCCACAACATCCATCAGATATGGAAGAAGGGAAAACAGATACTCTAAATCCCCCATAATCACACCTGGCTTACCATCCAAGGTAAAGGCAAAGGCATCCGCAATTGCAGCAACGATAATAGACATCATAAGATATCTAAGATATGCGGTCTCTTCCTTGTACTTGTTTACCTTCCAGTAATTTCCTGATAGCAACAATACAAGTAGTGCCACTGCTATGATATTGGTCAGATAAATTGCCGTTAAGTTAAAGCCATTCGCCATATCGCGCCCTCTTCGAATCACAAAATATAGTACTCTTTTACTATATCATACTTTAGAGCGTTAGGCAAAATTCTATTGATTTTCCATCCACACTTCTCGCATGAATACTGCCCTTATGTGCTTCCACTATGGCCCTTGCTACAGAAAGTCCGATTCCAAAGCCACCTGTCCCAGTATTACGCGACTGGTCCATACGATAAAAGCGGTCGAAAAGCTGATCTATTTTTCCCTTTTCGATTTCATCCACTGTATTCCATACGATGAGCTGCTTCTTGCTTCCTTCCTGCTTGAGCGATACCAGGATACTACCTGACGCGCTTGTATACTTCATGGCATTGTCCAAAAGGATTCCAAGCACCTGGCCAATACGTCCTTCATCACCCTCATAGTGTATGTTTTCTTCGATATCGGTGTCAAACTGATAGCCCTTTGAAACCGCCACTGCACGGTAGCTTTCTGCCAGATCGCCCACGGTCTGAGACAAGTCAAAATCGATGCGATCTATCATTTTTTGTTCCTCATCCATGCGGGTAAGGAGCACAAGGCTCTCCGTCAATTTGGCAAGGCGCTTGGTCTGCTTCTTAATGGACTCAGTCCACTCGTTCTCCCCACCAGTCATTTCCAGAATCTCTGTATTGGCATCAATGACGGTAAGTGGGGTCTTCAGTTCATGGCTTGCGTCTGTAATAAATCGTTTTTGCTTGGCATAGCTTTCTTCCACTGGACGCAAAATCACACCTACAAATATACGAAGCAGAATATAGACACCAAGGAGTCCTGCAAGACTAATGCCGATACTTAAGAATAGGAAGTTGCGGAAGGCTGCCATCTTACCATTCTCGTAGACATCCATGGCATAAGACATAGCATCCTCATCTCCCATAAACGGCATATCATCTCTCGGTGGCCTTCCTGGGCGATCATCAAAGCCCTTTGGGAAATCGCCTTTATCCTCCATCATATGGCGCTCATGGGCCATACTCTGCTTGATATGATGATAGTTGGCTACGTTGATGCCGCCCACAATCACAAAGAGCACCAATGTGGTAGACAACATCGCTATGGCTAAAAACCGCCTGCGTAATTTTTTGATCATGCTTCCACCTCCATGGTATATCCAAGACCTCTAATGGCCTTAATTCCAGCCTTTGCGCCTAGGCTCTGCAGCTTCTTACGAATGTTGGATACATATACCCAGACCACATTCATCTCCGCTTCACTGTCAAAGCCCCAGATTTTATCCATAAACTGGTCCACAGAAATCACTTGCCCTGGGCCTGTCATCATCATTTCAAGCATCTGAAATTCCTTGTTGGAAAGACGAATCCCCTCTGGCTTCTCGTCGGTATAGAGAAGGAAGGTGGCACGGTCTAGGTGCAGATTGCCGCAAGTTAGGATAGCGCTTGTGGTATCTCCCTGTCGCCTTGTCATGGCACGAATTCTCGCCATCAGTTCTTTCATGGAAAAAGGCTTGGTGAGATAGTCGTCTGCACCGCTATCAAGCCCTTCCACGCGATCATCAATTTCTGCCTTGGCCGTCAGCAAAAGGACTGGCACGGAGTTGCCTGCTGCGCGAATCTTCTTAAGCACCGTGATGCCGTCTACCTTAGGCATCATAATGTCCAAAATCACACCGTCATAGATTCCTGTCTCCAGATAATCCAGGGCATCTGCCCCGTTAAATACTGCATCCACAGAATACTGGTTGTGCTGC
>JAZQQA010000182.1:0-4813 GCA_045628825.1 Agathobacter sp.
GGTCTTGTATGTGAAAATGAAACAACGGTCTCTTGGGCTCTTACCTGAGCTGCTGCAGTTAATGTCGCATCGTAGGATAAGGCTCCAAGTCCTTCCTTGGCACGCTCTGCGTTAACAAGTTCGATGACACGAGACGCAAAGGCTGACATGTCTCCTGCCTTGGCCTTCTGATAGGTGTCACCACATCGGTTACAAGTATAGATCGTAGCCTTATCGGTTTCTGTGGTTGCATAATCATGTCCAAGGGCTTTGCCTTCGGTATAGGAACAATTCTTGCAAGCCTTTGGTTTGGTACAGGTCGCATCCACCATGACATGGTCTTTTGCCTTTTCTACGACCTCTTTGCACCTGCTGCAGACCTTATCCTCCGTACAAAGCTTGCCCTGCACCTTATGTCCAAGGGCTTTGCCCTCGATATAATCACAGCGGCTACACTTCTTTGGTTCCGTACATGTCGCATCCTGTAAGTCGTGGCCCAAAGCCTTTTCCTCGCCAGGCTCACCACACCGCTTACAAAAAGAATCCTCTGTACAGGTAGCTGGCACGAAATCATGACCAAGTGGCTTGTAGACCACTTCGTTACAACGACGGCAACGCACTTCCTCTGCGCACTTGGCTTCCTCGCTATCATGTCCAAGGGCTGGCGCACCTTCCACGCCACAGTTCTCACAGTAGGCAGCTTCCGTACAGGTCGCATCTACATACACATGCTCACGCACGGTAACACTTGTTTCATAAGTAAAAATGCCATCCTTGACGGTCAACACTACGTTGCCTGCTGAGACACCTGTCACATTTCCATAGGCATCTACCTGTGCCACCTGTGGGTTGTCCAAGCTATAGACAGGTCCCTTTGTCACATATTTTTCTGGTAAAATTGCCTGACTCTCTTCCACGCACAAGTAGTACATATCCTGTGCGAAATCATTCTGCTTATTTACTGTGGTATAGCCAAAAAATCCACCACCGCCAAGCACTACAAGCCCAGCAATAACGGATCCAAGAATAATTCCCAGTTTCTTACTCATAACTTCCTCCCAAATCTTCTCCCATTTTATTTCAGTATAACACATTTCTTTTAGATGCAAATCTATTTCAACTGTGATAGAATCATTCAAAACGTTTTTCAGGAGACATCCCATGAATAAACATAAATTTGCAATTCTATCTGTCATTTTAGGCAACTCCATTTTTGGATTTAGCTTTCTTTTTTCCAAACTGGCCCTAGCGTATGCTACACCAGTAGTATTAATTGCCGTGCGCTTTACGGTAGCCTTTCTAGTTCTCAACCTGGTTGTACTTATGGGAAAACTGATAGAGAACAAGGACGGGCAGCCTTTAATCGCTTTTTCGCTGAAAGGAAAGCCTAAGAAATATATCCTGCTTCTAGCGCTTTTCCAACCCATTCTCTACTTCATCGCAGAGAACTATGGAATCGTCTATACCTCATCCGCTTTTGCAGGAATTATCATCGCAGTCATCCCGATTGTGGGTATCGTGCTTGATGTCGTAATCATGCACACCAAGGTAAGTGGAAAACAGATTGTCTGTGCCATTGCTTCCGTTCTTGGTGTTGCCCTTACCACCATCGGTGCAACCGATATGGCATCCAGCGTAAAGGGCCTCATATTCCTTTTGGTTGCAGTCTTTGCCGGCTCCTTCTTCTATGTATTTAGTAAGAAATCTGCAGATGACTACTCTCCACTGGAAAGAACCTACGTTATGTTTGGCCTGGGAAGTGCCTTCTATGTGGTTTTGGCTGCAATAACAAGCGCCAGCGACTTCCACCGTCTGGTGTTCGTGCCACTGGCGCAACCAATCTTTTGGATTTCTATTTTGTATTTGTCCGTGATTTCTTCTGTTGTTGCATTTTTGTTACTCAACTTCGGGGCCAATCACGTATCCATCGCTACAGCGACCATTTTTGCCAACCTGACAACGGTAATCTCCATTGTTGCTGGCGTACTCATTTTGCATGAGTCCTTTTCTCCGTACCAGGCCGTTGGCGCAGTCATTATTCTTGCCAGCGTGTATCTTGGTACTTATCAAAAATCTTAAACATTGGAACGTATGCATTGTTCTCCATCTGGACAGTCTCATCCAGGTGGAGAATTTTATTTGGATCCGAATTGTAGGTTTCCCAAAGAGGAAGTCCCTCTCCATTTGGATCTCCCGTCTTCACATAATTGAGCATATAGCCCTGAATGATTTCAGACAGCGCATAATCGCTCTCATTATAATTTCCATTCTTCTTAAGGTTGCCATAGAAGTATGGCATCTCTCCGGAATGCCAATCTGATAACGACTTATTCTGCTTGGTAAAATAATACAGATAGGCTGGGCGGTTTTCCTTTGCCATGAGTTCTGACCAGGCATAGTGGCTGTAACAGAACCAGGCCATATCCATCACCTTACGATAGTTGGCCTCTGCCTCTTTATCTGTAGTCGCAGGCATAAGTGCCACCATATCCCCTGCAAAGTCCCCTGTCACACGAGATACATAGTCTTCATATTCTGCTACACCCGGCATCTTATTAAACATCATAAAGGCAGCGGACTCATTGCCGTTGTAGCCACCGAGAATGGATTCCTCGTTGTTGTTGCCTGCAAGATAGGTAAGGAATGGTTGCTCCACGATGGCATACCCATCCACCATCATTTCATTGTTTCCATACTTGGTTTTCAGGAGCTTCTCTGCCGGAATCTGTCGAAGTTCTTCGATACTCTTGCAGCCGAACTCTTCCTTAATTCCTGTCGCCTTTTCCTGAGCTAATTCCGGACTACGGAAGGTATGATATGGCACCTTGGCCACAATACTACTACTCTCACCAATGGCCCTTTTGAAAAGTCCCTTCGCAAGTGGCGATACACAGATGGCATTTACAGAAGAGGATCCTGCTGATTCTCCTGCAATGGTAATATTACTTACATCGCCACCGAAGAAAGCGATATTATCATTCACCCACTGAAGCGCTGCAATCTGATCCAAAAGGCCATAGTTTCCAGTGGTGCCATTTGGTGACTCCTTGGCCAGTTCCTCATCACCCAGATAGCCAAAGAGGCCTACGCGATAGCTGATGGACACAAAGACAATGCCCTGGCTTGCAAGCGTCTCACCATTGTATGCATAAAAATAGCTCTGCCCCGAATCCAAAGATCCACCATGGATATAGAAAAGTACGGGAAGCTTGTCCCCTTCCTTTGCATCCTTCGGCTTCCATATATTCAGATACAGACAATCCTCGCTCATTGCTTCCAAATAGTTATCCTTAAGGGAAATTGGAAGCTCATGAAAACCAATAATTGAAGAACCAAACGCATAGATTGGATTCTTTCTTTCCTGCATCGCCATTGGTCCATAGGTATCGCAAAGCTTTACGCCATCCCAAGCCTCTGCTTTCTGAGGCTCCCTCCAGCGCAAATCTCCCACTGGAGCCTTTGCATAAGGAATACCAGCAAAGATTGCAACCGTTCCCTCTTCATTCAAGACACCCTGCAGTTCTCCCTGCTCCACAGACACGATTTCGCTAAAGCCTGTCTTGTTCCCGTTTCCAGCGCGCACTCTCTGCTCTTGTGGTGCAGACAGCTTGGCGTTGCCAACCAAAAGCAGCAAGAATACTGCCAGGCATGCCAGCTTCACGTACCATGCCTTTTCTCCAAGATACTTAAACCTTGCAAAACAATATGCTACAAAGAGGGCAACTGCAATTACCCAGCCAAAAATGCGATTCTTAAAAATCTCTAGATACAAAGCATAGTTAATGCCAAGTAATGTGAGCAAAATAACACGTAGCGCCATCTACTCTTCTCCTTCTTCCTTCTTCATACTCGGCACTGCTGCCTTAAGTCCTCTACTGAATGCCTCTATGTACTCCTTAGGAATCTGATCAAATTCTGCGAACATCTTGGAAAAGTGATAATCCAAAATCTGCTGTGCATAGTGGAAGTACAGCTCTTTTCCAAAAGGCGTCACTTCAAGTAGTACATCCTTTTGGTTGCCTTCACGGGTTCCCTTTTCCACTACGCCTTTCTCCTCAAGGCGTTTTACCAGCTTGGTGAAATTGCTTCTACTGATACCAAGACGGGTCGCAACGGCATTCATATTATCCTTTCGCTCTTCGTTTTCAATCAGATACTCCACCACCTGAATCAGGGAAAAAGAATAAGTAACTCCTTCATATTCAAATTTCTCTGGCTTATAAGCCGAATAATAGATATTACAATAATGAATCAAGGATTCCAGGATTCCTCTATATTCGCCCATCCACTCTAACTTCATGTCCGCTACCTCTTCATTTCTACCATTTTTAATTACAGGTTTTTGTGCACTATTCCTAAATATTTTAAACTTGTTGCACTTCATTTGTAAAGGTCATATAATAGTCATGTAGATATTGTTTCCATTGGAAACATAATTATTCTATCACAAGGGAGGTTTTTATGCAAAACAAAAAACGTAGCACGGTGGTTTTAGCCATTGCCCTGGCGCTAATTCTCATCGGCAGTCTCTTCGCGGGACTATTCAACTCATCTATGGGCAGCGTAAAGGTATCACGCATTTCCTTTGATACCGATAAGGGTACCTTAAGTGGTCTCCTCTATCTTCCAAAGGATGCTTCCGCTGAAAATCCAAAGCCAACGGTTGTTGTAACACACGGCTATTTAAACTCAGCTGAAATGCAGGATGCCAACGCAATCGAACTTTCAAGAAGAGGATATGTTGTATTGGCACTGGACATGTATGATCATGGCCATTCAAAAATCAACTCAGACTTCTATCCAGGAACAGAATTCTTTGATTTATGGGGAACCT
>JAZQQA010000183.1:0-21349 GCA_045628825.1 Agathobacter sp.
TGGAATGCGGTTCCAATGCAGTATGAAGAGGGACATGCCCTGGATTTCTATGGCGGAGACCTTATTGGTATCAAGGAGAAAATCCCATACCTAAAGGAACTGGGGGTAACGGCAATCTATCTGAATCCAATTTTTATTGCCAGAACCACCCACAAGTACGACTGCATGGACTATTTCCATGTGGATCCACACTTCGGTGGAGATGAGGCCCTTGCGGACTTGTCGAAGGCCCTTCATGAGAACGGCATGCGTTTGATTTTAGATATCTCAATCAATCATACCGGAACCGAGCATGTATGGTTTAAGACTAGAAAAGATTTTTATTTCTATGATGAGGAAACAGGCGACTATAAGGGCTGGTTTGATAACAAGGAATTACCAGTATTAAACTACACCTCAGAGGAATTACGAGACGCTGTGTATAGAGCCAGCGACTCAGTTCTTCGCAAATGGTTAAAGCCACCATATTCCATCGATGGATGGAGATTTGATGTAGCGGATGTATTTGCAAGAAACGATGCCATCCAGCTGTCGGATGAGGTGTGGAAGGAAATCCGTGCCGCTATCAGAGAGGAAAATCCAGAGGCCTACATCTTAGGAGAAGACTGGGGGGACTGTGGCTTCTACCTACAGGGAAAGCATTGGGATTCTCCAATGAATTACTTTGGCTTTGGTCGTATTATCCGCCAGTATCTGGGTGTTGGCGATTTGTTCGTGAATCGCAATGACATCCTTAGACAGGTCAACTACAAGATGACAGCTGAGGATGTGGAAGCCCGTGTAAGGGAGCATCTGGCTAAGATTCCATTTGTCCTTTGGCAGAATCAGTTTAATCTTTTTGACAGCCATGACGTGTCAAGACTTCATCATGAGGAGGTGTCCTTTGCGGCTTGGCGTGGTGCTGTGATTTTCCAGTTTATGATGATTGGAACCCCATCGGTATACTATGGTGATGAGGCAGAAATTATTGGCTGGACCAACAGCGATGCAGGATTCCGCGCTCCAATGCCATGGGATTCAGGCTTTATGGAAAAGGAATCCTATAAGCTGATTCGTACCCTTGCCCATAGGAAACAGGATTATGCCTCTCTTCGTGAGGGTAGCATGAAGTTCCTACATTATACAGACGATGTGATTGCCCTTGCTAGATTCACAGAAAAGGAAGCACATCTTATGGTTATGAATCATAAGAAGTCCCCTGTGACGGTAACCATTCCAGTGGGAGCAGTAGGTCTTCGTCAAGGCCAGACAGACTTAACCGAGATTCTTGGCGCAGGCTGTAAGTGGACTTGGGTCAGTGACCGTGAGCTACAAATCACCTTGGAGGCAGAAGAAACCCTGCTTCTTTTTGGGGACAAGCAGTAAAGAAAAATTGAAAATGTAGAACAGATTAGGAAAGAGAGCATATCTGACGGATATGCTCTTTTTTTATGAATTAAATTGGTAAATAGTTTTGTAAATAGTATAATGTTGAGCATAAGGATTATACGAGATGGAGTATGTGGAAGATGTACGATGTTTTTATTAGCTATAGCAGTAAGGATAAAGAGGTAGCAGATGAAATCTATGAGCGTCTGTGCGCAGAGGGCTTTCACTGTTTTGTCGACAGTGTGGAACTTAGAGAAGCTGACTGGGCAGGACAATTGTATGAAGCAGTGGAAAGCTCAAGAGCCTTTGTACTCATCGTCAGCAAGGAGATGAACGAGTCCAATGAAGTGTTAAAGGAAGTTTTGCTGGCGACAAAGCATAGCCGTTTCATTTTCCCGTTTTTCATTGATGATGTGAAACTGGAATCCAGATTTGAATATCATTTGGCTCCATTTCAGTGGATTAAAGGCCTTATTCCGCCTAAGACTCTTATCTATGAAGACTTAGTGTCCAGAGTACGTGATGCTTTGCAAGGAACCTTGGTGGATGGAAATGTGAATTTCGAAAGAATGGAACTGATTGGCCAGAATCTGGCGCCTAGAGCAGAGTTCATTGGGCGAGAAGAGGAGCTTGATGCCATTAAGCAGCTTCTTTCAGAGGGGAATGATACCGTTTTCCTGACGGGTCTTGGTGGAATTGGAAAGAGTGAAGTAGCAAGAGCCTTTGCGCAAAACAACCGTGAGACCTACAAGACAACTGTCATGGTTACCTACCAAGGGGATATTCTTGGAATGATCTCTGACGATCGGGCACTTACCATTCGTGGCTGTAGTCGAGGTGGAGTGAACGATGGACAGACTGAGACAGAGGAAGATTATTATGTTCGAAAATTAGAGATTCTAGGGTCTGTAGTTGGTGCAGATACGTTACTCATTGTGGACAACTTTGACGTAGAGGAAGACGAACATTTACAGGATATTTTAGACCTGCCTTGTGCAAAGGTTTTTACAACCCGTGTCAATTTTGAGGAGATGGGTTATCCGACAGTGTTCATTAACACCATGGATCCAGAGAAGGACCTTCTTCCTCTGATGGAGAAGATGGATCACAGGTATATGAAGGATGAGGATCGGGAAAAGGTCTTCCAAATTATGAAGATTCTTGACTATCATACCTATGCGGTAAGTCTTACCGCTTCTCAGATGCGGGCTGGTCATATCTCTCCTACCAAGATGCTAGATATGTTAATTACGGAGGGGATTACCTACAAAACCAAGAGCACTTTTTCTAGAAATGTAGGGGAGAAGAAGAGTGCCACGGACTATATCAGAATGCTCTTTGATTTTTCTGCTCTGTCGGAAAGAGAAATAGAGTTAATGCGCTATCTGGCTTGTACACCTCTAACAGGAATTGATATTGATCTCTTCATGGAGCTTGCAGAAATAGAGGATTTCGAAGAACTGAGACATCTCATGACCCTGGGCTGGGTGCAGGAGGACGCGGATAATAATCTATGCCGTATCCACATGCTGGTTCGTGAATTAATCAAGGATGAGCTTGGAATTTGTGAGGAGGATTGCTTTACCTATATCCATAATCTGGAGACAAGACTCAATAAATGTGGTGGATGGAATAATTCTCACGAGACGAATTTGAGTTTGCTGGCCCCAATTTTGGCGTTACTTAAAAATTTCCCAGAACCACCGGTGAAGTATGCTTTCAACTTCGAACAATTCGGTGGATTTTGCTGGATTATGAATCACTTTGACGAGGCCGAAAGACTGACTGCCTATATCAATGAGATTGTCGTAAAGGAGTACGGAGAGCTAAGCGAAGAGGCGAGCCTGATGGCGCTTCGCATGGCAGCGGTTTACCATAATCAGAATGACCATGTGCATGATATTATCTGGTATCAGAAGGCCAAGGACATCATGCTTGCAATGGGAAAGAGAAATTGTACAACGGTGAATGCGATGTTCAAGGTTGCCAGAAGCAATATGCTAGGTGGCAATTACGAGGTTGCGGAAAGAGGCTTTGTGGAAGCCATTCAGCTGTGCGATGAAATTATTGCAAGTAATGACCAGACCATGAGACAGTCAGGCCGTACTGAGAGTGCGCAGGCGGCTCTTGAAAAATGCTTCTGTGAAGGAAGCCTTGCGATTATTCAGGGCGGAAGAGGCGCTTATGAAGAGGCAGAAAAGATTCTGGTAGCTTTACCGGAACGAGCCTACACGGATAGTGCAGTGGGTGTTAGCACCTTATACTTTTTGATGGCCCTTGGTATGCTGTATACGGAAATGGGAGAAACAGATAAGGCAATTGAGACGCTAAACAAAGCGCTTGATCGTAGCCGCGCACATCATGCGGACAATAAGGATACCATCCTGATTACAGAGATGGTTGGAGATGCTTATGTAGCTGGAAATCAGCCACTTTTGGCAGCACCATATTATGTTGAGGCCTTGAACAAGGCAGAAAGCAATTTTCCTGGAAGTGTTCAGTGGATTGAAGACTTGACAGAAAAATATGAGATGAGCCGAAAAGGCGAAAGCTTTGAAGTTCCATACAGGTATTTACCTTTGTAATAGAAAAATTCACATATAGTGACGGGGAATTACAATGAGTAAAAACACATTATGGCAGCGATTGCAACCGTCATAATGGTTACCTGGAAAATGAGATATCGGAATGCGAAATATATATAACAATACGAGGGTAAGCGGATATGAAAATTCTCCTGGTAGGAGTTAACTCGAAATACATACATTCCAATCCATCGGTTTACTATTTGAAGTCCTATGCCATACACAAGGCGGCGGATCGACAGCGGGTGGAAAATAGTCTTGAAATCGCAGAATACACCATCAATCAGGACAAGGGTGAGATATTAAGAGACATCTATATGCGGAAGCCTGATGTGATCGCTTTTTCCTGCTATCTTTGGAATATTTCACATATTTATTCCCTGATTACCGCTTTAGGCGATATTATGCCAGATGCAGATATTTGGCTAGGTGGTCCTGAGGTGAGCTTTGATGCCAAGGCGCAGCTTCTTAAGTATCCTATGGTGCGTGGCATCATTGCAGGGGAAGGGGAGCGAAGCTTCCTTCGCCTGGTGCAGGCGTATCTGGGCTTGTCAGCGGAGACAAGAGATACCTTGCCACCTGTGCTAGAGGCAGAGGATATGCCCTTTGATGAGGTGCCATTTCCTTATGAGGATCTGGACCAATTCAAGAATCGTATCATTTATTATGAGACAAGCAGAGGATGTCCCTTTGGATGCGCTTACTGCTTGTCCTCTGTAGATACCAAGGTGCGACTTCGTAGCATCGATTTGGTTAGAGAAGAACTTGGAAAATTTATAGAAGCGAAGGTGCCACAGGTCAAGTTTGTGGATCGCACCTTTAACTGTAATCCTACCCATACTTTAGAGATTTTGGAGTTCATCCGTCAAAATGATAATGGGGTCACGAACTTTCATTTTGAGATGGCGGCAGAGCTGATTACAGAAGAGGAAATGCAGGTGCTTGCGCAGCTGCGCCCAGGGGCTGTACAGATTGAGGTGGGTATTCAGACCACCAACTGTGATACCCTAAAAGCCATTCGAAGAAAGGCTGACATGGAGCACCTTTCGCAGATTGTGCGACGCCTCTTGTCTTTTCGAAATATGCATGTCCATGTGGATTTGATTGCAGGTCTTCCCTATGAGGATTTGGCTTCCTTCCGGAGGTCCTTTAACGAAGTCTATGCACTACATGCCAATGAATTGCAGCTAGGCTTCCTTAAGGTGCTTAAGGGTTCGCCAATGGAACTGGAGACTGCGGCTTATGGTATCAAGTACAATCAGGAGCCACCTTATGAGGTCTTGTGCACGAAATGGCTTTCCTTTGGGGATATCATTGAACTCAAGGGTGTGGAAGAGATGGTGGAGGTCTATTATAACAGCTGGCAGTTTACCAATTCCATGAAGTATCTGGAAGGGACTTGCAAAATGGATGATGATTATCTGGATGCATATGCCCTGTACCACAGTCTGGCAGAATTTTATGCAAAAAATGGCTACGATAAAATTGGCCTTTCCAGATTGGATCGTTATCGTGTTTTGCGAGAGTTTGTAGAAGTGAATGTGCCAGAACAGTTGGAGGAATTCACAGAAATTCTTTTGCATGACCTGTATCTACGGGACAATGTAAAGAATCGTCCAGCCTACGGAGAAGCTACGGCAATCGGAAAGCAGGAGTATCATGCATTTTTTGAAGCAGAGCGTTATAAGGATGTTCTGACGGGATATGAGGGCTATACTTCTGTTCAGATCTCTAAGATGGTCCACCTGGAAAAACGAAAGAATGGCTATATGCTTTACGATTATAAGAAGCGTAGTCCACTTACGGGAAACGCGACCTACTATTGGATTGAGGGGGGAATCTAACATGAAAAAAACCAATATCTGGAACGGGGATAATGGAGATGGAAGTTACTCCAACCCGATTTTATATGCGGACTATTCTGATCCAGACGCGATTCGTGTAGGGGAAGACTATTACATGATTGCGTCCAGCTTTTGCAATGCACCAGGACTTCCTGTGCTGCATTCCAAGGACTTGGTCAACTGGGAATTAATTAACTATGTCCTGGACGAAGTGCCGGAAGACAGATATGAGGCTCCAATCCATGGTTGTGGTGTGTGGGCGCCTTCTTTGCGTTATCACGAGGGCGTGTACTACGCCTGTTTTCCAATGCCAGATGAAGGCATTTATATGAGCACCACCACAGATCCTTATGGAAAGTGGTCGAAGCCAGTGAACATTCGACCAGGGGCAGGTTGGATTGATCCATGTCCATTCTGGGATGAGGATGGAAAAGCATATCTGGTAGCAGGTGTGGCCAAGAGCCGTATCGGCTACAAGAGTGTCCTTCACATGGTGGAGATGAAGCCAGATGGAACGGGTCTCATTGGGGAGGAAGTGAAAATCTTTGACGGCAATGAGAATGATCAGGTCACCATCGAAGGGCCAAAGCTCTATAAAAGAAACGGCTACTACTATGTCTTTGCACCAGCGGGTGGAGTAAAGATTGGTTGGCAGACGGTGCTTCGTTCGAAGCATATTTTTGGACCTTATGAGTATAAGGTGGTTATGCGCCAGGGGGACAGTGTCATCAATGGACCGCATCAAGGCGCATGGGTAGATACTGTAACAGGAGAGGATTGGTTCCTACATTTCCAAGATGTGTATGCAGCAGGCCGTATCATCAACCTACAACCAATGCATTGGGAAAATGATTGGCCAATCATTGGAGTGGCAAAGGAAGGAAACGAGTACGGGGAACCCGTTGCCCGTTATAAAAAGCCAAATGTTGGCACCGTAGACTGGCAGGTTGTGGAGCCTGTCACCTCAGATGATTTTTCTGGTGGAAAGTTAAACCTTGCGTGGCAGTGGAATGCCAATCCAAAGAGGGAGTGGTATGACTTTTGTGAGCAAGGCCTTATGCTTCGTGCAATGCAAAAGCAGGGCGTCTATGGGGATGCCCCAAATCTTTTGTTGCAGAAGTGGCCAGCTCCGGAATTTTCTTGCATAAGCATTTTGGATTTGTCCCATCTGGAAGTGGGAGACGAAACCGGTGTTATTTCTATGGGAATGGAGTATGGGCTGGTTCGTTTTGCAAAAGAGCAGGACGGCATTTTTGTAAGTGCGATTACCGGAAAGCAGGAATTCGGAAAGATTTTTGTAGAAAACACGAAGGAAGCGGAAAATGACCTTGGAAAGCTTCCACAGGGCGTAGACAAACTCTATGTGAAGTATCTGGTGGAGCAGTGTGGATATAGAGACCTCAGTGAGACAGAGAAGCATTTTCCAAAGGAGCGCGTAAGCATTTTTTATAGTGTCAATGGCGTAGATTATGAGAAGGCTTTGGAGATGATTTCGATTCCAGGGCGCTGGGTCGGTGTGAAGAACGGCGTCTTTTGCTTGAGCCGTGAGGCAGCATCCAAAGGATATGCGATTGTTTCTTCAGTAGAGTATCATAAGATTTATCACAATCCTGTGAAGCGTGGATTTTTCCCAGACCCTTCCATTACGAGAGTGGGGACAGATTACTATATGGTGAACTCCACCTTCCAGTATTTCCCGGCCATTGCCATTAGTCATTCGACAGACATGGTGCATTGGGAAGTGATTGGGCATGCCATTACGAATCCAGATGATTTGGATTTGTCAGAGACCAGAGATTCCCATGGTATCTGGGCACCAGATATTGAGTATGTGGACGGCAAATTTATTATTATGGCAACCCTTCGTCTCAATGGTCTGTCCAAAGATGGAAGTGAGGTTCTGCGAAGACAGCTTGTGGTGACAGCAGATCGACCAGAGGGCCCATACACAAAGCCTGCATGGGTGGAAGTGGATGATATTGATGCATCTCTTTTTGTGGATGATGATGGCAAGAAATATATGCTCATAAGCCCAGGTGTGAATATTTTGGAACTAAGTGAGGACTGCACCAGACAGGTGGGACCAGTCACAAATGTATGGCCTGGAACGGGAGAGCGTTGTCCAGAGGGACCACATCTGTTCAAGCGTGGGGATTATTACTATGCAGTTTTGGCAGAAGGCGGTACCGGCTACGGACATGGCATCAATGTGGCAAGGTCAAAACATCTGCTTGGACCATACGAAAGCTCACCATACAATCCGCTGTTGCGCCAATTTGATGAAAAGGCAACGCTACAGCGTTGTGGTCACGGAAAACTGATTGAGGACCATGAAGGCAATTGGTGGGTATATTATCTGTGTGGACGTCCAAATGAGGGCAAGTATACCACCATTGGCAGGGAGACCGCCCTAGAGCCAGTGACATGGCTTCCAGATGACTGGTTTGTCATCAATCATCAAAAGGGACCAAGTCTTGTGAATGAAGCGCCGAATCTTAAAACTATGGCCGTGACAAGCTGGATCAGAGATGATTTTGATGAGGAGAAACTGAACCTGAACTGGGAATTCGTAAGAAGACCCGCACCAGGAAACTATTCTTTGACGGAGCGAAAAGGATGGTTTCGTATTTGGACTGGAGATGGGACGCTGTCTGAGATTCGGGCAAAGAATACTTTGGTGCGAAGAGAGCAGGAATTGTCCTACACCGCGACTACGAAGCTTGATTTTACGCCAACACGAAGTGGAGAGCAGGCAGGAATGACCTGCTACTACAGTACAGCAACCTATGCGCGTTTTTCCCTTTGCTATGAGGAGGGTCGTTGTCTCCAGGTTGTGATTAATCGCAATCATGGCGAGGAAGTAATGGCACAGGTTACGGGAATCAAGGAACAAGCAATTTATTTAAAGATTGAGGTAAGGAAATTAACCAGATCCTTCTATTATAGTTATGATGGAGAGAGCTGGACCCTGGTTGTTTCTTTGGAAAACTGCATCTACCTATGTGATGAGGGCGTGCCAGATGATCCAAAACGCCATACAGGAACCTTGGTGGGCATCTATGCCAACAATGGTGGCTGTGGCTCAAGAATCCCAGCTGATTTTGATTTCTTTACTTATGAGGATGATGTATTTTGAAACGTAATTTAACAGTTTTATATGCGGTAACCCAGTTCTTTTATTGGATTGGTTTTGCAGTCATTATGGCATTTGCCAGTTTATATCTCTTAAGCTTTGGGATTTCCAATGCTATGGTGGGCAGTATTATTGCCTTTGGCGGATTGGCATCCGCTATTTTGCAGCCTGTTTTTGGAACCATATCGGATCGCTATCCAGCACTTTCCTGCAAACGAATTTTGCTTGCGCTTGCGGCAGTTCTTGTGGTGCTTGCCCTGATTCTTTTGCTTGATCAGGGAAGGCATATTGGCCTCGTTTGCCTGATTTATGGATGTGCGATTATGGTTTTGCAACTCATGCAGCCATTTGTGAATACCCTTGGCATGAAGTGTGTCAATGATGGATATGGACTTAACTTTGGCCTGTCTCGCGCTGCAGGTTCTGTGGGATATGCCCTTTGTGCTTATTTGATTGGAGTTTTGGCGGCTCGCTTTGGTGCAGGCATTGTTCCTATTTGTGTAGGCGCGGGAGTGATCGTTTTTTTGCTTAGTTTACTATTTTACCCTGGAGCTTCCTTAGACGTGGTGGAGCAGGAAAAACAGGACAAAAAGGTGCCAGATGGAAAGTCCAAGAACTTTTTTAAGGCATATCCACGTTTTTCTCTGGTGCTCCTTGGTCTTATTCCAATCTATTTTGGCCACACCGTGCTGAATAGCTTTACTCTGCAGATTATTGAGAGTAAGGGTGGAAACAGCGCGCAGATGGGAACGGCAACGGCATTTGCAGCTATGCTGGAACTTTGCGTGATGCTGACATTTACCTGGATTATGAAAAAGGTTTCTTTGAACCGTTTGATTCAGATTTCTGCCTTGTTCTTTATGATTAAGAACCTGGGAAGCCTTTTGGCACCAAACATTGCAAGCTTCTATGGCGTGCAGATTTTCCAAATGTTTGGATGGGGTATTATGAGTGTAGGTCTTGTCTATTATGTGAATTCCATTATGGCGCAGGAGGATTGCGCCAAAGGACAGGCGTATGCCACCATGACCTATACCATTGGAAGTGTTTTGGGTGCATGGGCAGGAGGCTTGCTTTTGGATGTGGCCGGCGTCAATGCCATGTTGGTGGTTGGCACTGTAGTTGCAGGTCTTGGCGTCATTGCCATTTGGCTTGGTAGCCGAAAAACGGACTAGCACTATACATTTCCTATTGTGCGTGCTAGAATGATAGGGCGCATAGCGTACAAATAATAAAAGGAGGCAAATTTTATGGACAGTGGCGATAGTCGAAGTCGAAGTACATATGGTGGAACTGACTTTTCCTATCTAGGCATTGTCGGTTGATTTGTCATGCTTTCATACAAAAGTCGGTTCCATCGCTTCGAGGTGTCACAGTAACGAGATTGTTGCGTCGCATTTCATGCGATGGAATTTTTATGCCCTTTTTTAGGGAGAACGGAGGCTTTTGTGGAAAGAGAAATTTTAGAGATTATAAGAGGAAATCTATCGCAGGAGGAGCTACTTGATCGCCTGCATGATTACCATGACAATGATATTTCCCAGACCCTTCCTTTGCTGACGAAGGAAGAGCGTCTTCATCTTTATGCACTGCTAGGAGATGAGTGGGTTTCTGAGATTTTTGCCTATTTGGATGAACCAGAGGAGTACGTAGGGGAACTTGGAATTGACCAATTAGCAGCAGTCATCAATGAGATGGATTCGGATGATGCGGTGGATTTGCTGGAGGACATGGATGAAGGGGTTATGGATCAGTTAACCTCGATTCTGGATGAGGATATTCGTGCAGACATTCAGCTTATTCACTCTTATGAGGATGACGAGATTGGTAGTCTCATTACAACCAATTATATCTGCATCGGGCGCAATCTTAACATCCGCCAGGCGATGCACGAGTTGGTAAGCCAGGCAGGAGAAAATGATAATATTTCTACGATTTATGTGGTAGATGAAGAAAATCACTATTTTGGAGCCATTGATCTTAAGGACCTTATCATTGCAAGACAAAATGATCATTTGGAGGACTTAATCAGTAGTGCATATCCTTTTCTTATGGATCATGAAATCATTTCTGATTGCATCGAAAAAATAAAGGATTATGCAGAGGATTCGCTCCCTGTATTAAATGATGCACATGAAATTATTGGTATTTTGACTGCCCAGGACGTCATCGAGGCGGTGGATGATGAGATGGGCGACGACTATGCAAAGTTTGCTGGTTTGACCGCAGAGGAGGATCTCAAAGAAACGACCTTTATGAGTATGAAGAAGCGTCTTCCTTGGCTCATTGCCCTTCTTTTCCTTGGAATGCTGGTTTCCACGGTAGTAGGGGTATTCGAGGGGGTTGTTGCGGTGATCCCGATTGTTATCTGCTTCCAGTCTCTGATTCTTGATATGGCTGGAAATGTTGGAACCCAGTCCCTTGCAGTAACCATTCGTGTGCTTATGGACGAGGAACTGACCGCAAAGGATAAGTTCAACCTTGTGGTAAAGGAGGTCCGTGTAGGATTATGCAATGGACTCCTTTTGGGAGGATTGGCCCTGCTCTTTTTGGGCATATATATTGGCATGGGCAAGGATGGATATACCATGCAGACCGGATTCTTGATTTCTGGTTGCGTAGGCGTGTCATTGCTTACTGCAATGATGATTTCTAGCCTGGTGGGAACTTTGGTGCCACTCTTTTTCCACAAGATTAAGGTGGATCCAGCGGTTGCGTCTGGTCCGTTGATTACGACTGTGAATGACTTGGTAGCGGTTGTAACCTACTATGGAATGGTATGGCTTCTTTTGATTCAGGCACTACACATCGTGGGATAAAAATAAAAAAAGTATAAAAGGTTGCTTGACAGAAATGAATAGTGATGCTAGACTAATCGCAGTTAGATGAGGCTAACGTATGAGTGGAGGAGTATCCTATGTGTTTATTGGAAGCAAATGTTGGACAAGACTATATCGTACGAGATGTTAATACAAGTGATGAGGAACTGAGAGGATTTTTATTTTCCCTTGGTTGCTATAGTGGAGAGCGTGTGACAGTGGTTGCAAAGAAGCGCAACGGTTGTACGGTTTCTATTAAGGATGCAAGATATAACATGGATTGTGATCTGGCATCTGCCATTACCGTATAAGACTATAAAAAAGTGAATGGGAAACCTTCACTTTTTTTAAAACCATATAGTTAGACAAGGCTAACATAGATTAGAAGTTTATAACGAGTGAAGAGAGGAAGAAAGTTATGAGAATTGCACTTGCAGGAAATCCGAACAGCGGAAAGACAACCATGTACAATACGCTGACGGGAAGAAAGGAAAAAATTGGTAACTGGGCCGGTGTTACCGTGGATCGAAAGGAGAGCCATTTGAAGAAGGCTTTCCAAGTGGGAGAGCAAGAGGTTATTATGGTGGACCTTCCTGGAGCATATTCCATGTCGCCATTTACGTCCGAGGAAAGCATCACTAGCGCTTATGTAAAGAACGAACGCCCAGATGTCATTATCAATATTGTAGATGCCACCAACTTGAGCAGAAGCTTGTTCTTCACAACACAGCTGATGGAGCTTGGCATTCCAGTTGTCGTTGCACTGAACAAGAGTGATATCAACGATAAGAAGGAAACTGTCATTCAGACAGAACTTCTGGCAGAGCGTTTGGGATGTCCTGTTGTTCGCACCACATCTATTTCCGGACTTGGACTTGAGGAAGTCGTAAATAAAGCGATTGCGCTGGCTGGAAGTAAGCAGAAGGCGCCTTATGTGCAGGGGGAAATTGATTTGCATGATAAGGCAGAGGTTGAAAAAGCAGACCGCGCGCGTTTTGCCTTTGTAAACGCGTTGGTAGAAGAAGTGGAAACACGAAAGGTTTTGACCAAAGAAAAAAATGTCGGGGACAAATTGGATGCGGTCTTAACTCATCCAGTATCTGGACTTTTGATTTTTGCAGCAATTATGTTTCTTGTATTTTATATTTCGCAGTCCACACTTGGAACCTGGGTTGCAGACTGGCTTGTAGGCTGGATTGAGACCTTCCAGGAATGGGTTGGCGGTCTTATGGAAGGGGCAAACCCACTGTTGTATGCCCTTTTGGTAGATGGAATCATTGGTGGTGTTGGAGCAGTTGTTGGCTTCCTTCCACTGGTTATGATCATGTACTTCCTGATTGCATTGCTGGAGGATTGTGGATATATGGCGCGAGCCACTGTGGTGCTTGATCCAATCTTTAAGCGTGTAGGATTATCAGGAAAGACCGTAATTCCAATGGTTATTGGAACGGGTTGTGGTATTCCTGCAATTATGGCGTGCCGCACCATTCGTAACGAGCGTGAGAGAAGAACTTCCGCTATGCTTGCAACCTTTATGCCATGCGGAGCCAAGCTCCCAGTAATTGCCCTTTTTGCAGGAGCCTTTTTTGCAGATGCAGCATGGGTTGGACCTCTTATGTATTTTGTGGGCATTGCCCTTATTCTTCTTGGGGCACTCCTTGTAAAGGCGATTACTGGTATGAAGTATCGTAAGTCCTTCTTCATCATCGAGATGCCAGAGTACAAGGCTCCAAGTCTTAAGTTTGCCTTTGGTTCGATGTTGGAAAGAGGAAAGGCTTACATTGTAAAAGCCGGAACAATCATTTTGGTATGTAATACCGTGGTACAGATTATGCAGTCCTTTGATTTGCATTTCCAGGTAGTAGAAGAGGGAATGGAGCATACGTCCATTCTTGCAACCATCGCATCTCCATTTGCATATCTGCTGGTACCTGTCGTTGGCATTGCAGCTTGGCAGCTTGCAGCAGCTGCGATTACAGGCTTTATTGCCAAGGAGAATGTTGTTGGAACCATTGCAACCGTATATGCAATTACCAACTTTATTGATACCGAAGAACTGGAGCTTGTATCCGGTGGTAGCGAAGTAGCTATGGTTATGGGAATTACCAAGGTGGCAGCCCTTGCATACCTGATGTTCAATCTTTACACCCCACCATGCTTTGCGGCACTTGGTGCTTTGAATTCTGAATTACAGAGTAAGAAGTGGTTATGGGGCGCGATTGGTCTTCAGTTAGCAACAGGCTTTACCGTTGGATTTTTGGTATATCAGTTTGGAACTTTGTTTACAACAGGTAGCCTTGGAGCAGGATTCGTAGGTGGGCTTATTGCGGTGCTTTGCTTTGCTGCAATCATAACTTATCTGATTGTAAGAGCAAGAAAACAGATGGATAAGGAATATGCGTTACAGGAGGCTTCATAATGCAAAATATCATTTTTTCAATTATCATTCTTGCAATTGTAGGTGGAGCATCCTTTTACATCTGGCGTGAGAAGAAGAAAGGAAGAAAATGCATCGGCTGTCCAGCTTCAGGAAGTTGCAGCAAGTGTAATTGTGGGAAGTAATTTGGTTTTACGATAAATTATACTAAAAATAATACAAGTATATACAAAAATAGATGATTTAGAAAAAAGTCTCTCCTTGTTATAATCAACTTAAAGTTGGGAAAGGAGAGGCTTTTTTATGTCTTCAATTTACGAAAGCTATGAAAGAAAGCATGACTATCTGATTTGTGTAGATTCCGATGGTTGTGCGATGGACACCATGGATATTAAGCACATCAAATGCTTCGGACCTTGCATGATTGCAGAGTGGGGACTGGAAGCGTGGCAGGAGGAAATCCTTGCGCGCTGGAATGAAATCAATCTCTATACCATGACAAGAGGCATCAATCGCTTTAAAGGACTTGCAATGGCCCTTGGCGAAATTGATGAAAAGTACACTACGATTCCAGATGTAAAGGTCTTACAGGACTGGGTAGTATCTGGTGCGGCACCAAGTAACGATGCCTGTGAGGCTGCCTATGAAGCCACAGGAAGCATCATTATGAAAAAGGCGCTAAGTTGGTCAAAGGCGGTGAATGCCAGCATTAAGGAATTGCCAGAAGAGGTGAAAAAGCCATTTGAGGGCGCTGCTGAGGGACTTCATGCAGCCCATGCTGTGGCAGATGTAGCCATTGTATCTTCTGCAAATCGTGACGCAGTTATGGAAGAGTGGGTAAAGTACGGACTCATCGGGGATGTAGATATCGTACTTGCGCAGGACTGTGGAAGTAAGGCTGAGTGCATCGAAGCCATGCTTCAGTTTGGCTATGAAAAGGATCATGTCCTTATGGTGGGGGATGCCATGGGGGACATGGATGCGGCAGATAAAAATGGCGTATTTTATTATCCAATTCAGGTGCGCAAGGAAAAGGCAAGCTGGGAGGAATTCAAGGAGACCGCATTGTCACAGCTTACTGGTGGAACATTTGAGTCCTATGGACTTGAAAAAATAGAAGAGTTTAAGAAGAATTTGGGAGGAAACTAGAATGGTAGATTTGAAAGCAAAACCGTTTTATCTGAATGATGAGCAGATTGCCTGGGTGGAAGAGCAAATTGCAGCAATGTCTTTGGATGAAAAGGTAGGACAGTTATTCATCAATTTGACTCTTCACAGAGAGCCAGAGTACATTCGTCACTTGGCAGAGGACTTACACATCGGTGGTGTAAGATGGCAGGGAGGAACCAAGGAAGAAGTATACGAGCAGAACCGTCTGTTCCAGCAGTATTCTAAGGTACCTGTACTCATCGCAGCAAACTGCGAGCAGGGTGGAAATGGTGCACTTGCACAGGGTACCTTCGTAGGTACAGGAGCAGCTTGTGGTGCTGCACCTACCACAGAAACCGTAAAGGACATGGCACGCGTTGGTTGTGTGGAGGCAAAGGCAATCGGATGTAATTGGACCTTTGCTCCAGTCTGTGACGTCGTATCCAATCCAAAGAACACCATCGTCAATACAAGAGCCTTTGGTGATGATCCTGATTTGGTTCTCGAGCGTTCGCTTGTCTATATGCATGAGTATCAGGAAAATGGTATGGCTTGTGCAGCAAAGCATTTCCCTGGTGATGGATCAGAGGAAAGAGACCAGCATTTGGTAATGGGATGTAATGACCTTTCCGTAGAGGAGTGGGATGCTTCCTTTGGTAAAGTATATTCAGGACTCATTGATGCAGGCCTTATGTCAATCATGGTTGGACATATCTGTCAGCCAGCATACTCAAAGAAGCTTCGCCCTGGAATGAAGGATGAGGATATTAAGCCAGCAACCCTTTCTCCAGAGCTTCTTCAGGATCTCTTAAGAGGCCAGCTTGGATTTAATGGACTTTTGGTAACCGATGCATCTCACATGGGTGGTATGAATGCAGGTGGCCCAAGAAGCTATACCGTTCCACATGCCATTGCAGCGGGCTGTGATATGTTCCTCTTCTTTGGCGATCCAGATGAGGATATCCAGTACATGAAGGATGGTATTGCACAGGGTATCGTAACCGAGGAAAGATTAAGCGATGCACTTCATCGTATCCTTGGACTTAAGGCAGCAGTTGGTCTTAACAAGCTTGTATTCCCAAGCATCGAGGGACTTGATGTGGTAGGATGTGAGGAGCATAGACAGGCAGCCATTCGTGCAGCAAAGGAGTCAATCACACTCGTTAAGGATACACAGCACATTATGCCAATCAATCCAGAAGAGAAGAAGAACATTCTTCTTTACTTCGTACAGCAGATTCCAAGTGGTCCTACCGCTCCAATGGAAAAGGCAAAGGGTCTTTTGATTCAGGAGCTTGAGGCAGCAGGCTTCAACGTTGATGCTCCAAAGGATTTCTTTGAGCTTGAGGCAGAGTCTCCTTCTCCGATGAACCGTTTCAAGGTTATGGAGTCAGGCTCTATGGAAGCAATGAAGGCAAAGTATGACTTAGTACTTCTTGTGCTTGATATGAAGGGCTATGCGCAGACCAACAACGTAAGAGTTATCTTTGATGTAGGACATTCTGCACAGATTCCATGGTATGTACATGAAATTCCAACCATTGGTATTTCACTTCAGTACACCAATCATCTCTTTGATGTACCAATGCTTAAGACCTTTATCAACGCATACGCAGATACGCCTGAGTATCTTCATGAGCTGGTAACCAAGATTACTGGTAAGGAAGAATTCAAGGGTATTCCAAACGAAATCGTATGGGGCGGTCGTTGGGAGAGCAGATTATAAAAATCAAAGGTGTTTTACACGCAAGTATAGTGTATAATAAGTGCGGGCACGCGTTGTGCCCGCACTTTTTTACATTAGGGACGGTCCTTTTGTCATAAGGAGTGTCCCCGTGATTCGAGGAATAATATGGAACTTGCACTTGTAACAGCAGAGAAGGTCTGTGAGTTATTTTTACTGATTTTTGCGGGACTCCTCCTTAGTAAAGCCAAGGTGGTGCGCCCAGAGCATAAGAAGGTTTTATCTGGCATCTTAATTAATTTTGTGGTGCCTTGTATGATTATTGATTCCTACCTGGGACAGTATGAGAAAAGCGTACTGAAGAATCTGGGCAATGCCTTTTTGTATTCGATTCTTTTGTTTTTCTCAGGAATGGCAGTGGCATTTTTGCTTTCCTTTCGTGTACCGAAGGCAGAAAAGAGCTTGTATCGTTTTGCCTGCACCTTTTCCAATGCAGCTTACATGGGCTTTCCGCTGATTCGTGCTTTGTTTGGAGAAGAGGGAATCCTTTATGCCAGCGCCTATATTACTGTTTTTAATGTCTGCCTGTGGTCGGTAGGCTATCTCTTTTTCACCAAGGATCTGTCTTGGAAGGATATACCAAAGCAGCTGCTTCATTGCCCGCCGATTTATGCGGTTGTGATTGGTATTGTGATTTATATGCTACAGATTCCAGTGGGACAGATGATTGCATCCCCTGTTGGAATGGTAGGAGATATGGTGACACCACTTGCGATGATTATTACAGGTGTGACCATGGCAGAGACCAAATTGTTATCTGTCTTGAAAAAGGGCATTCTGTGGCGCACCCTTTTGGTTCGTCATATTGTGGTACCTTGCATTGGACTTGGCATTTTTCTCTTGTGCCATTTCCATGGAACCGCAGCTATGGTAACCTTGATTCAGGAGGCGTGTCCGGTGGCATCCATTACCACCATGCTGGCCATTGAATACGACAGTGATGCAGAGTATGCAGCAGGACTTGTGGTAATCTCCACACTGCTTAGCATTCTTTCGTTGCCGCTGTTTGCATATATGTTACAGACTTTAGGGATTTAGGAGGTTATTATGAATTTTTTAGAGGAAAGAATTGTAAAAGACGGTATTGTTAAGGATGGCGATGTGTTAAAGGTAGATAGCTTCCTGAATCATCAGATGGATGTGGATTTGTTCAACCAGATGGGCGAGGAATTCAAAAAGCGTTTTGAGGGAAAGCAGATCAATAAGATTTTGACCATCGAGGCTTCTGGAATTGGTATTGCCTGTATCGTAGCACAGCATTTCCATGCGCCAGTGGTATTTGCGAAAAAGGCAAAGAGCATCAACATCGATGGAGAGATGTATGTAGCAGACGTTGTGTCTTTTACCCATAAGAATAAGAATCAGGTCATCGTATCTAAGAAATTCTTAGGACCAGAGGATCATGTGTTAATTATCGATGATTTCCTGGCCAATGGATGCGCTTTGCAGGGACTGATTCAGATTGTGCATGAGGCTGGTGGTACAGTGGAAGGCATCGGTATCGCGGTAGAGAAGGGCTTCCAGGCTGGTGGACAGATGATTCGTAATCTGGGCTATCAGTTAGAGTCACTTGCCATTGTGGATTCCATGGATGCAAGTACCGGAACGATTGTATTTAGAGAGCAGGAAGGAAAATAGGATGAGTAAAGTAGCAGTTGTGACAGGTGCATCCAGAGGAATTGGTGCAGCAATTGCAATCAAACTGGCAGAAGAAGGCTATGATGTGGCGATAAATTACTTGGAAAGAGAAGATCGTGCCAAGGAAGTTCAGGAAAAAATTAGTGCCCTTGGTCGTCGTGCCATCATTGTGCAGGCAGACGTTGCGATTCGTGCACAGGTGGACGCCATGTTTGCCCGTGTGCGTGCGGAGCTTGGAGAGGTAGAGCTTCTTGTGAGCAATGCAGGAATTGCAGGGCAGATGCAGATCCAGGATGTGTCACAGGAACGCTGGGACCGCTTCTTTGGGGTCAATGTGACTGCGGCTTTCAACTGTGTGCAGAATGTGTTGCCATATATGCTGCATGAGCATAGAGGCTGCATCATTACCGTATCTAGTATGTGGGGACTTAGAGGTGCGTCTTGTGAGAGCGTGTACTCAGCCACCAAGGCTGCCCTCATTGGCTTTTCAAGATCCTTGTCCAATGAGCTTGCACCAAGTGGCATCCGCGTCAACTGTATTGCACCAGGCGTCATTGATACAGAGATGCTAGACGAACTCCCAGATGAGATTCGTGCGGGCCTTGCAGAAGAGACTCCAATTCGGCGTCTTGGCAAGCCAGAAGACATTGCTGAGCTTGCAGCATATTTAGCTTCCGACAAGGCAAGCTTTATTACAGGACAGGTCATTACTGCGGACGGTGGATTTATCGTCTAGTGTGTCACAGGGATGCTCCTTGGATCGGAAGAACCGTCCCCGAAGACAGTTTTGTATTCCTTTGGCGACATACCGTATTCCTTTTTGAAGGCACGGAAGAAGCTGGAATAATCATTAAATCCACACTGGGCGTAAGCCTGTGTAATATCAACACCACTAAGAATGGCGCTTCGGCAAATGCTGAGGCGCTTTTTTAATATGTATTGATGGAGAGAAAGACCAAGCTGCTCCTTGAAGACATGGGCGACATGGTATTTGCTGACGAAGCAGGCCTTTGCAATCTGGTCAAGAGTAAGCTCCTCATCAATGTGATTTTCCACATAGGTCAGTACATTTTGGAACAGGTTGCGCTCTTCACGCTCCGTGGATGGGTTTTCCAGTTCGTAGATATTGCGATTCAAAGAGAGCACAAGGTCATGCACTGCAATATCAATTTTGGTGGTTTTCCCAAAACGGTCAGAGTTCAATTCCTCAATTAGGTTGATGAGCTTGGATTGCAAAGAGTTAAAGGAAAAATTGTCCAAATGATAGACATACTTTTTTGCAACCAGGGCATGCTGCATGACGTAACCATAGTCTGTGGAAAGCTGCACCAGCTCATTGGCAAAGTCCTGACTGAGCCAGAAGATAAAGCGCTGGTATGGCACAGTGGTATCATGGATGATTGGAAAATGATTGGTATGCGGTGGAATCAAAAAGATATCTCCAGGGGTCAAGCGTTCTGCTTTTCCATCGATGTTAATGGAGATTTCCCCACCCAAAAAGAAGTAGAATTCATAGTAGTTGTGAGCATGCTTTGGCACGGCCTTCATATTGACATCGGAATAATAGAATACTTCAAAATCCTTGGCCTTCATGTGCTGTCTGCTATCAAAAGCAGTACGTATTTCCTTCTTCACTCCTAAATCCCCCTATCATTTTTCCTATAAAAAGGATAAACCGCAACTTTTGCAATGTCAACAACAATTACGCCAATGGTCTTTTCAAAAAATCGGCGTATATTGAATTTATAAGCAATTGGTGTGAACAAAAAAAGGAGGGTTATTCACATGGAAATGACATTAAGATGGTATGGATCAAAGTTCGATACCGTAACACTCAAGCAGATTAGACAGATTCCAGGAGTTACTGGTGTTATCACAACACTTTATGACACACAGCCTGGTGAGGTATGGACAAGAGAAGCAATCCGCGCGATGAAAGAGGAAGTAGCAGCTGCTGGACTTCATGTAGCAGGTATTGAGTCTGTAAACGTACATGACGCAATCAAGACTGGTGCTGCAGACCGCGATATGTATATTGATAACTACATCAAGTGTCTTGAGAACCTTGGTGAGGAAGACATCCATTTGGTATGCTACAACTTCATGCCAGTATTTGACTGGACAAGAACCGAGCTTGCTCGTATGAGACCAGACGGATCTACTGTTCTTGCATATACACAGGAAGCTGTAGATGCCCTTGATCCAGAGAAGATGTTTGAGTCTATTGCTGGTGATATGAACGGAACCGTAATGCCAGGATGGGAGCCAGAGAGAATGGCCCGCGTTAAGGAATTATTCGAGATGTACAAGGAAATCGATGACGAGAAGTTGTTCGAGAACTTAAAGTACTTCCTTGAGAGAATTATGCCAACCTGTGATAAGTACAACATCAACATGGCAATTCATCCAGACGATCCAGCATGGAGCGTATTTGGTCTTCCAAGAATTATCATTAATAAAGAGAACATTCTTCGCATGATGAAAATGGTAGACAACCCACACAATGGAGTAACCTTCTGTTCAGGCTCTTACGGAACAAATCTTGAGAATGACCTTCCAGATATGATTCGCTCTTTGAAGGGTAGAATTCATTTTGCACATGTTCGAAACTTGAAGTTTATCACACCTACAAACTTTGAAGAAGCTGCTCATTTATCATCAGACGGAACCTTTGATATGTATGAAATTATGA
>JAZQQA010000184.1:0-2564 GCA_045628825.1 Agathobacter sp.
TCAGCAAGAGAGAAAAGCTCAGTTCCAAAGAGGAGGATGTAAAGCAGAGGTAGACGGATACGCAGATTTTGTATTTACAAACTCAAAGGGAAATGTGTACAAATATGGCGCGATTAATCGAGTGATTACAGAGCTGATTGAAAGCCATAATGAGATGGAGCGGAAAATTGCTGAGAGGACAGGGCTTGAACCATTACTGATTGCTCATTATTCTGCACATAGTTTTAGGCATACATTTGCGACAAATTATTGCCAATATGAAACCAATCTAAAAACAATTCAAGAAGTGATGGGACATTCTGATATAAGTATCACTATGAGCGTATATGCAGAAAGTACCTCGACAGCAAAACAAAAATCCTTCGAGAATCTGGAAGGGAAAATGTGCATAGGATAGGCGTATTGAAGATAGAATCCGTGTAAAGCTGTTAGGTACTAGGTGTAAATGGGGTAAATACACGGAAAAGTACACAGATTAAAGGAAAATTGATGAAAGTAGATGGAAGAATTCGTGATACCTCATATGCTGAAAGACCTTGTAAAATAAGGAGATGAAATAAGATGAAAGTGAAAATAAAAAAATGATACCAAAGTGATAAAAAGAGTCCTTACTTTCGGGACTCTTTTTTTTATGCTAAAAAACGAAGAAATATGACTTGGAGTAGGCTATGAAGAAACGGTTTATGCGTGTAGGTGTAATTATTTTGGGCGTATGCGTTGCGACAATTGCATATCTTGCAGGCAATCAGAGTAGAAGGCCAGCGCGTAGTAAAGAGAACGAGTTCCATAGCACACTCTTTGGAGATAAGGTATTCATTTTTTCTCCGGACGATGATCCAGAAGTGGTGCAAGCGATACTTTCCTCTATCTATAACAGGCAGGAGGCCAATCAGTTTGGGGATGAGCGTTATGCGATCTATTTTCTCCCAGGAGAATATGATGCACGAATCGCTGTCCAAGTAGGTTTTTACACACAAGTGGCAGGTCTTGGTCTTGTACCAACGGATACCAGTGTGGAAAGCTTGAACTGCTTAGCAAGGTGGCTGGGGGATGACAGCAATCACAATGCCTGCTGTAACTTCTGGCGTGGAGTGGAAAATCTTGGTGTAAGAAGTAACACCACTTGGGCAGTATCTCAGGCAACCGATTTTCGCCGCATGATGGTGGATGGAGCCTTATATCTTCACGATGATTATGGCTGGTGTTCAGGCGGATACATTTCCGATTCCTATGTAACGACCCTTGTGGATTCTGGAACCCAGCAGCAGTGGCTGTCCCGTAACAGTGAGTGGCCGCTTTGGATGGATGACAATTGGAACATGGTTTTCGTGGGGTTGGCAGAAGGAAGTGCTCCACAGGAGACATGGCCAACCAAGCAATATACAACAGTTGAGAGCACAGATGTGGCAAGAGAAAAGCCATTCCTTGTATACGACAAGAAGCAAGGATACGGCGTATATGTGCCAGCGATGCAGAAAGATTCCACAGGAACTACCTGGAGACAGGGCGTTACGGCACAGTGGCTAAAGACGGAAGAAGAAGTAGATGATACAAAGGATTGCATTCTCCCGATTTCCCGGTTTTACATAGCAAAGCCAGGGGATACAGCAGTGGATATCAATGCAGCCATTGCTTCGGGAAAGCATGTAATCCTCACTCCAGGAATTTATGAGGTGGAAGAACCAATTCGTGTAAGCGGAGAGGGACGCATCGTTCTTGGAATGGGACTTGCAACCATACGTAATGTTGGACCTCATGCTTGCATGGAGGTGGAAGACGAAAGCGGTGTGATTGTTGCAGGAATTTTGTTTGATGCAGGAGAAACCGATGGGGATCGCCCAGAGTACCTTGTTCGCATCGGAGATACCGAGGATAAGGATGAAGCAAAGAATTGTCCGATTACCCTTGCAGACCTCTATTGCAGAGTTGGTGGCACCAGTACCAATCGTCCTTGCCAGGTAGATACCTGCGTGGTGATTGATGCAGACGATGTGGTGTGTGACAACTTCTGGATTTGGAGAGCGGACCATGGCAGTCAGGTGGCATGGGACAAGAATATCGCAGATACGGGAGTTATTGTAAACGGCGACCGAGTTGTGGCTTACGGACTTATGGTAGAGCACTTTGAGAAATACCAAACCGTTTGGAATGGAAACGAAGGTCGCATCTACATGTACCAGTGTGAGATTCCATACGATGTGCCAAATGAATCCGTGTGGATGAGCCACGATGGTACCGTTCGTGGATACGCATCCATTAAGGTGGCCGATGATGTTACGGATTTTGCAGGATATGGCCTTGGCATCTACTTGTACAATCGTGACGCGGTTGCGCGTATGCAGACAGCAGTAGAGATGCCAGACATTACAGGCGTTCATATTACGAATATCTGTACTGTCGTTCTAAACGGCAGACCGGGGATGCGCCACATCATCAATGAAGCTGGCGGTTCCGTGGTCAATATAGGAGACAGAGAAATTATCCGCTATTACGAAGCTGGTAACTATAAGTAAGAGAAGAAAAGGAAAGGGAGACATAGACTATGAAAAATGTGAAAAAGACAG
>JAZQQA010000185.1:0-7053 GCA_045628825.1 Agathobacter sp.
GACTTTGAGGACTTCTCTCAGTCAGCTCCTGTAGCTCTTATGCTTATCGCAATGCCAATCTCTGGTTCCATCGGACATGCAATTGGTCTTGCAATGATCGCTTACACTGTTATTATGGTATTTACCGGAAAGGCAAAGGAAGTAACTGTTCTTACTTATGTAATTTCAGTTCTCTTCCTTGTTAAGTTCTTCTTAGCAGTATAATATTTGCAGATTGCATTTTAGCATAGAAAAGGCTTGTCCCGTATAGGGGCAAGCCTTTTTTTGAGCAATCTAGTTCACAGAAATATCTCCCACAGAACCAGTTGCCTTAATGCTGTATTCAGAAGCAGCAGAAGCGTGGTACTCCTTCTTATGTTTCTTGTGGTTTACTTCCACTTCACCGATATCAGCAGTGATATCAAGGTTGTAATCTGAGAGGCTACCAAGGACGATGATGTCTACATCGCCTACATCTGCGGAAACAGTGGTAGCAAGGAAGTCATTCTTGGCGAGGTCGATATCACCTACGCTGCCATTTACGATAATCTCTTTTCCAGTACAGTTGTCGATGTCGATGTCACCAACATCTGCAGTAATCTTAAGTGTGTCGACGTTAATTCCAGCAATGTCGACATCGCCTACATTACAGTTTAAGGTCAAGGTATCCAAAGCATTTGCATTGGCTGGAATTGTGATTACAGTATTACATGCATTATTGTTGATGGAATGGTTGTTGATACCAATGGTAGGCTTTGGATCCTTCTGGGTAATGACAAGGACTCCATTCTCTACATGGTACTGTGGCTCGATTTCCTTGTTTCCAGAGAAGGAAATGCTGTATGTATTGCCAAGCTGGATGTTCAAATCAGTTACTGACATGGTAGCGTCAATGGAGGTAAAAGCCTCAAGATCTGACTGAAACTCAACTCTTTCCACCTCTCTTACAGATAAACGATGGTTCTGGATGCCAAGACCGATGAGGTGGTAAAGGCTTCCGCCGATGATGCAAAGAACAGTAATAGCAGTAATAATAATCAAATAAACATTCTTCTTCATAGTAATTCTCCTTATGCGTAGCGCAATTATTTATGTCCCAACATATACTTTACAACCGCATTCACAATGGCTGCGATTGGCCAGATAATCCAGGTGATGTGCCAGTCAAAGCTTAAAAAACTCCATGCAAGATAAATGCAGGTAACGGTTGGCCAGAAGACTGACATAATGGTAGCAACAGTAGGGTCGTCGTAGGTAACTCCATTTTTCTGCTCTGGTACATAGTTGCCACCAACAGTAGCGACATCGTTGAGCTTAAGAAGCTTTGTATAGGTCTCTGACTTGATACCGGTAAGAACAATCATAAAGACACCAAGTGCAACGGTTGCCATAAATGCTGCGCCAGCCAGATCCTCAAGCTTTGGTGAAAGACCATCGATGATAATGGCTGGAATGACGCTAACGACGCAAAGCACGATACCTACGGTAAGGATAAGTGCATGTGTAGAGCGATACATATTGGCCTGATTTCTTACGAACTCTGTAGTGGCAAAATCGATCGCGTATGGCTCTTTCTTAAGGTAGTCGTATTTGCTCGAAAGAATGCCAGTTGCAACAAAAAGGCCAACAGCGATGCCGATGATGACAAAAAGAAGGGATGCGCCAATGGCTTCTCCGGCAACGGTATCCATATAGGTGTCCATCAAGATGCATGGGATAGGGCTGGTGATGCAGAGGAATACACCAAGTGCAACAAGCACTGCATTCTTCGAACGCATAGCAATATAGTTTTTCACTTCCTCCATTGGGAAAATCTTCTTCATAACTGGAGCCTCGTCCTTCACATAAGGAGTCAGTCCAAGATCTTCAGCAAGCTCATCCAGATTGCCGAATTCAGAAATGACGGTTCCGATTGCTTCGTTTTCGGTCTTGCCTTCTTCACGAAGCTCCTGGTATTTGTCCTCCATCATTTGGAGTAGTACATCCTTTGCCTTGAGTACCTCAGGGGTATTTGGAAGAGCTGCAAACATGCTCTCTAAGTAATTACGAATTGCTTCCATAACTAAAAATCTCCTTTCATAATGAACTTTTCTACCACATCCTGGGTCAAAGTCCACTCTTCACATTTCTCTCTGTAATATTGTCTTCCGGCTGCGGTGATGCCGTAGTAGGTACGCTTCTTGCCGGAGCTTGCATCCTCATAGGAAGCAATGTAGCCATTTTTCTCAAGTCTCGAGAACGCGGAGTAAAGGGTTGTTTCCTTAATGACGTATTTCTCATCAGACATTTGCTTAATCTGTTTTGAGATTTCATATCCATAGGAAGGTGCGTTCCATAGGAGATAGAGAATCATGGTGTCGTTGTAGCCGCGAATGACATCGCTACTGATGGTTGCCATATAGAATCCTCCTTGTAAAAATGATAGTGCCACACATGCCCAGCGCTTGGCGTGCGGTACTACGATTGTCATACTTCATCTGCCGTACTACGAGTGTCGTAGTACATCTGACGTAGTAAAAATACCACGGCTGTCGTAGTATGTCAACACTGTTTTGAAAATTTATGAAAAAATCTTCGCCAAAAGGGCAAATTAAGAAATTCATAAGGTTTTCTTCCTTGCTTTTTCATAGGGTTATATTAAACTAGAATTAGGTCGAGGACCTGTTTGTTAGGAGGCATTATATGAAGAACGTATTATGGAAAAAAGCTGTAGCGCTTGTTCTTGTGGGCACAACCGTATTTTCACTTTGTGCATGTGGCGGCAAGGGCGGCAATGGTAGCGGAAAGAAAGAAGAAGAGAAATTTTATAAGACTACATATGTAGATCTTCCAGCCAGCTTTGGCGATAACATGTATTATTCTGCTATTAAGAATGGAAAGGTTTATTTTGCAGGCAGCAACAATGATTTTACACAGTGTAGTGTTCATTGTTATGATCTTGCTACAAAAGAGGATAAAATCCTTTGGCAGTCAGAGCTGCGTGATGAGAACTCTTCCTCAAGCGTTGATATCAATGGCATATTTGTAGATAGCAAGGGTGATGTCCTGGTGCGTAGAAATGAGAATATTCGCATCGATGATGGCATAGATTATTCTGCATCTACTTATGATGATGTGATCAATTTCTTTATTGATAATTGGGGCTACGAATACAATGAAGCAGTCAGTGAGTGGGACCAGTGGTGGGCTCAAGAATATGTTGATGAAAACGGCAACCCAACTTATGGCAAATTCATGGCGAATATGAATAGCAGCTGGGAATACCACGGCAGCATGATGGTTGTTGACGCGGATGGAAATGTCCTTTCTGAGATTTCTGAGGATAAGCAGGATGAAAATTCCAATGCTTATGTTGCCAGCGTACTTTTGACAGATGATGGACAGATTGTGACCCTTACCAATATTTGGTCAGAGACAGCAGATGAATATTTTGTTGATGTCTATGATTTGGCTGGAAACAAAACAGGTAATTTCAAGATGGAGACTTGGGTAGACACCATCATTGCATTGCCTGATGGAAGTGTTGCGATTACTTCCTGGGGAGATACCGCTTATACCTGTAAGGTATTGGATTTAAAGACTGGTAATACAACTGATGAGTTTGAGTATCCAAGCTCAAGTGGTTCTTTTGTAAAGGACAAGGATCATCTTTATGTTCGTGGCGAGAGCTCTCTTAATGTTTACGATTTGAAGTCCCATGAGACAGAGCGACTTTTCGCATGGGTTGATGTAGAGCTTTCTTCTTCATCTGTAAATGCAATTGGTACAAGCGAAGATGGAAAGATTATGATTCTTGCTCGTAACTATAATGCATCGCAGGAAAAGTATGTTTCTGAGCTTGCTTACGTAGAAGAAGCACCAGCAAGTGAATTTGCAAATGTAACCTTCCTTACTTATGCAGCAATGTATTTGGATTGGAGCATTGAGCGGCAGATTATGGATTTCAACCGTAAGCACAATGATGTCAAGATTCGTGTGCTGACCTTTGATAATGGTACCAACTGGGAAGATAACTTGAACCAGTTCACAACAGGAATTGCTACCAATAAGAATATTGATTTGATTAGCTTTGTAGATTACAGCCAGGTGGCAAATCTTGCAGCAAAGGGGTCTTTGATCGATTTGAACACCGTAATGGGTACATCGGGAGACCTTAAGGCAGATGATATTATGCCTGGTGTCTTGAACGCATGTCAGATTGATGGCAAATTGGTAATTCTTCCTAGAAGCTTTAGTGTATCGACACTCGTCGCAAGCAAGAATCTTGTGGGTGATAAGACACATTGGAGCATTGATGAGGCAACTGCCCTTTGGGATAGCATGCCAGCAGGTACTGAATTCTTAACAGCACAGCAGCGTGATGATTTGTTCTCACGCCTTGTCTCACTCAACTACAATCAGTTTGTAGACGTAGCAAAGGGCAAATGTGACTTTGACAATGAGGACTTTATCAAGATTCTTGAATTCTCCAACAGATTTGAGAAAGAAATCGACTGGGGCAATTATGAGTATGATGACGATAGATTCGTCAATGGCCAGGTTATGACGGATACCTATTATTTAGGAGAGTTCTACGAGTTACAGAGTTTACAGACATACTTCGGTGGAGATATTTCACTCATTGGTTACCCATGTTCAGAGGGTAATGGAGCATTCTTAAGCCTGGATGGCATGATGGGTATTACTGCAAATTGTGAGAATCCATCTGCAGCATGGGAGTTTATGAGCTCAATCTACGGCGCAAATGGCTCAGATGATTACTATGGCTTCTCAATTAGAAAGAGTGCCTTCGAGGAAAAATGCAAGAAGGCCATGGATCCTAACAATGAGATGGTAGGAAGCCATATGGGTTGGGATTCCTATACTACAACCATTCGTCCTTCAACACAGGAAGAGGTTGATATGGTTAGAAATCTCATCGATAGTTGTACTGCAGTAAATGGCATGGCAAGTGATGCAGTTGTGAGCTTGATTCTTGAAGAAGCACAGTTCTACTTCAATGGAGAGCGTTCTGCGGATGAGGTTGCCAAGAAGGTACAGAGCCGTATGAGCATCTACTTAAGTGAGACAAATTAGTAACAAGAGGTTTTTATGAAACACAAATTGCGGACAAAAAAGCAATTTCATAAATCACGAGAGAAAAGGTCGGTGTCAGGATTATTCCTGGCACCGAGTTTGGTGGGAGTACTGATTTTTTATGTACTCCCATTTCTGGTGGTTATTTACTATTCCTTTGTGGATAATCCAATCAGCAAGAATTTCGTGTGGTTCAACAACTATGTAAGGGCGCTGAGTAATCATGCCTTTAGCACAGCCTTTGGAAATACCTGGCTATTCTCCATTGTGGCGGTACCTTGTTGTGTGGGCCTATCCTTACTTCTTGCTCTTTTATTAGACTCAGGAATCCCTGCCCGTACACAGCTTAGAAGTAGTTTTTTGACACCACTCATGGTGCCAACTGCTTCCGTCGTATTGATTTGGCAAGTGCTTTTTGACTACAAAGGCGTAGTAAATGCCATCGTTTCTCGCCACGGGGGAGATCCGGTGGATTGGCTTGGAAGCTCAGCAGGTTTCCTTGCAATCATTTTGTTGTTCTTCTGGAAAAATATAGGATACAATATGGTACTTTTCCTTGCAGCACTTGGCAATGTACCAAAGGATGCAATTGAAGTAGCGGAGTTGGACGGCGCTGGAAAAATCAAGATTTTCTTCCTGATTAAGCTGCGTTATCTGTCGCCAATGCTTTTGTTCACCACCATTCTTTCTATCATCAATTCCTTCAAGGTCTTCCGAGAAGTATATTTGTTGACAGGAGATTATCCGGTAGGAACCCTATATATGCTACAGCATTACATGAACAATACCTTTGCTTCTGGCGATTATCAGAAGCTGTCCACAGCAGCCATCTATATGTCCTTACTTATGATTGTGGTCATCGGGTTATTGTTCCTGTTTGAACACCATATTGGCAAGGACATTGAGGAGGAGTAATGAAGAAGAAAATTACGAGAGTGCTCCTCACAGTACTTGCAGTATTTCTGGCAATCGTCGTACTGATTCCGATAGTCTTAACCATCACCAATTCACTGATGGGGCAGGCAGAGATTACATCGAATTACGGTATGATTTTCCAGAGATCAGCAAATGGTGGGAAGCAATTTATATCAGAAACTGTCAACTTAAAATTTATACCAGACATGGTAAGCTTTTCGCAGTATTGGACCATTCTATTTAAGAGCCCGGACTATTTGCTAAAGTTCTGGAATTCACTTATTCTGGTGGTTCCAGTGGTATTTTTCCAGCTAGTGGTAGCACTGCTTACAGCTTATGGATTTACGAGAGCAAAAGGTAAGGCAGCGGCAATCATTTTCTTCGCTTATGTGATTTTGCTTCTGATGCCATATCAGGTTACCCTGGTTCCAAATTATCTGGTACTGAACACCTTGCATTTGTTAAATACTAATTGGGCCATTTGGTTGCCCGGCATTTTTTCTCCATTCTCTGTATATTTGTTGACCAAATATATGAAGCGAATTCCGACAGCGCTTTTTGAGGCTGCGAGAATTGACGGAGCAAATGAATGGCAGATTTTCCGAAAGATTTGTGTGCCAATTTGTCGTGGAATTACAACCTCCTGCGTCATTTTGGTATTTATGGATTATTGGAACATGGTAGAACAGCCACTTTTGTTCTTCCAAAACGAGGATAAATACCCACTATCAATTTTCCTATCAAGAATCAATGCCAATGAGATAGGACTTGCCTTTGCGGCAGCATGTGTCTACATGGTACCTTGCTTGCTGTTATATATGTACGGCGAGGAGGCCTTGGTAGAGGGCGTCGCATATCAGAGTAGTGTGAAGGGATAAATAACATGGAAAATACGAAGAAGAAAGATCGAATTAAAGATATAGCAATCATTTTCTTAATTATGATGCTGCTGTTGACCCTGTTCTCCAATACCATCATGAACCGGTCATTGGTGGAGGTAAGCACAGCCCGTATCGAGGGAGGAACCTTGGTATCCAAGGTGCGTGGCTCAGGCTATGTGGAATCAGCAGAGGGCTACAGTGT
>JAZQQA010000186.1:0-14480 GCA_045628825.1 Agathobacter sp.
ATATCAGGATCTTACCATTATGGATGCCTGCCTTGCTTGTGGCGTACACTACATTGATACTGCAAACTACGAGCCAGAGGATACAGACGACCCAGAGTGGAGAGCTATCTATGACAAGAGATGCAAGGAGCTTGGCTTCTCCGCATACTTTGATTATTCATGGCAGTGGGCTTATCAGGACAAGTACAAGGATGCTGGACTTACCGCACTTCTTGGAACTGGTTTTGACCCAGGTGTTACCTCTGTATTTGCAGCATATGCAAAGAAGCATTACTTCGATGAGATTCACACCATCGATATCTTAGACTGCAACGGTGGCGACCATGGTTATCCATTTGCTACCAACTTCAACCCAGAAATCAACCTTCGTGAGGTTTCTGCTCCAGGTTCTTACGTGGAAAATGGAAAGTGGGTTGAGATTCCTGCAATGTCTATTAAGAGAGAGTACGATTTTGAAGGCGTTGGCATGAAGGATATGTACCTTCTTCACCACGAGGAAATCGAGGCACTTGCCAAGAATATGCCAGAGGTTAAGAGAATTCGTTTCTTCATGACATTTGGCCAGAGTTATTTGACTCATATGAACTGCCTTGAGAATGTAGGTATGCTTTCTACCACTCCAATCGAGTTCGAAGGACAGCAGATTGTACCTATTCAGTTCTTAAAGGCCCTTCTTCCTGATCCAGCTTCCCTTGGACCAAGAACCGTTGGAAAGACCAACATCGGATGTATTTTCACAGGTATCAAGGATGGCAAGGAGAGAAGCATCTACATTTACAATGTATGTGATCATCAGGAATGCTACAAGGAGGTCGGTTCACAGGCCATCTCTTACACCACTGGTGTGCCAGCAATGATTGGTGCCATGATGGTGGTTACTGGTCAGTGGTTACGGCCAGGTGTATTTACCACCGATGAGTTTGATCCAGATCCATACATGGAAGCACTGAATAAGTGGGGACTTCCATGGGTAGTAGAAGAGAACCCAACCTTAGTGGACTAATGAATGTGCGGTGTGGCTTTATGCGAGCTACACCTAGTTAGGAATGTTATATGAGATTACAGGATGTGCCAACTCCATCCTATGTGGTGGATGAGGCAAAACTGATTGACAATTTAAAGATATTGAACCATGTTCAAGAAGAGGCGGGATGTAAGATTTTGCTGGCACAGAAGGCATTTTCCATGTATAGCACCTATCCTCTGATTGGACAGTATCTGGCAGGTACTACAGCCAGTGGTCTCTATGAAGCCAAGCTTGGTTATGAGGAGATGGGGAAAGAGAATCATGTCTTTGCGCCTGCTTATCATGCGGATGAGATTCCAGAGCTGGCTCGTATTTGTGACCACATGATTCTCAATTCGTTTTCCCAGGTGAAGCGATTTGCGAAGCTGGCGCTGGATGAGAATGCGAAGGCGCGTGAAGCAGCTGTGTCTGACGGCGAAAGAGGGGGAGATTGCTTCGATGGACCTCAGGTGCCAGTGCTTAGTCTTGGACTTCGCATCAATCCAGAGTGCTCGACACAAGGGGACCATGCGATTTATGATCCATGTGCACCAGGTTCTAGACTTGGCGTGACCCTTCAGAATTTCGAGAAGGCTTTGGCGGAAGATCCAGATGCCCTTTGTTATATCGAGGGATTTCACTTCCATACCCTGTGTGAGCAGAATGTGGACGATTTGGAGACTACCCTTGTGGCCTTTGAAGAGAAGTTTGGAAAATACTTACACCAGATGAAATGGCTCAATATGGGTGGTGGACATCACATCACAAGAAACGACTATGATGTGGACAAGCTCATTGCCATTGTAAAGAGATTAAAAGAAACCTATGATGTGGAAGTCTATCTGGAGCCAGGAGAAGCCATTGCGCTGAATGCAGGGTACCTGGTAACAGAGGTTATGGACATCGTAGACAATGACCTTAAGATTCTAATTTTGGATGCATCTGCGGCATGTCACATGCCAGATGTACTGGAGATGCCATATCGCCCACCACTTCAGGACAGTGGAGAAGCTGGGGAGAAGAAGTATACCTATCGTCTTTCCTCTTGCACCTGTCTGGCTGGAGATGTGATTGGAGATTATTCCTTTGACCATGAGATTCAGGTGGGGGATAAGCTGTATTTCATGGATATGGCCATTTATTCCATGGTGAAGAACAATACCTTTAACGGCATTGGGCTTCCCAACATTATGATTATGCATGAAGGCGGAGACTGCGAACTGGTGCGCCAGTTTGGGTACGAAGACTTTAAGATGCGATTATAATTCTCACTTCCTGCGTGAAGTAATTGGATGAAGTCCAAGTGCTTGTAAAGCAGCGAGAACGTGTGAGAAATGTGGAGAACTATGAAGAAAATCAAACATTCAACTCCAAAGGCAGATGGATTTCGTATGCCGGGAGAATTTGAACCACATAAGGGATGCGTGCTGATTTGGCCTGTGCGACCAGGTAGCTGGCTGCATGGTGGACGTGATGCCAAGCCTGTCTTTGCGGAAATCGCAAGAGCCATTGGGGAAAGCGAGCACGTGTGGATGCTTTGCGATAAGGAGCATGAAGCCGAAGTGCAAGCAGTTTTCCAAGAAGACGATTGTGTATCGGTGGTTGTGATTCCAACAGACGATGCCTGGGCAAGAGACGTGGGACCGACCTGCGTGGTAAATGCAGCTGGCGATGTCCGTGGCGTGGACTGGAAGTTCAATGCCTGGGGCGGTGACTATGATGGTCTTTACGCCAAGTGGGATCAGGACGATGCAGCAGCTTCTGCAATCTGCGATGCCCTTCAGATGGACTGTTATGATGCCCATCCATTTGTGCTGGAAGGCGGTAGCATTCACAGTGACGGCGAGGGAACTATTCTGGTAACAGGGGCATGCCTCTTAAGTCCAGGGCGCAATCCGCACCTTTCCAAGGAACAGATTGAAGAAAAATTGATGGAATATCTTGGGGCAGAAAAGGTCATCTGGATTCCTTATGGCATCTATAATGATGAGACCAACGAGCATGTGGATAATGTCTGCGCATTCGTAAAGCCAGGAGAAGTTGTACTTGCCTGGGCGGAAGAAGGCGATGAGCCGCAAAGACGTATGCTAGAGGAGGACCTTCAAGTGCTTCTTCATGCGACGGATGCCAAGGGGCGCCCGATTAAGGTACATAAGCTCCCGATTCCAAAGAAACATGTCTGCGTGACGGCGGAGGAATTAGAGGGTTATGAATTCGAAGAGGGAGAGGATATGCGTGAGGAAGGCGAGCGTCTTGCGGCCTCTTACGTGAACTTCTATATTTCCAATGGTGGCATTATTCTGCCACAGTTTGGAGATGAGAACGATGCAGTGGCAGTAGAACTGCTACAATCCCTTTTCCCAGAACGCAAAATGTACCCAATATACGCGAGACCTATCATTGTAGGCGGCGGCAACATACATTGTATTACACAACAGATATTGTAAAGGATAATCTATGAGAAACGTTACAATTGGAGCGGTGCAGATGCAGATGACTGCTTCTGTAGAAGAGAATATTGCAAAGGCAGATAAGCTGGTGAGAGAGGCTGCAAGTAAGGGGGCCAATGTCATCCTTCTTCCAGAACTTTTTGAGCGCCCATATTTCTGCCAGGAGCGTAGATATGAATATTATGAGTACGCCAAGTCAGTGGAGGAGAACGATGCTGTCATCCATTTTGCCAAGGTTGCAAAGGAACTTGGGGTCGTGATTCCTGTAAGCTTTTATGAGAAGGATGTGAATCGACTCTTTAACAGTATTGCGGTTATCGATGCGGATGGAAGTGTGCCTGGGGTATACCGTAAGACCCATATTCCAGATGATCATTTTTACCAGGAGAAATTCTATTTTGTTCCAGGCGATACGGGATTCAAGGTGTGGGATACAAGATTTGGTCGCATTGGTATTGGCATCTGTTGGGATCAGTGGTTCCCAGAGACAGCTCGTTCTCTTGCAGTGCAGGGAGCAGAGATGATTCTCTATCCTACCGCAATCGGTAGCGAGCCAATTCTTGAGTGCGATAGTATGCCTCATTGGAGACGTTGTATGCAGGGACATGCAGGAAGCAACCTGCTTCCAGTGGTAGCTGCGAACCGTATCGGTCTTGAGACCGTGACTCCTTGTAAGGAGAATAGCATGCAGGAATCGAGTCTGTGCTTCTATGGATCATCATTTATCACCGATGAGACAGGGGAAATTGTGGCTTCTGCAAGCCGTGACAAGGAAGAAGTGCTTGTTGCAACCTTCGATTTGGATCAGGTGGCAGAGAATCGCTTAAGCTGGGGTATTTTCCGTGATCGCAGACCAGAGTGCTATATATTCTAGTACTTTCTTCTGCATAAACGTAGGAACAAGGGATAATAGAAAAGAAAATAGCCGCCCAACCCTGAGAAAGTTAGCGGCTATTTCTTAGTCACTCTATATCAGGCTAACCGTCTATCGGTGTTGCCTTTTGTTTATTTAATTATAATGCGAATTTATGAAAAGTCAAATTCCATATTTCATAGCGGAATTGCAAGCAATAGCATAGCTGAATAATAAGTGGAGAGATTAACTGCGTGGGTAATCTTCTCCACTTTTTTGTTGCGATAATGATAAAAGTAGAGAAATACCAGCGTAAAATCGGAAATCCAAAAGAGGGTTGAGGCAATGGCAAGTCGAGGCTGCCCCATAGTTAATGCTTTTCCCATAAGGCTAGAGACAAATGCGCAATATAGGATGGTAAATCCCTTGAGCTTGCCTAGGTGCAGACGGAAGACCGGAATGATGCACCATAGTGCAAGGCAGCTAACGATTGGAAAAAGGATAGCAAACCAATGCACCTTTGGACTTATATGATAGAAGTAAGCTAAAAAGGCTGTATGCGCAAGAAGAAAGGTCAGTATTCCAGATGCCATGTAATTCTTTTTACGATAGCGGTTGTATTGCCCCATAAATAAGTCACCAAGAGCGCAAAGCACAAGGCCTGTGAAGGCGAAGCGCATGCGGTATGGATCGTTGGCGCCTTGTGCGGTAAACCACAGTGCAATCGCAAGGAAGCTTACGCTACAAAGCATTTTTACAGTGATGTAATGGCGCTTATCTGTAAAAACGGCGACAACTATGAGTGTCAAAATGAGACATGTATATGCGATTACAGTGATTGTGAATGGATGCATGGGGCCTCCTTTTTGCGGCTTGTGCCTATTGACATTGGTTTATACCGCATACTATTCATTCATATTATAGCGCATGTCGGAGTATTTCTCCAAATAGAGAATGGAAAAATGTCCTTGCCTAATTTTTGCTACTTTTTTTGAAAAATTGCCATTATAAATGGCGTGCGCTTGCCTTTTTAGGTGAGGGAAAGTGGTGCGACCATTCCCTGCCGACAATATGTCTGATATATAGCTGTTTCACCTGTGGTTTTAGGTATAAATGGATAGTTGACGCGTCCTTGCCGAAACAGGCCATGCAGGGCATGATATTATTTTCCGAAACACATAATTGCGTGGCTATTGTCGGCAAGGGGCTAATTACTTTGCACCCATGCCTAAATATGTCTCCACGGCGGTCTACCATGCGGGAAAGTCATGCTGGTGCGACGAATCCATCAGTGCCTCGCCAGCGAGACCAATCCGCCTCGCCAGCTTCCCTTGCTTGGAAAGGAAAAATGATTGTTGAAAAACCTGCGAATTTGTAGTACTTTCCAAGCTAAAAATATGCTAGAATAAATTAGTTTATTATGCACTTTAAGGAGTAATACTATGGCTTTTTGTCATCTGCATACCCATACCGAATACAGCCTTTTGGATGGTTCCAATAAGATCAAGAATTACGTGTCCAGAGTCAAAGAACTGGGCATGAATGCCTGCGCCATTACGGACCATGGCAATATGTATGGTGTGGTTGAATTTTATAAAACTGCAAGAGCAGCTGACATCAATCCAATCATCGGATGTGAGGTCTATGTGGCTCCAAATTCCCGCTTTGATCGTGAGACCAGCCATGGGGATGACAGATACTACCATCTGATTCTCTTGGCAGAAAACAATCAAGGCTATGACAATCTGATGAAGATTGTTTCCATTGGATTTACCGAGGGCTACTATTATAGACCTCGTATTGATTTCGAAGTCTTGGAGCAGTATCACGAGGGACTCATCTGTCTTTCTGCATGTCTGGCTGGTGAGATTCCAAGATACATTACGAGAGGCTTTTATGAGGAAGCCAAGGCAGTGGCCATCAAGTATCGTGACCTCTTTGGCACCAATAACTTCTTCCTTGAGATGCAGGATCATGGCATCCCAGAGCAGCAGACCGTGAACCAGGCGCTGATGCGCATGTCAGAGGAAATTGGGGTGGAGCTTGTCTGCACCAACGACTGTCACTATACCTACGCATCCGACGTGGAAGCCCACGATGTACTTCTATGTATTCAGACAGGCAAAAAGGTTTCGGATGAAGACCGTATGCGCTACGAAGGTGGCCAGTTCTATGTAAAGAGCGAAGAGGAGATGCGTACTCTATTCCGCTACGCAGAGCAAGCCTTGGAAAATACACAGAAAATCGCAGACCGTTGTCAGGTAACCCTGGAATTTGGTAACTATAAGATTCCAAAGTATGAGGTACCAGAGGGCTTTGCATCAGCTGAGGAGTTCCTACTTCATATCTGCGAGAAAGGCTTTAGGGAAAAGTATACCAACAATCCAGAGTATAACGACGACGAGCGTAAGGAAATTCATGAGGCCATGGAATACGAGCTTGGCATCATTAAGACCATGGGCTTCGTAGAGTATATCCTAATCGTATGGGATTACATCAATTGGTGCCGTAACAATGATTGCTGGGTAGGACCAGGACGAGGATCTGCAGCAGGAAGCCGTGTATGCTACTGTACTGGAATTACCAACATTGATCCAGTGAAGTACAATTTGCTCTTTGAGCGATTCCTGAATCCAGAGCGTGTATCCATGCCCGATATCGACGTGGACTTCGAGTATGCAGAGCGTTATCGCGCCATCCAGTATGTAACGGAAAAGTACGGCGCTGAGTCTGTAACGCAGATTACAACCTTTGGAACCATGGCAGCACGAGGTGTCATTAAGTCTGTAGGAAAAGCCCTAGACTTCCCTTATGCAGAGACGGATCGACTGGCCAAGATGGTGCCGATGGAACTGAATATTACCATTGAAAAAGCATTGGTTATGAATCCAGAGCTTAAGGGTCTCTATGATAGTGACCCGGCGGTACATGACCTTCTTGATATGGCGCAGAAGCTGGAAGGACTTCCAAACCATACCTCGGTTCATGCAGCGGGCGTTGTCATCTATCCAGGTGTTGCAAGTGACTATGTGCCACTTTCTCGTGCAAGTGATGGTAGCCCAACCGCCGAATACAATATGGTACAGCTGGAGGAGTTGGGCCTCCTTAAGATGGACTTTTTGGGCCTTCGTACTTTGACGGTGCTAAAGGATGCGGTTAAGAACATCAAGGAGTCTAGAGGCGTTACCATTGATATTGATCATATCGACATGAACGATAAGGGCGCCCTTGATTTCATTGGAACCGGTAAAACAGAAGGTGTGTTCCAGCTGGAGTCTGCAGGTATGCAGAACTTCATGAAGGAATTAAAGCCACAGAGCTTTGAGGATATCGTAGCGGGTATTTCCCTCTACCGACCAGGCCCAATGGAATTCATTCCAAATTATATCAGGGGTAAAAATGATCCAAGCTCTGTTGTCTATGTGACACCAGAGCTACAGAGTATCCTGGAGCCAACCTATGGCTGTATCGTATACCAGGAGCAGGTAATGCAGATTGTGCAGAAGCTTGCGGGATACTCTATGGGACAGGCCGACAATATTCGTCGTGCCATGAGTAAGAAAAAGCAGTATGTCATCGACGAAGAGCGTAAGAGCTTTGTCTTTGGTGATCCATCTAGAAATATTCCAGGATGTCTGGCCAATGGCATCAAGGAGGAAGCGGCCAACAAGATCTACGATTCCATGGTAGACTTTGCAAAGTATGCCTTCAACAAGTCCCATGCAGCAGCATACGCAGTTATTAGTATGCAAACCGCATGGCTCAAGTGTTACTATCCAACAGAGTTCATGGCAGCACTTTTGACTTCGGTTATTGATAATTCTACCAAGGCAAGTGAGTATCTCTACGCCTGCAGAAGCATGGGCATCAAGGTACTTCCACCAGATGTGAACAATGGAAAGGCAGAATTCTCTCCATTTGCAGGAGATATTCGCTACGGACTTTACGCAATTAAGTCGCTTGGCCGTCCTGTCATTGACCGCATCATCGAGGAGCGCGTGGCAGGTGGTGAATACCAGACCATGGATGACTTTATCAGACGTACTGGCGGCAGAGAAATCAATAAGCGTGCAGTTGAGAACCTGATTAAGGCAGGCGCCTGCGACAGCTTTGGCCGTACCAGAAAGCAGCTCATCTGTGTCTATGAAGGCATCATTGACCGCAACAATCAGGATAGCAAATCCAATATCAGTGGTCAGATGACCCTGTTTGATATGATGGCAGGAGAGAATGAGGACGAGGGCGCAAAGCTTGAGACCCAGTATCCAAATTGTGGTGAGTTCGAGCAAGAGGTTATGTATGGCTTCGAGAAGGAAGTCCTTGGCATCTATCTGACAGGACATCCACTGGAGCAGTATATGGATGCTATGGCAAAAAATACTACGGCGCAGGCGGTCAGCTTCCAGCGTGACGAGGATACGGGAGAAATGGCCCTTAAGGATAACGAGAAGGTTGTGATTGGTGGAATGATTGCGGGCAAGACCGTGAAATTCACAAAGAACAACAAGGCCATGGCATTTTTGACTATCGAGGATCTGACGGGTTCTGTGGAAGTTATCGTTTTTCCAAAGGACTACGAGAAGTACCAGCGCTATATGAATGCCGATGAGAAGGTCTACATCGTTGGTCGTGTCAGCGCAGAGGACGAGCAGGATGGCAAATTGATTTGTGAGCGCATTGTTTCCTTTAGTGAGACCAAGAAGGAATTGTGGCTGCAGTTTGCTGACCCAGAGCAGTTCCAGTGTTTAGAGACCCAGATTATGGGAATCCTTGGTGCATCCGATGGAAATGATGAAGTAATCTTTTATATTGCAAGCACCAAACAGTTGCGAAGACTCGGTGTAAATCGTTCTGTTTGTGCCAACCATGAACTCTTAGTGCAGTTATATGAAAAACTTAGTGAAAAAAATGTCAAAGTCGTCGAAAAAAGTATTGAAATGCGCTAATCAAGAGTTTACAATATGATAGGATTATAGAAGAAAACATTAATTTGCTATACATTTAGGAGGATACATCGATGGCAAAAGAGATTAAGACAATCGCAGTCCTTACAAGTGGTGGAGACGCACCTGGTATGAACGCAGCGACACGTGCAGTTGTTCGTGCAGCTTTGGCTAAGGGCAAGACAGTTAAGGGTATCAAGAGAGGATACGCTGGACTTTTAAATGAAGAGATTTTTGATATGACCGCGAAGAGTGTTTCAGATACTATTTCTCGTGGTGGTACCATTCTTCAGACTGCTCGTTGCCTTGAGTTCAAGGAGAAGGAATACCAGATTAAGGGTGCTGAGATTTGTAAGAAGCACGGCATTGATGCAATCGTAGTTATCGGTGGAGACGGATCTTTCCAGGGTGCACAGAAGCTTGCAGCTCTTGGAATCAATACCGTTGGTCTTCCAGGAACCATCGACCTTGACATCGCTTGTACCGATTACACCATCGGTTTTGACACTGCTTGTAACACAGCAATGGAAGCAATCGATAAGGTTCGTGATACTTCTACTTCTCATGAGAGATGTTCCATCATCGAGGTAATGGGACGTGGCGCTGGATACATCGCTTTGTGGTGTGGTCTTGCAAACGGTGCAGAAGAGATTCTTCTTCCAGAGAAGTACTCAATCGAGAAAGATGAGCCAGCTTTGATCGAGCGTATTAAGAGGGCGCATGACATCGGAAAGCAGCATTACATCATCATCAACGCAGAAGGTGTTGGCGATTCACAGAATATGGCAAAGCGTATCGAGGCAGCTACAGGAATTGAGACTCGTGCTACAATTCTTGGACATATGCAGCGTGGTGGTAGCCCAACTGTTACCGACCGTGTATATGCAACCACCATGGGTGCTTACGCAGTTGATCTTCTTTGCGAAGGCAAGAGCAACCGTGTAGTAGCATTCAAGGATGGTCAGTTCGTTGATTTCGACATCGACGAGGCACTTGCAATGACTAAGAACATTGACGATTATATGTATTCTCTTTCAAAGTCATTGGTATAGTAAGAAAATAGACAGAGCTGTCGCTTCGGTGACAGCTCTTTTTTTCGTTCATAGGATTTTGCAGTCAGAGTGGAAAGAGGCTTGCGCATCTGTTATAATAAAAATATATGAGAAACTAGGAGTACTATGATTACCAGCAGCAACAATCCGCAGATAAAAAATTTAGCACTGCTTATGAAGAAGTCCAAGGAACGCAAGTCCCAGGGCTTATTTGTGGTGGAAGGCCCTAAGATGTGCTTTGAAGCACCTAAGGATTGGGTTCATATGATTTATGTGGCAGAGTCTTTTTGGAACGACGAAGTCAACCATAACAGGCTTATGGACTATCTTACGGAAAACTGCTTGGAAGACTGTTATGAGGTTGTTTCAGACAATGTCTTTAAGTCAGCCTCAGATACGCAGACACCACAGGGCATTTTGGCGCTCATCAAGATGCCACACTACGATATCCAGGACTTGCTACAAGGAGCGCAGACCATGCTTCTCTGTCTTGAGAGTGTGCAAGATCCAGGCAATCTTGGCACTATGGTTCGTACAGGGGAAGGTGCAGGAGTCACAGGCGTACTTATGAATGCCACTACCGTAGACCTTTTTAATCCAAAGACCATTCGTTCTACCATGGGTAGCATCTATCGTATTCCATTTGTGGTAGCGGAGGATTTTGCAGGTGCCATTGATACGGTGAAAAAGGCAGGGGTTTCCTTATATGCAGCCCATCTAAAAGGAACAGGACAGTATGACGATAAGGATTACACAGGTCCATGCGGATTTATGATTGGTAATGAAGGCAATGGTCTTACCTATGAGACAGCAGGTCTTGCCAGTGATTACATCAAGATTCCAATGGAGGGGAAGGTAGAGTCTTTGAATGCTGCCATGTCAGCAGGAATTCTGATGTACGAATGCAATCGTCAGAGGAGGAAGCAGGGTTGAGAATCTGGTTTAAGGTATTCTCGGACACACACCTCATTAAGACAGAGACCATCGAGAATTATGAGTTAGACACAAGAACCCACAAGGTTATGAATGCCTTGGCAGAGGCTTGTGTGAAGTTTGATTTGGCCCAGCCAATCTGGTTGGAATCCAATATTAAGGAGTTTCAGCGTAAAGCGCGCACCCGTTTCCGTAAGGACAATTTCATTGAAGAGATTGATTTTGACTATCTGGAAATGCAGGTGTTGGAAGAAGATTATTAAAGCATAGGAATATAATCCTGTGCGAATGCCAAGAGCGGTAGAAGCCCGCGGGTGGGGGCCCCGGGACGAAAATAAGAGGGCAGATGAGGAAATCTGCAAAGGAAGGTATATATGGAGATTACAGAGTTAGTAGAAAATGAAGGGCTGGCGGATTGGGAAACCGTTATGTTCCTTTACAAGTCGGCACTTCGTGAAGTGAGTACCAAGGTGGATATCCTAAGCGACGAGTTCGTTCATGTCCACAAGTACAATCCGATTGAATATATCAAGCAGCGTATCAAGTCGCCAGAAAGCATCGTTAAGAAGCTAAAGCGTCAGGGACATGAGGATAGCATTGAGAACATGGTGCGCTATGTCAATGACATTGCAGGAATCCGCGTGGTATGCTCTTTTACCAGCGATATCTACCTCATGGCAGAAATGATTGGACGTCAGAACGACCTTACGGTCATTTCCATCAAGGACTACATGAAAAAGCCAAAGGAGAGCGGCTATAAGAGCTTCCATATGCTTGTAACCGTTCCAATCTTCATGGGAGATAAGGTGGTAGACACCAAGGTAGAAATCCAGATTCGTACCATTGCCATGGACTTCTGGGCAAGTCTCGAGCACAAGATTTATTACAAGTTTGAAGGAAATGCGCCAGAGTATATTAGCCGTGACTTAAGAGAGGCAGCAAGCATCGTATCAGATCTTGACGCCACTATGCTGCAACTGAACAATGCAATCAAAGAAGCAAAAGCAAAACAGGAAAGTAACGAATGAGCAACATCATTAATGTAGAAGAGATTAGTAAATCATTTACGGGGAGGAAGCTTTTTGAGAAGGCTTCCTTTTCTGTGCAAGAAGGGGAAAAAATCGGAATCGTTGGTGTAAATGGTACGGGAAAGTCTACCCTGCTTCGTATTCTCGCAGGGGAAGAGGAGGCAGAGGAAGGAACCATCACCATTGCAAGCTTTGTGAAGATGAACTTCCTGACACAGAATCCGGACTTTAAGGACCATCACAGCGTCCTTGAATCTGTTATGGAAAAAGTGATTGAGCACGATGGAGATGAAGCAAATCGCTGGACCTTAGAGAGCGAAGCAAAGTCCCTTCTTATGAAGCTTAAGATTACGGATTTTGATCAAAAGACCAGTGAGCTCTCAGGAGGACAGAAGAAGCGTGTGGCTCTTGTGGCAGCAATCCTTAAGCATTGTGATGTGTTGATTCTGGACGAGCCGACCAACCATCTGGATTATGAGATGATCGAGTGGCTGGAGGATTATCTGAGAAGCTTTCGTGGCACTATTATCATGGTAACCCATGATCGCTACTTCTTAGACAGTGTTTGCAACCGAATTGTTGAAATTGATCGCGGTTCAATTTACTCCTATGAGACCAATTACTCTGGATTTTTGGAGCGTAAGGTAGCCAGAGAGGAAAGTCAGATGGCCAGCGAGCGCAAGCGCCAGTCTATCCTCCGCAATGAGATTGCCTGGATGCAGCGCGGTGCCAGAGCAAGAAGCACCAAGCAAAAGGCCCATATTCAAAGATACGAGGCACTAAGAGACCAGAAGGGGCCAGAGGTTACCAGTCGTGTTGAGATGGCATCGGTTAGTACCCGCATGGGACGCACCACTGTAGAACTGGACCATTTGGCAAAGGCCTACGGGGATAAGGTCTTATTATCGGATTTTTCCTATATCTTCCTAAAGAATGACCGCATTGGTTTCGTGGGAGAGAATGGATGCGGAAAAACCACACTGATGAAAATGATTGCAGGTCTTGTGGAGCCGGATGCTGGAAGCATCGAAATCGGACAGACCATTCAAATGGGCTACTACACCCAGGAAATTGCCTGGATGGATCCAGCCCAGCGTGTGATTGATTACATTAAGGACAAGGCAGAGTATGTAAAGACAGAGGATGGGCTCATAAGTGCCAGTGCCATGCTAGAAAGATTCCTTTTCCCACCAGAGCAGCAGTACAGTGCCATTGGCAAGCTGTCTGGAGGCGAGAAGCGACGCCTCAATCTGCTAAGCATTCTTATGGAGGCTCCCAATGTCCTGATTTTGGATGAGCCGACCAACGATTTGGATACGGAGACTCTGGCAATTCTTGAGGATTATCTGGATCATTTCGATGGTATTGTGATTACCGTTAGCCATGACAGATACTTCCTGGATCGTATTGTAAGACGCATTTTCGCCTTTGAAGGGGATGGCGTCATCACTCAGTATGAAGGCGGATACACAGACTATATGGCCAAGCGCCCAGACAAGTCCGAGGGTGTTGCAAGTGGCAATGGTAAAAATGCAAGTTCTGATGCAAATTCTAGTGGAGATGCAGGAAGAAATGCAGGAAATGATACAACATCTAGTGGTAAGCAGGATTCAAAAGCAACCTGGGGCCACGAGAAGAAGCTTAAGTTTACCTACAATGAGCAAAGAGAGTATGAGACCATCGAGTCGGATATCGAGAAGCTGGAAGAAAAAATCGCTGGCTTAGAGAAAGAAATGATGGCAAACGCCAGCAATGCTGGAAAACTCAATGCATTAAATCAAGAGAAGGAAGCCCTGGAAGCGCAGCTAGAAGAGAAGATGGAGCGCTGGGAATACTTAGAGGATTTGGCGGCAAGAATTGCTGCACAGGAAAAGTAGGATTGAAATAATAGGAGGAGCTATGGCTTACACCAAAGAAATCCTCACACTATCCGTAGAAATCGGAGACGCCATGCTTCGAAGTGGCGCCGAGATCTATCGTGTAGAGGATACGGTTATTCATATATTAGAGGCATACGAAATCGAGCAGTTCGATGTCTATGTCCTTTCCAATGGTATCTTTGCAAGTGCCAATGAAGGGAAAGAGGATGGATGTAGCATGGTGCGTCATGTACCGCTTGCCCCAGTACATCTGGGACGCATCGCAGCCCTCAATCAGTTGGCCAGAGATATCTGTAATAAGGATTGTTCTCTTATCGACGCCTGGGAGCGTCTGG
>JAZQQA010000187.1:0-15466 GCA_045628825.1 Agathobacter sp.
AAAGGGAAGTATAAATTACTTTCCAATCAAATCATCGCCAAATTCAACCAGATTCTCCTCTGGATCATCCTCTTCGTCATCTTCGGTTGGTACGAAAATTGTAACACACTGCTTCTTATTCTTAATAAGAAGATCACTGTGTTCTCCACCAAACTCACCGTCCAAGGTCCAAGCAACTTTTTCCTCGCTCTCAAAGTGAATTTCTGAAGTACGGAAGGTATAAATAAGCTCCGTATCATCAATTCTACTGGTAAGACAAGCAAGTATCTTATTAAACTCATGGAGACTCTTTGGCGCGCGAATAAGAGTAACTTCAAAATCGCCATCGTCCAATTTGACATCGTCTCCAGTAATGCCCTTGAAGCCGCCAACGGAAAGAGAATTGGTAATCATACCAAAGATAAACTTATCATGAATGGTCTCCCCATTGCTGGTAAAGGTTAGTTCAAAGGACTGGATATCGCTTAATCGCTTCGCGCCTTCTAAAATGTAGGCTGCATGACCGAGCACATTCTTAAGCTCCTGCTTGGTCTGGTAGGATACCTCTGTAAAAATACCAAAGGCGGCAACATAGACAAAGGTGTCTCCATTGAAGTCGCCCATGTCACAACGGAACCCGTTATCCCCCACTGCAACCTTTGCCGCATGTGGCATGTTGGATGGAATACGAAGGGAACTTGCAAAATCGTTGGTAGAGCCAGCTGGAATATAGCCAATTGGCACATCAACACCCGATCGCATCAGTCCTGTAACGACCTCATCCAAGGTACCATCTCCGCCGCTACATACAATACGGTCGTAGTTCTTTGCTTCCTCTGCAACCTTTCTCGTTGCATCCCCCTGGCTCTGTGTTGTATAAATGGTAACTTCATAATCTGCCTTTACCATCGTATCCACAATGTCTACCAGATGATTTTTGATTAGTCCTTTTCCAGAACGTGGGTTAAATACAAATAATAATTTCTTACTCATAATGCTCCCTCTAATAAGTCTCAATCGTTGCTGCAATTTCTGAAAGCTTTCTTAATCTATGGTTTACGCCTGACTTTCCAACAGGTGGGTCAAGCAAGGTTCCAAGCTCCTTTAATGGTGTGTCAGGGTTTTCCAGACGCAAAATTGCAATTTCCTTTAGATGCGCTGGTAGCTCGTCAAAACCGATGGTATCTCGAATCAGCTCAATATCCGCCACCTGTTTTCTTGCTGCATTGACTGTCTTTTGGATGTTGGCAGCCTCACAGTTCACACCGCGGTTAATCTGGTTACGCATATCCTTAAGAATCCGCACATTCTCTAGATTCATAAGGGCCACATAGGCCTCCATGACATTGAGCATATCTACGATTTGGGCGCCTTCCTTAAGGTACACCACCATATGCCCTTTGCGCTCTACGATTTTTGCATCCAGGTCAAAGAGCTGCATAAGCTCCTGGGCCTGCTTCGCCTGCCCCATGGTCTTGCATACCAGTTCAAAATGATAGGATTTATTCGGATCGCTAATGGATCCATTCGCAAGAAAAGCACCTCGTAAAAAGGCTCTCTTGCAACAGGTCTTTTGTAAAATCAGCCCATCAATACTTCCGCCATCGCCTCGCTTGTCCCACTTGATGGCATCCAGCACGCGACGCGCATCTTCCTCAGATAGTTCTTTACTAACATCAATGGAAAATGCCATACGCATAAGCAATGCAAACTTTTGTAAAAGTAGCGGATTGTCAGAATCAAGTGCTACACTGGCTGGGCTTTCTGTAATCACTCCATCCAGTTCCAAAATTGCTGCCAGTTCTGCAATCTGGCAATGCTTGCTTTTCGGAAGCTGCTTTAGGAGTTCTTCCTTTACGTCCTTTGAAAACGACATCTATTTTCCTCTAAGAGCATCTTTTCCAAGATCACGATGCTCAATTTTTAGTCCATATTCTTTCTTGCCATCCAACCTCTTATAGAGTTCATTGGCAAGGGTTGCGGAACGGTGCTTTCCGCCTGTACATCCAATGGCAATGACCAACTGGTTCTTGCCCTCGGAGATATAATTTGGAATCAGGAAATTAATCATATCCTCCAGCTTATCCAAGAAGATAACCGATTCCTTATACTGCATAACAAAGTCCTGCACTTCCTTGTCATTGCCGGTCTTACTACGAAGACCTTCCACATAATAAGGGTTTGGCAGGAAACGCACATCCATAACAAGATCTGCATCCGATGGAATTCCATATTTGAAACCGAAAGAAAGAATGGTAACAAAAAGGCTCTTGAAATCCTGATTCTGCACAAAGATATGCTCAAGCTCTGCCTTCAGTTCTCTGGTCAAAAGCTTGCTGGTATCAATGATATAATTGGCCTTGGTCTTAAGGTAGCTCATGCGCTCCCTTTCTTCGGCGATACCATACTCCACACGCTCTCCGCCAGCCAGTGGATGATTACGTCTGGTCTCCTTGTAGCGCTTAATGAGAACCGAATCCTCTGCATCAAGGAACAGGACTTCATAGGTATAGCCCTTGCGGTCCATGCTCTCCAAGGTCTCCTTAATCTCATCCAAACCGCCGCCCGCACGAACGTCGATTCCGATGGCTACCTTCTGCATCTCTGTGAAATTGTCGGACATATCCATGAGCTTATCCATGAGCTGCACTGGAAGGTTGTCGATACAGTAGTATCCCAAATCCTCCATCATTTTCATGGCGGTACTACGACCTGCGCCACTCATTCCTGTGATTATGACAAGTTTCAAATCATTACTCCTACTATCTGTAAAACAGATTGTTTATTCTTCACCGAGGATTCTTACCTCAGGTTCTAATGTAACGCCAAACTGCTCCTGCACCTTGGCCTGCACATCTGCCATCAATTGAAGCAGCTGGGAAGCTGTTGCGTTACCTTTATTCACCACAAAGCCACAATGCTTCTCTGATACCTGAGCATCTCCCACACAGTAGCCACGAAGTCCTGCGTCCTCAATCAGTTTGCCTGCAAAATATCCCTCTGGACGCTTAAAGGTCGAGCCTGCACTTGGATACTCCAATGGTTGCTTGCTCACGCGTTGCTCACGAAGCTCTGCCATACGTGCTCCAATCGCATCCTTGTCTCCAGGCAAAAGGCGAAGGGTTGCAGACAGCACCAGATAGCCCTTTTCTGTCACGATACTGTGGCGATAAGACAAATCCAATTCCTCCACTGGCAAGGTAAGAATTGTGTGCTCTGGTGTTAGCACTTCCACCGACACCAGCACGTCCTTCATCTCTCCACCATAGGCACCAGCGTTCATAACCACTGCGCCACCAACGCTTCCTGGAATGCCTGCCGCAAACTCAAAGCCCGTAAGGCTCTGATCCAGTGCAAGACGGGCTACCGCAAAAAGCATAGCACCTGCCTGGGCGTAAATGGTCTTGTCATCTATCATTTTTACCTCAGACATACCAGCGCCAATCTCAATGACCAGTCCGCGAATGCCGCCATCCCTCACGAGAAGATTGCTTCCATTTCCAATGACCGTCACTGGGACCTCATACTCCTTGGCCAGAGCCAGAAGTCCTGGCAGTTCTTCGGCGGTTGGAGTAGCGTAGACATCAGCTACCCCTCCCACACGAAAGGTAATATGCGAAGCCATAGGCTCGTCAAACTTCACTCTTTCTTTTGCAATTGTCTGTCCTAGTTTCGCTAAGAAAGCTTGCTCCATAAATTTCCCTTCTACTTAGGTTTTCTCCCTAATCTATGCTTCCTTAAGGAATGCAATGTATCCCTTGTATGCTTCGTAAAGGTCTACCTTACTGATGATTTCCCATGGTGCATGCATGTTGAGCACTGCTACACCAGAGTCGATAACATTCATGTCGTACTCAGCCAAAATGTATGCGATGGTTCCACCGCCGCCCTGGTCAACCTTACCAAGCTCTGCGGTCTGGAAGCTAACATTCGCATCATCCATAATCTTACGAAGCTTTGCCATATACTCTGCGTTCGCATCGTTGGAACCAGACTTTCCTCTAGAACCTGTGTACTTGTTGAATACAAGTCCGTGTCCAAAGTAAGCTGCATTTCTCTTTTCCATAACTGATGGATAGTTTGGATCAAATGCTGCAGATACGTCTGATGAAAGCATCTTCGAATTCTTAAGTGCACGACGGAGCTTAAGATCAGAGTAATCTGTAGTCAGATTAATCAGCTCTGCAACGGTATTCTCGAAGAAACGTGAGTGCATACCTGATGCGCCTACGCTTCCTATTTCTTCCTTATCTACAAGAAGGCAAACTGAGGTATACTCAGGCACCTTGATTTCAAGCATAGCCTTGTATGAAGGGAAAGAGCATACTCTATCATCATGGCCATAGCCCATAATCATGCTGCGGTCGATGCCGTAATCTCTTGCCTCACCTGCTGGAACTACTTCGATTTCTGCTGAAAGGAAGTCGTCCTCATCAATGCCAAATTCCTTCTCAAGAATTGCAAGTGCATTGGCCTTTACAAGGTCCTTTGCTGCCTTTTCGTCTTCCTTCTTTTCTGCTGGAATACTAGCAATAAGAAGATCAAGGCTTTCGCCCTCTACAACCTTGGCACCCTTCTTTTCCATCTGGTCTGCAGAAAGGTGAATGAGAAGATCGCTAACACCAAGTACTGGATCTCCTGGCTTATCACCAAGATTTACTGCTACTGTTGTGCCATTCTTTTTGCAGAATACACCGTGAAGAGCAAGTGGAAGTGTTACCCACTGATACTTCTTAATTCCGCCATAGTAGTGGGTATCAAGAAGCGCCATCTCGGTATCCTCGTAAAGAGGTACCTGCTTTAAGTCCATACGTGGGCTATCAATATGTGCGCCAAGAATGTTCATACCAGCTTCCATTGGCTGCTTTCCAATAATGAAAAGTGCGAGTCCCTTGCCCATATTGTTGGCAACGATACGGTCACCCTTCTTAAGCTTCTTGCCTGCCTTTACAGCCTCATCAAAATCTACGAAACCATTCTTAATTGCATCTGCATATACAAAGCTTGTACACTCACGCTCTGTCTTGCAGGTAGAAATAAACTGACGATATTCCTCTGCAAATGCAAATAATTCTTTTCTCTTTTTTCCTTCTGGGTACTTGCCCCATGCATTGTCCTTGCTCATTGTTATACTCCTTTTTCTATCTTATATATGGTATCTTTTCGACACCCATTCTTTACAAATTAATCGTCTTCCCCATCCTGTGGTCTGGTAAGATTCGCCTGTACTCTACGGTACAATTCCTGTGCTGCATTGTAGCCCATCTTCTTCTGACGGTGGTTGACAGCTGCTGCCTCACAAATTACAGCGAGGTTACGGCCTGGTCTGATTGGAAGGCTGTGGCATACAACCTTGGTTCCAAGGTATTCTGCATACTCTTCCTCAAGTCCGAGTCTGTCATACTCTGCATCCTTTTTCCAGTCCTCCAGCTTGATGACAAGGTCAATCTGCTGCTTCTCCTTTACACACTCAACACCATACAAGGTCTTCACATCGATGATTCCAATACCACGAAGCTCGATGAAGTGACGTGTAATCTCTGGTGAAGTACCTACCAGGGTATTCTCATTGATCTTACGAATCTCAACAACATCATCCGTTACCAGACGATGTCCTCTTCGAATCAACTCAAGCGCTGCCTCTGACTTACCAATTCCGCTTTCACCTGTGATGAGAAGTCCCTCACCATAGACGTCAACAAGTACGCCATGAATGGTAACACATGGTGCTAAGTACTCGCCCAATATGCCAATGAGTTCCGCGGTAAATTCGCTGGTGGAACGGCTGGTTCCAAGTACTGGTACGTTGTTCTTCAAAGCTGCCTCTAGGAAAAATGGATCTGGATCCAAATCACGGCAGAAGATGACACACGGAATATCATAGCTTAAGAACTCCATGTAACGCACGGCCTTTTCCTCCATGCTAAGCTTCTCCAAATAGGTATACTCTACGTTACCAATAATCTCGCAACGAGATTCCTCGAAGTGCTCGAAATATCCTGTCAACTGAAGCGCAGGTCTGTTCACATCACTGGTTGTGATTTTACGTCTCTTAGTATCCAAGTCCAATGTGTAATTTTTCAGGTCCATTCGCTCAATGATTTTTGCTAAGCTTACGCCTTCTGATGCCATAGCATGCCCCTCCAATCGCTTTATTAAAACCCTAACTTATATTGTACCATCTTTATGGAAAAATTGATAGATAGACTCTGCCGCTGCCTGGTTGATGCTATCCGTAAGAAGCAGGTCCTCAACACTGGCTTCTCTGATCTTATCCAACGACTGATACCGTCGCATAAGTGCCTTTCGTCTGGCTGGTCCAATGCCTGGAATATCATCCAAAATGGAATGCACCTGTTCCTTACTACGAAGGGATCTATGGTAGGTAATGGCAAAACGATGGGCCTCATCCTGGATTCTTGTAATGAGCTTAAAGCCCTCGCTGTGCCTGTCAATTGGCACTTCCACATTGTTGTAGTAGAGGCCCCTGGTGTTATGGTTGTCATCCTTTACCATACCGCAGACTGGAATCTGAAGTCCCAGTTCCGCCAGCACCTGCAGACAGATATTGACCTGTCCTCTACCACCATCCATTAGGATAACATCTGGGAACCTGGTAAAGCTTCCGTAAGCCTCGTCCTCCCCTGCCTGTTCCATTTCTTCTCGTTCCTCCAAGCCATGGGCAAAACGTCTGGTTAACACCTCATGCATAGATGCATAATCATCGGGTCCCGTAACGGTGCGAAGCTTGAATTTACGATAATCGCTTTTCTTGGCTTTTCCTTTTTCAAAAACAACCATGGATCCAACGGTCTCAAATCCACTGATGTTACTAATATCAAAGGCCTCCATACGATTGAGTCCAGTAAGTCCAAGGAGTGCTTCGATTTCCTTTACCGCACCAATGGTTCTTCCTTCCTCTCTCTTTACCTTTTCGCGATCCTGGTCTAATACCATCTGGGCATTCTTCTCTGCCAGCTCGACCAAGCGCTCCTTCATGCCCTTTTGCGGCACACGGATATGCACACGGCCACCACGTTTTTTGCTCAGCCACTCTTCGAGGACTGCCTGGTCTTCGATCTCCTGCTGCAGCATAATCTCCTTTGGCAGATATGGTGTACCCGAATAGAACTGTTTTAGGAAATCGGATAGAATACTGGCTCTTTCCAGCTCAGTTCCGACTCTTACATGGAAGTGGTCTCTTCCAATAATCTTGCCACCACGGATGAAGAACACCTGCACAATGGCATCGGTATCATCACAGGCCATTGCAACAATATCCTTGTCTTCTCCATCGGTATTGGTAATCTTTTGTTTTTCTGTGACATGAAGCACTGCATTAATTAGGTCGCGATACTCCATGGCTTTTTCAAATTCTAAGGCTTCGGATGCCTCCTGCATTTTTGCATTTAACATATCCAGGATGCGCTTATGATTTCCGTTTAGGAAATCCAAGGCCTCCTCCACACGCTCCCCATACGCTTCCTTACTCAAAAAGCCCTGGCATGGAGCCGCACACTGATGAATGTGGTAATTAAGACAAGGTCTGTCTTTTCCTATATCTCTTGGAAGCACACGATTGCAGGTACGAAGCCCCAGAATTTTATTGAGCAAATCGATGGTCTGGTTCACCGCCTGATTGCTGGTATATGGGCCAAAGTATTTGGCCTTATCCTTTTTCTGTTCTCTTGCCAACTGGATTCTTGGAAAGTCCTCCTGCACCGATACACGAATGTATGGATAGGATTTGTCGTCGCGAAGCATGGTGTTGTACTTTGGCATGTGCTCCTTTATGAGGTTGCACTCAAGCACCAAAGCCTCCAGCTCAGAATCGGTAATCACATACTCAAACCAAGCGATGTGTTCCACCATCTGCTTCTTCTTAAGTCCCTCGTCGTGACTTGGGCGGAAGTACTGCTGCACGCGCTTACGAAGGCTCACCGCTTTCCCGATATAGATGATCACATCATTTTTGTCATGCATAATATAAACTCCCGGTTGATCCGGGAGTTTACGTACTTCTTCGTGTATATCGAACATATTAGTCCTCAAATTTGTCGTCACTTGCAGCTGGGGTTTCTCCCTCTGCTGCACCTGCCTGTGCAGTATCTTCTGCTGGTGTCTCCTCTGGAAGCACCACGCCTTCGTCTACTGTCATATCCTCAGTAACTACACCTTCTGCTGCCTCGGCACTTGCCTCTTCCTCTGGATCTGGAAGTCCCTTCATCTCGCGGAACATCTTCATGAATTCCTTACCAGTGATGGTCTCCTTCTCGAAGAGGTAATCTGAAATAGCATTTAAAATCTCTCTGTTTTCTTCAAGCATCTGTACAGCTTCGCTATAACAGGTGTTGATGATAGAAAGCACTTCATCGTCGATCTGCGCTGCGGTTGCTTCGCCACAGATAAGGCCTGCACCACCATCCAAGTACTGGTTACGAATGGTTGCAAGACACATCATACCGAACTTATCTGACATACCATACATGGTAACCATGGCTCTTGCAATCTTGGTTGCATTCTCAATATCGTTGCTTGCACCAGATGTTGCAGAACCAAATACCACCATCTCAGCTGCACGTCCAGCCATGTATGTGGTGATCTTTGAAAGAAGCTCTTCCTTGGTCTCAAGGAACTTCTCCTCCTCTGGAGTCTGAAGTGTGTATCCAAGCGCACCCATGGTACGAGGTACAATGGTAATCTTTTGTACTGGCTCACTGTTCTTCTGAAGCGCAGATACAAGTGCATGTCCAACTTCGTGGTAAGAGACAATCTTACGCTCTTTGTCACTCATGACACGGTTCTTCTTCTCTTTGCCACCTACTGCTACAAGTTCGAAGGCCTCGAAGAGATCCTTCTGACTTACGAACTTACGATTATTCTTAACTGCGATAATGGCAGCTTCGTTGATCATATTGGCAAGGTCAGAACCAACAAGTCCTGCAGTAGCAAGTGCCAATGCATCAAGATCTACGGTCTCATCCATATGCACGCCCTTTGCATGTACCTTAAGGGTATCCAAACGACCCTTCTGGTCTGGCTTATCAACGATGATACGACGGTCAAAACGACCAGGTCTAAGAAGCGCCTTGTCGAGTACCTCTGGACGGTTGGTTGCAGCCAAAATCAAAATACCCTTAGAAGAATCAAATCCATCCATCTCTGCAAGGAGCTGGTTCAGGGTCTGCTCACGCTCATCGTTGCCACCACCATAGCGGCTCTCACGGCTCTTACCAATAGCATCAATCTCATCGATAAAAATGATACAAGGTGCAGCTTTCTCTGCTTCCTTGAACAAATCTCTTACACGGGCAGCACCAACACCGACGAACATCTCGACAAAGTCAGAACCTGCAAGTGAGAAGAATGGAACCTTTGCTTCTCCAGCAACCGCTTTTGCAAGCAAGGTCTTACCTGTTCCTGGAGGGCCTACAAGAAGTGCTCCCTTTGGAAGCTTGGCACCAATCTCACGGTACTTCTTTGGATTATGAAGGAAGTCAACTACCTCCTGCAAAGACTCCTTTGCTTCATCCTGTCCAGCAACATCCTTAAAGGTAACACCGGTTGCTTTTTCCATAGAGACCTTGGCATTGCTCTTGCCAACGCTCATTGGGCCACCGCCCATCTTCTTCATCAGGAATCCAAAAATAATCCATACCACAACCAGTGGGATGACGAAGCTTAAGATGTTCACAATCCAAGCGGATGTATTATCTGGAATAACAGAAGATACAACAACCAGCTCTCCCGTCTTTGACTTTGTGGTCTTTAAGTCCTCGATTAACTGAGGATCATTGACACGACCGGTGTAATACTTGGTCTCATATCCGTTCGGATTGTCTACCAAGGTGTAGTTGATCTGGTAGCTGTCAAATTCTACCGTCTTTACATTCTGGCTTTCCAGCTCCTGTAAGAACTCAGTATAAGTTGTCTCCTTCGTATTCATACTAGAGAACTTATTGCTAAACAAAGAAACGAAGAATAAAACCACAAGGGCAACCATAATGAAATTCATAATCATCTGGCTGTTTTTCTTGTTGTTATTTCCTCCATTATTGTTTCCGCCATTGTTACCAGGGCGGTTATTATTGTTTTGATTTTGATTATCCATAAAATCTCCTATGCACTTTGCCCAGCCGCATGCCAGGCCATCCTATTTTTCGATAAACAAGCACTTTCATTATAGCAAAAATGCCCTATATTTCAACCATTTGGAGCCTTAACTTTCTATGCGAATTCTAAAAAATTTGTGAAGAATTCTCATTGATTTTCCCTGTTTACTTTTGTATGATAGGAACGAATTATTTTTGGTTTTATTTCGATGGAAAGGAGTCATTCATCCGTTTATGCAAAAACAAGGGTTTGATAATGACAAATATTTAAAGTTACAGTCAGAAAGAATCAAAGAGCGTATTGCTTCTTTCGGCGGAAAATTATACTTGGAATTTGGTGGTAAGCTTTTCGATGACTACCATGCATCTCGTGTACTTCCTGGTTTCCAACCAGATAGTAAGATTCGCATGCTGACCCAGCTTAAGGATCAGGCAGAAATTGTCATCGTAATCAATGCTTCCGATATTGAGAACAATAAGGTACGTGGCGACCTTGGCATCACCTATGATTTGGACGTACTTCGTCTCATCGATGCCTTCCGTGGTTACGGCCTCTATGTTGGCAGTGTATGTATGACAAGATTTGCTGGACAGCCAAGCGCTATCGCTTTCCAGAAGAAGCTCGAGAATCTTGGCATGAAGGTATATCGCCACTACAGCATTCCTGGATATCCATCTAACATTCCATTCATCGTAAGTGATGATGGATATGGAAAAAATGAATACATTGAGACAACCCGTTCACTGGTTGTTGTAACTGCACCAGGACCTGGTTCTGGAAAAATGGCTACCTGTCTTTCACAGGTATATCACGAGTACAAGAGAGGCATTCAGGCTGGATACGCAAAGTATGAGACCTTCCCAATTTGGAACATCCCTCTGAAGCATCCAGTAAACCTCGCATACGAGGCTGCAACTGCTGACCTTGATGATGTCAACATGATTGACCCATTCCACCTGGAAGCATATGGTGAGACCACCATCAACTATAACCGTGACGTAGAAATCTTCCCTGTACTTCGTACCATGTTTGAAAAGATTATGGGAGAGTGCCCATACAAGTCGCCAACAGACATGGGTGTTAACATGGCAGGATATGGCATCATCGATGATGAAGCAACGAAGGCTGCTGCTAAGCAGGAAATCATTCGTCGTTACTACAATACCCTCTGCCAGAAGCGTCAGGGTACTGCAGATGATGCACAGGTACTGAAGCTTGAGCTTCTTATGAAGCAGGCTGAAGTGTCTATCGCTGACAGACCTGTTGTTGCTGCTGCCAATGTAAAGGCAGAGACCACTGGAGAGCCAGCTGCTGCAATCGAGCTTCCAGATGGACGCATTGTAACTGGTAAGACAAGCTCTCTTCTTGGAGCATCTTCTGCAATGCTTTTAAATGCCCTTAAGACTATGGCTGGCATCCCAGATGAAATTGAACTCATCGCTCCAGCAACCATGGTTCCAATCCAGGATTTGAAGCTCAACATCTTCGGCAGCAAGAATCCTAGACTTCATACCGATGAGCTTTTGATTGCACTTTCCATTTGTGCATCGACTGATGTAAACGCAAGAAAGGCAATGGCAGAGCTTCCAAACCTTCGTGGTCTTGAGGTTCACTCAAGTGTCATCCTTTCACAGGTTGACATGAACACCTTCCGTAAGCTGGGTGTAAACCTTACTTGTGAGCCAAGCTACGAAAGCACCAAGCTGTTCCATCAGTAAAATATGGCAAACTAATAAAAGGATGAGCCTTTCACAGGTTCATCCTTTTTTCTTGCAAATCTTTATTTTTTTGCCTTTCTGTGATAGTCAGCCAGGCGCTTCTGACGCGCTTCTGCCTCAATATGAATGTCGCGCTGTGCCTCGATGTTCTTAGACTTTGCCTCGTAACATTCAAAACGATTGTCAATGAATGCAAATGCCTCCATGAGTGGGAACAAACGCTCCTGGGTGGCAGCCTTTTTCTTTTGCGCCTTCTTTTCCTCCTTCCAGCGCAGTTGGTTCTCTTTCTTTTTCTCCTTACGCTGTTTGCGAGGAAGCTTCTTATCTACCTTTGGCTTCTTCAGTTTTTCCTTCTTCGCCTGGCTCTTATCCTGAATATTGATAACAAGCTGTGGCACCGCAATCGGTCTTGCCGCCAGCTTATCTGCATAGAGGTTTTCAAAATACAAATCCACCATTTTTACAAACAGGAGGAAATCATTGTATTTTTCTGAAGCAACGCCTGCACCAATGAGTGGTACCAGAAGTTTCTTTCTTGCAAGCACATCGTTATGTTCGCGGAAGTAATTCCAGATTTCGCAGTAAGAATCTCCCACTGGATGGTCCGGATCGTAATGTACCAAAAAGTCCGTATAAGCTACATTGGCTTCTGTTGGATCCGCACTCACATCTACCTTCAAGGACTCCTTGGTATTGACCAAAGAGTTGGTAATCAGTGTTAGCTTTCTTCCATCGTTTCCGGACTTGCCAAGATCAATCATAAGCACCGTTCCAATCGGATACTGCTTACGCACCTCATCATGGGATTTGTCTTCCACCGAAAGTTCCTTTTGGGAGGCATCTCTCAAACGAATCTCATCCAAACGATGGGTATCATCCTTGTAGGTCGTTTCTCGCGCTCTTTGCCTAAGTTCCTCATACTCTGGCTTTTCCAGTTCCGCGTCAATGCGGCGTTGGATTTCCTCACGGGTAATGTGGCCATCAGCTTCTCGCTTTGCCAAATCCTCTTCCACCATACGGGTAAGCTCTTCGTCCGATAGGCCCGGATACTTTGGCTGATACACCAATTCCTTAATAACCTTTGGATCCTCCCCACTACAGAAGTTAAGGAAGAAATGGTTTACCAAGGATTTTGGTCCAGCATACTTAAAAATAAAGGCTGAGTTTACACCAAAACACATAACGGAATCTGGATAAAATTCAAAGGCATTGTCCAGGTAACTGGATACCTGACGCACCTCCAGATTCTCATAGGGATCCTCATCTGGGCTCACCAGCTTGTAGGTCTCTTTGGCACACTGTACAAGTTCATAGATATATGCCCCTGTAAAGCAGATCACTGCAAAAAGCAACAAACTCCAAAAGGGAATGTGAACGTATGAAAAATATCCCATACTGTCTACAAACTCCTTCACCGCAGCAAGGCCTGAAAAGGCAACCCACCAAGTCTTTGGCGTCCTTTTTAATATGACCATTCCATTGTTTTTTACGATAAAAATAGCAACCTTGAGATTAGCTATAAGCAATCGTCCAAACGCGCGAATTTTACTCATCTTATTTCTTTCCCCAATTCATTTCTTGCGCTTTTACTGCGCTTCCTTCACATATCCCTCATCATCAATGGCAACGCCAAAGGAAATACTTTCCTCATAACGAATCACATCCAATGCCTCCTGGCCTGTCAAGAGATAGGTCTTACCACCAGATGCTGCTGCCGGATGAATCCGAAGGGTACTTACCATATCGCCTCCATTTTCATCCTCTTCGATGACCACTTCTACTGCCATGGTTTTGCCAATATCCTTGTTGAAAATATAGTTGCCAAGGCTATAGAAGATTGGTTTGCCATTATAAAATTCAATGCCCTGCAAGCAATGGGAATGCGAACCAATTACAAGATCCGCACCTGCATCGATGTAATGCTTGCCCATGTTTCTCTGATAATCCTCTGGCATTGCTTCTCGCTCTACACCCCAATGCACATAGACCACCACATAATCGCAGACCTCCTTGGCCTTTTTGATTTCTGCGTTAAGCTGGCTATCATCGTAGGTACAAAACATTCCCGGCTGACTGCTGTCAATGTTCCAGCTGCCCTCTGGAATCACACGGCTGGCTGCCAGAAAACCGATGGTTTTTCCATTCTGTTCAAAGACCTGCAGTTCCTTTGCGCGGTCTTTGGTCTCTCCTGCGCCACAGTATTTGATGCCCACATCATCCATGGTGGTAAAGGTGTCAGACAATGCCTCTTTTCCAAAATCCAAGGCATGATTGTTGGCAAGAGTTACGATGTCAACGCCCATCTCATTTAAGGCTGTCGCATACTTTGGATCCACGCGGAAGGTGTACTGCTTATCCTGTTTGCTTCCCCTGGTACTAAAACAAAATTCATTGTTGACCATACAGATATCCGCATCACTCATAAGGTCAATGAGCTCCTGGGAAATCGCTCCTGTGATGCCGCTTGCCTCATAGTTTGGAAGAAAGGTGTATGCAAAATTTACATCTCCACCAAACACTAGCGAAATGCTTTGATTTATCGGCTCTGTTTCCATTGGTTCGGTCTCTTGCACCTGCGTTTCTGCTGGTTCATGTTCAGTGGATTCCGATGTTTCTGTCACCACCTGATGATTCGATTCAATTTCCTTGGTGAGGCTTCGAATCTCCTTTACAACCAATGCCAATCCTAGGGCAAGGGCAATGATCAGAAGCACCACCACAAGTTTCCAAATTTTCTTTTTCATATTATGCCTTTACATCTGATGTCTTACGACCTGATACTCGTCTCCTGATTTATAGTATGGGCATTCTTTATAGCTGCTTTGCATAAAGCGCGCCATATCGTCTTCGTCCATATTTACGGAGCAATAATACTCCTCGTCCTCTTCGTCGTACTCGTTAAAAGCACAAAAATCACAACTGGTTGCCATTTATATCTCTCCCATATTTTACTAATCACACCACAATTGTCCCGATTCATTTTACGAATCGAGAGCTTCTATCATGCCCTTAATCTTCTGAGCATACAGGGTCTTTAGGAAATGCTTAAGCAAGTTCTCCTTGGTCTCCCAATAAACGGCTGTAATCTCATCACAATTGTCCATACTGACAGAGATATCCATAACCGCGTCTAAGATTTCTGGGTTCAAGTCGTCGAAGGTTTCCTCCACAATTTCCTCGAACTCGCTATAGGTATCGCCCCTCATATAGACGATAAAGTTTTTGTCCGTAAGCTTCGTGATATCGGTTTCATCCGCAAACAGTTCTTCCAAGCCACGGCTTGCAATTTCTTCAAAATCTTCCTTCACCATGCCATATTCCACGGTGCAATAACTCTCTTTGAAAAAGGTATCAAATACCTCTTTGTCAATGATTGGTGTTACGTCCTCCATACGACCTCCTATCAAAAACGCATATCTATCCTAAACAAATTGATTGCGTTCCTCATTATACACATAGTTGATTGCCGCCAATTTTGCAACCAGCTCCTCCTTGTCCACCATGTAGGCAGATGCAAGTTCTTCTAAGCTGTCATAGTTATCTCTTAGCTGCGTGTTCACAAAGCTAAGAAGCATGACAGGATCCTTTGGCATTGTTCCCATCTTAGACCTCCGCTGTAAAAACTGCTTTGATGCTATCGTAGTGGAGGAAGATTC
>JAZQQA010000188.1:0-11954 GCA_045628825.1 Agathobacter sp.
GTCTCATGGTAACAGAGATACGCTGGTTATCAACCACCTGGACTCTTCCATCGTAGTCATCAGAAAGCATAATAGCTGTCGCACAAGAACTGCTAAGTCCAGATGACATTGGAATATAGACAATCTCATCGTACTCCTTAAGCACTTCATCCCACTTGTCTGTCACATTACCAACAATTGGCATCGAAGTCTTAATCTCACAATCTGCCTGAAGCTTCTCATAGAACTGCTCCTGGGTCAGATCAATATCTTCATAATATACCTGCTCATCAATGTAAAAAGGCATAGGAAGAACGAATACTCCCAATTCGCTTGCTTCCGCCTGTGTAATTCCCGAATTACTGTCGGTCATAACCGCAATTTTCATCTCATATCTCCTCAATAAGCATTCTAAAACATAATAAAGTATATCATAGGCACTATGAAAAGGAAAGAAATATATCCTTCCTACTGCTGTGTGTTATAAAGTGGTGCAACATGCTTCTTATTGCCACCGATAATCACAATCGCAGCAATGAAGTTAATCGCAAAAATGATTGCAATTACATAGCGTGGCGAAATCACAGAGGCCATGGCGCCTGCGACCATCTCACCCGCAAAAGAGCCTGACGTATTTAACATATTGAAAGCACCATTAAAGCGCCCCTTCTTCTCATCTGGCACATAGCTTTGAGTCGCTGAAATACGAATGGTGTAGCTGGTTACCCCAAGAATTCCCGTCAGGAATAAAAGCACCATCATAACAGGAATTGGCATGAATAAATAAATGCCCTCTGCCACCGTAATGGTGGTATAAACGCCAAGGGCAATGGCATATTTATATTTCGAAGGCAGCTTCACACGGTAGTGCACCAGACCACCAATGGCACGACCAATCATAATCCAGACGAACACGATCATGAAGACATACTCACCGTTGTCATAGTTGGCCTTAAAGTATGGAAGTCCAATGACCTGCTCTGCTCCACCTGCAATAGACGAGAAGGTAAAATAGATAGCAACTGCCAAAAGGCCCTTTTCCGACTTCAGATAACGGAAGCCTTCCTTAATATCCGATAGTACATTCCCCATTTTGGACTTAGCTTCGTCAAAGGTCTCCTTCTGCTTCTCCACATACGCTTCCACTGCCTCAATCTTAGTTTCAAGCACCGCTGCAACAAAAAAGCTGATGGCGTTGGCAACAAAAAGAGGTACAATGCCCACCTTGTTGTACAAAAAGGCTGAGGCTGGCACCATAACTGCTGTCATGGTCTCAAGAACACTGGAAATCGAATATGCTTTTGAATAATTTCCTTCGGTGATTAACAGTGGATAGAAACTATCATAGGCCACCATATAGATGGAATTGATGGTTCCAAGCAAAAAGCAAAATACAGCAAGAATTGGGAAAGAAAACCAGTTCATTCCAACGATCACAGCTGCAAGTACATATAAGAACGCCGAAATAAAATCCAGGGTGTAAATCATCCGCTTTCTAGAAAAGCGGTCTAGAATTGCCCCTGAAAAAATCGGCATAAAGATTTGTGGTAACGTAAATAATGCAATATATATCGCATAGAGCATAGTGGACTGGGTATAATCCAAAACGAGTAAGCTCATAGCAAAAGACGAAAGCGCACTACCAAACATTGAAATCACAGTACCTACTGTGATAATGGTAAAGTCTTTCGTCCATAATTTGTTCTCATTCATAATCTTCTTCTCTCCATCCTCTTACTAACAGTAATCATTGTAACGGATTTCGAAAGAAAAAGCACATTAAGATTACCTTAAAACTTCAGCAGAAAACATCTGCTTCCATCTGTTGGAAAAAGCATAGTAGGCAAGCATGCAAACCATGCCAAAGCCAAAACTGATTGGGAAGCAAAGCATAATCCATTTTCCGTCAAAGAACCGCATGATACAATATGCGCTTGGAATACGCACTGCCCAAAGCATCAATAGATTGATGATGGTGGTATAACGAATCAGTCCCACACCATTTAAGATGCAACTCACCCCATTGAACACGGAATACATCCATTGGCACAACAGCATCACGCACACATAGCGGTTGGCATAAAAAAGCACCGTCGGATCATCGGAGAACCAATGAAGAATCGGAGTTCGGATGGTGAGGAAAATCAATCCAAACGTAATGGTAATTGCGCCCGTTGCAAAGGGAATCAAAAGATGTCCCTTCCACAGGCGCTCCATGTTTCCAGCGCCAAAATTTTGACCAGCGAAGGTGGTAGCAGCTGATGCCAGAGCTGAAATTGCAACCGTTGCAAGCCCTGTTACACGGCCTGCCACAGAAGCTCCTGCCATGAAAGAAGACCCCTGTGCATTGACCATGGTCTGCATAGCCACATGTCCAAAGGAAAACAAGGAATTGTTAAGACCAATTGGTAATCCAAGTCGGAAAATGTTCCGAAGTTCTTCCCAATCTACGCTGTGAGGTAAGAAGGAAAAACCAAGGTCTGGAAACCGATGCATAATATAACCAATACTAAATAGCCAAGAGCAAAACATGGCAACAGAGGTGGCAAGTGCTGCCCCGCCAACATCCATTCCAAGTCCAGCAACCAAGGCAAGATCAAGAACAATATTCACAACACAGGAAATCAGAAGGAACCACAGAGAGGCTTTGCTGTCTCCCATACCTCTTAAAATACCTGCATTCATGTTGTAACCAATATTGCCCAGGGTTCCAAGGAATACAAACCTCGTATAAACCAAGGCAGCATTCCAAGTATCCTCTGGCACACCCATTATCCGCAACATCCAAGGAGTTGCAAAGTATCCTGCAATCGCAAGCAAAATACCGAAAAAGAAAACAAAGCTGATGGTGGTACGACAGACACGTGTCAGTCTCTCCTTATCACCAGCTCCCGTGTATTGAGAAATCAAGATGGACACGCCTGTACCAATCCCAAGGAAAATGCAAAGCAACACCTCCACAGGTTGCGCACTTGTCCCCACAGCCGCAAGGGAAGTAGAGCCACAGTATTTTCCAATCACCATAGCATCTACCGTCGTATAAAGTTGTTGCAATACATTTCCTATGACAATCGGAAGCGCAAACAGGAACACATTGCCCATGATTGGCCCTGTTGTCATATCAATTTTCTTACGGTCCATCGTACTTCTCATATCCTTAAACTGTTCTACGAATAAAGATTACAACAACAAATCATATTTTTCTTATATTTTCTCACTTGCATAGAATCATTTTTTATATTTTAATGATATTATCAAGAATTTGTGAGGTGCATCCTATGCCACTACCATTACCAGAAGGAAAACAGATTCATATTGACCGCCATCGCCGCCTTCCAGGCTTTGAAATGCCATCCCTAGAGGCCGCTGCTGACCATTATTCTCTCACCTATCTTTTGGACGGAGAAAGCAATAATATCTCAACCACCTCAAGCTATATTCTAAAAAAAGATGAAGTTGGCACAACACCACCCTTCATCTATCGTCGATCTGCCACTACTGCCTCTGGCTATGAGCGTATTCATATCAAGTTCTCTCCAGAATTTGTTGAGCCACTCAATGCAAGGTTTGGAAACGCCATTATGGAGACCATCTACAAATCTCCATGCTGCCATTTCGATGCGACATGGACCGAAATCATCCGCAATCAGTTCATTAAAATGTATGAAACTTACGAAGCCGATACGCCATACAGTGAGTTCCTTTTACAAGGCATGTTGTTCGAGCTACTGATTCTGATTTATGAGCATGCCATTTACGAAGGCCATGCGATTTCTCACCAGTCGGCCATGAGCGAACCTATGATTGATGCTATATACTACATGGAGCAGAATTACAGCAAGAACCTTCGTATGGATGATGTTGCGACCATTGCAGGCTACTCTCCTGCCCATTTCTCCCGCCTCTTTCAAAAGCAGCTGGGGAAAAGCTATAGTGCCTACCTCACCTCTATCCGCGTCCGCGAGGCGGCAAAAGAGCTTATGAACAGTAGCAAATCTATTACCGATATCGCCCTTGAAACAGGCTTTGTCTACGTCAGCAACATGACCGCTGTCTTCAAAAAAGAAATCGGCATGACACCAAGAGAATACAGAAAACAAGGAAAATAAAAAAGTGCGACGACCGTCGCACTTTTTGTTTTCTATTTTGTTTCAAACATCTTCATAGCTCGAAGAGCTCCCTTGACCTGGGTAATCTGTGCTGCATTGGCATTCGCCATTTGAAGCATCTCGAGAAGATTTGCATCCGTAAGCTCCATGGAATGATTTAATACGTAGTGAAGCACACATCCCATAAAGGTATCTCCTGCTCCAGTGGTATCCACAATCTGCTCCATTTTCACACCAGGCATGGTTACAAGACCATTTCCTGCATAAGCCATACTTCCATCTGCTCCAAGGGTTAAGGTCACAAGTCTTGCACTGGTCAGAGGAAGTAATGCTTCCATCATTTCCTCTGGTTTACTCTTTCCAGTCAAAAACTCCACTTCATTATCTGAGATTTTCAGAATGTCACACTGTTCTAGACCCCAAAGCATCTGATTCTTGGCATCCTCAAGACTATCCCAAAGCGGCTCTCTTAGATTTGGATCAAAAGAAATTAACATTCCATTATTCTTTGCAATGGTAACGGCCTTCTTGGTCGCACTCCTTACCGCTTCATCTGTCATGGATAGAGTTCCAAAATGGAAGATCTTAGCTGCACTAATATAGCAAGCATCTACCTCATCCTCATGCAAAAGCATATCTGCACCTGGCTTACGATAAAAAGAAAAATCACGATCCCCATCTTCCTTTTTGTGTACAAAGGCAAGGGTCGTCTTCGCATCCGGGTCATAAATCAGGTGAGAGCTATCAATTCCAACGCTCTCAATGGTATTGCCAAGCATATGCCCCAAGAAATCATCGCCCACTTTTCCAACAAAGCCAACCGAATGTCCCAGTGCCGCAAGGCAAGCAAGTACATTACAAGGTGCGCCTCCTGGACAAGCCTCAAAGGTCATATTGTTCTGTGCAGAAGCAGGTCCTTCTGCCATATCTACAAGTAATTCGCCAAGAGCGATTACATCATACTTCTTCTTCATATTAGGTACTTTCTCTTTCCACCAAAGTAACTGGTAATAAAGAGCGTTTTGCAACGGTTCTACCTTCTGCCGCGTTTAGTGCCAAATCAATTGCCACCTCTGCCATCTCCTTGATTGGCTGATGAATGGTGGAAATTCTTGGAGTGGTAAGACTCGCAATATTTACATCGTCAAAGCCCACAATACGAATATCCTCTGGCACCTTTTTTCCAAGCTTTGCACAGACTTGAATGAGCTGCGCTGCAATAAGGTCCGAACTTACAAATACGCCATCTACATCTGGCACTTCCGTAAGGGCCTGCTCCAACAATTCATGGTATTCCAATCCCTCATATTGGAATATGTTGGTCGCAATTTCCTTATGGGCAATGCCTTTTTCCTCACACACATCGATAAAGCCCAAAGAACGATCATCCGCTGGCATGGCATTCTCACTAACACCACTGATGTGGAGCAGGTTCTTACAGCCCTTTTGAATCAAATGGGTCGCTGCCAAACGTCCCCCCTGACGGTTGTCACACTCCACCGCAGCCGTTCCATTTTCCACGAAACGCTCTACCGTAATGAGTGGAATATTGCTGCCTGCAAACTCCTCAACCGCAACTCCCGCCGAGCACAAAATAATGGCTGCCACACGGTTGCTGGTACACATTTCCAGATACTCACGCTCCTTCTGGTCAGTTCCCTGGGAATTACAAAGAATAATCTTATATCCCTGCTTGCTGGCTGAGTTCTCCAGATTACTAATCATCTCGCAGAAATACGGATGACGAATATGCGGAACAATGACACCGATGGTATTGGATGTCTTCTTGGACAGGGAACGCGCCACCTCATTCGGACTATAGTTTAAGCGTCTCATCGCTTCATAGACCTTATCCCTGGTCGCGTCACTAATATATCCTCTGTTATTTAATACTCTTGATACTGTAGTGACAGTCAGTCCAGTCTCCGCTGCCACATCCTTCAGTGTTGCCATAAGCCCTCCGCTGCATGCAAAACTCGTTTCGCTCCCCTTTTACAAGGAACACTCCCATTATAGCATTATCCCATGCGATTTCCATAAGATTATAGTCCACAATCAACTGGATATCTGCACCAATTGCCGGCAGTTTCTGCTTCTCGTGGTCTACACAAATCCATCCATTTTCCTGGTCTATGGTAACATTACTTCCATTCACGGAAAAATGATAGTTTTCCATAGGTCGCACAGAAAAATCAATCACATAACAACCTTCTTCTGGCACCTGCTCCTCTGTGCGTAGGGAATCACGAAACTCCTTTGCCGGAAGCTGCACCAACTGGTAGTCCTCGTCGATTTTGCGGTAACAATACTCTCTTGGAATTCCCATAGCACCCTGGTAGTGCTTTCCCATGGCTTCCTCAAAACGAAGCCAATGCATTGCAAGAATACGGTTTCCTACGCCCCAATAGGTCTGGGTCGCATAGTAATGCTTTCCAAGAAAAGCCTCATGCCTTTTTCCATCTGTCACGAACTGATAGCCGTCGAAATCGCCCCAGTAATAGAAGCCGTCTGCCGTCCAAAACATCCACTTGGAAGGACTACCACTTGCATCCTCCGCTGGAACGCACAACAGGTCTGGGCACTCCCAGGCCTCTGGCAGTGTAAAATGCTGACTCTTTTCCCAATGCTTTAGATCCTTCGAACGGAAAATGCCAAAATCATTGCCCTCCAGATAAAGAACCATCACATAAGCGCTGCTTTCTTCATGCCAAAAAATCTTAGGGTCTCTAGAATCCTTTCCTGTAATTCCAAGAAACGGATGCTCCTGCTTTTCCAGGGTAAATCCCCCATCCTTACTTGTGGCCAGGCCTTGATAGAAGGGCTTGCCTTCGCTCCAAGGAGAGGAGGTGCCTGCCACAGTATAAGGAAAGAGATAGGTATCATCTACCACCAGGCCACAGCCCGAGAAAATGGTACCACGCTCATCGGGAAACATCACATCATCACACCGTGTCCAATGCAAGAGATCGGTGCTTGTCGCATGCCCCCAACTCATATTCTGCCATTTCACATCAAAAGGATTGTGCTGGAAATACAGATGATATAGGCCCTTATCATAGATCAGGCCGTTGGGATCATTGATCCACCCATAGGCTGCGGTAAAATGAAGGTCAGGCCTTTTTTCCTCCATAGGTAGAATCTCACGCTCTGCCATAACAGAAGCGAAAAATTCTGGGGCAAAATCTCCACGAAGCGTCAAAGTCTTCCCCTTCAAATGCGAAGCGCAAACCTTAGCGGTATAGTCAAATTCACTGCCTGCTGGAATAAGAAACTCAAAGACCTTCTCTTCTCCAACAAAAACCTCCAGATACTTCCCTTCTCGTCCTAAACTGACTGGAAGATATAGATCCTCCTTTTGTAGCACAAATGACTGTTCCATCTACACCTCAACTTACTCTACGAATGCGTAATGGTGAACTTCTTGGTCTTAAAGTTGCCATGAAGTCTTGCAAAAGCATCTCCATTCTTGCGCATAATGATAATTTCTTCGTCCGAGCATTCTTCCAAAATAAATTCCCCATCAAATGCAGGGTGATTGTTACGGAATTCCATGAGTTTTAGCAACTCCTGTACCACTGGGCGCTCCACTTCTTCTCCCACTTCCTCAACGGAATAATAATGGCGATTGATGTTACGTCCAACCTTGGTCTCCTCTAACAATTGTAAATCATTTCGTCCTGCAAGCAAGCCTACATAATAGACTTGTGGAATTCCTGGAGCAAAAAATTGCACAGCTCTTGCCAAAAGATAGGCATCGTCATCGTCTCCAAGCGCAGAATAATAAGTACAATTCACCTGATAGATGTCCAGGTTATTATAAGCTGCTGTATTATAAATCTTCTTCACATTGGCACCATACTGGAAGATATCTTCCTTGGTGCGCGCAATTTCTTCGTCAGGAAGCAGGTCCTTCACATCCACAACACCGATTCCATCATGGGTATCAAGCGTGGTAAACTGCTTTCTTGGGCAGATGGTAAGCCAGTGTTTCAGATACTGGCTCTGTCCATAATAAAGTGCGTTAATCAATAGCATTGGAAGGGCAAAATCATAGACATAATAATCCTCTGCCGCTATCTTTTGCTGCATGGTATAGTGCTCATGAATCTCTGGCAAAAGCACTGCCCCGTATGGTTCCACAATTTCCTTACACGCTTCAATCAAATCCCATACGTCAGGCTCAATGAAAAAGCAAGAGGTTCCTGCCTTCTTGGTCGCATAAGCAAAGGCATCCAGACGAATCATTGCAAGACCATGCTTGCAAAGATCGATTAAATTGTCGCGGATAAACTGCTGTGCCGTCTCACTGGTAACATTGATGTCAATCTGCTCTTCATCGAAGGTACACCATACTTTTTCCTCGGTACCATCTGCAAAATGTGCCATCACATAAGGTGCCCTTGGCTTACGCTTGTAAATGGCATCCACTTCTTCTTCTGTAGGCTCTCCGTTTTCCCAGAAATCCTTATAGCGGATAAATAAATCGTGATACTGGGAAGCATCCTTTTTCTCCAAAAAGTCCTGGTAATATGGGCTATGGGCAGAGATGTGGTTAATCATGTAATCCGCCATCAGATAATACTCTTCTGCCAGCGCCTCAATCTGTGCCCAATCGCCAAATGCTTCTTCCACCACATGGTAGTTCATTGGTGCAAATCCACGGTCTCCCGACGAAGGGAAAAATGGAAGGATATGCACACCTCCAACCGCCTTGGAAAAATGCGAATCCAGCACCGTCTTTAAATCTGTCAAATTGTTACCCATACTATCCGCATAGGTAATCAGCATACACTTGTTTTCTAACTTCTTCATGTCGTCCCCTTACTTCACTGCACCTGCTGTAATTCCATCCACAATGTATCTTTGCATGAACAGATAAAGCAAAAGAATTGGGAACATCGCCAAAAGAAGGGCCGCCATTACAAGTCCTGTATCGGTTGAATATGTACCGTAGAATACTTTTGTTGCAATTGGAATGGTATATAGTTCTTTACGTCCCAGTACCAAGCTTGGGAGCAAATAGTCATTCCAGAATGCCATTGCATTAACAATAACAACAGTTGCCATGGTAGGCTTTAAAATCGGGAATACAATTCTCCAGAAAATCTGCCACTTGGTACATCCATCAATGGTTGCTGCTTCTTCCAAAGAAAGCGGCACATTGGTACGAATGGCTCCATGGAACATAAAGGTCGCCATGGAAATCGAGAATCCTACATGCATAAAAATCAAAGTAAAACGGTTATTCAAAATTCCCAAGGTTCCACCATACAAAGATACCAATGGGATCATGAGAACCTGGAATGGAATTACCATGGATGCAATCATCATTGCAAACAATATTTTATTAATTTTCCAATTATTACGCACAAAGACATAGGCTGTCATAGAAGACAAAAGAACCGTTAAAGCTGTCGATGTGGTCGTAATAAATACAGAGTTGCCAAACACTCTCCAGAAGTTCATCTTCTTCATGGCTTCGGAAAAGTTCTTAAGGCTAAATCCATGCTTACCAATAAGTGCAAGTGGATCTGCAGTAATATCTGCCTTGGTCTTAAATACATTGATTAAGACAAGTACAAATGGAAAAACGACAACTACAAATAAGATGATTAAAAAGGTGATAGCCAATGCATGACGAACACGCTTTGAAATTGCTGCTTTGGTATTCATATCCATTATGCCTGCACCTCCCCCTTCTTACTGAAATATACCTGAAGGCCACCGACAATCGCGCAGATTACAAAAAGAATCAGTGCTTCTGCCTGGCCAGTTCCATAGTGCTTATTGATAAATGCTTCGTTATACACGTGCATTGCAGCCAATGCGCTGTCTCCATATGGATCGCCATTGGTTAATGAGAAATTCACATCGTAGACCATGAAGCATCGTGTAATGGTTAGGAAAAGACACTGCACGAAGGACGCGGTCATAAGTGGAATTGATATATGAATAATGGTCTGTTTTTCCGTACAACCATCAATTTTCGCTGCTTCAAGCACATCCTCAGAAACGCTCATAAATCCTGCTACATAAATTAACATCATATATCCTGCATACTGCCACACAGATACGATGATAAGAGCAATGATTGCGCCTGTTGGTGTTGCGAGTAAAGACTTGGTATGTCCATGGGAAATGGCATCTATCATCTGAACCAAAGCCTTGTTAAATACAAACTTCCACACGTAACCAAGAACAATTCCACCAATAAGGTTAGGAATAAAGAATCCTGCACGGAAGAAGTTCTGTCCCTTGATGCCGCTGGTAACCATATAGGCCAGCAAAAAAGCAACCAGGTTTACGAGAATAACTGCAATTGCAGAAAAAATAAAGGTTCTTCCAAGCGATACCCAATACCCTGTATCCTGGAAGGCACTGATATAATTTTGTACTCCAACAAATGGCTTACTTCTTGAGACGCCATCCCAGCTGGTAAAAGTAAGATACAAACCATAGATGAATGGGACAATTACGACTGACAAAAATACAAAGGTCGTAACACCCGCAAACATCAGATATTGTCTGAATTTGTAACCAAAAGAATTTGTTTTCATATTTGCCCCTCTTAAAATGAGGGGGATGGCAAAAGCCATCTCCCTCCTAGCCAATGCACAATGAAATTAGTGTGCAATTCTTGTTGCGGTCTTGAAGTAGGTCTCTACTGCCTCAGCAAGCTCTGCTCTAGACATTTCCTCGTTCAAGTACTTCTGCATCATTCCCTGACCAACCTCTGTCATGTGATCATCTGGAAGGTAGTTGTAGTTTGCGATTAAGTTGCCACCATCTGCATACTTCTTTACAGAAGCTGAAAGTGGATCAAGTGCAGATGCGTCGATGTTATCGAATGCTGGAACAAGTGCACATTCCTTAGTAAGGAAGTCATTACCCTCCTGGTCGTTTACGATCCAGCTAAGGAAATCAAGTGCTGCCTGTCTCTGCTCATCACTTGTTGACTCTGAAGCATCAAGGAAGATGTACTTAGAACCACCACCTACAAGCTTGGTGTTAGAACCATCTGTTGTGTTCTGTGGTACTGGCATAATTCCCATGTTCTCTGTGTAGTCATACTGGTTGATCACAGACCAATCCCAGTTTCCACCGAACATGAATGCAATCTGTCCTTCTGCTAACATCATTTCAGATGTCTCACGCTCTGCGTTTGCTGCAGCACCTCTTGCATAGTTGTAAGCAATTAATGTATCAAATGTGTCAAATAATGAATTGAACTTCTCATTGTTTGCAACAGTCTCTGTTCCTGCAAGTAAGCCCTCTACATAAGCATCTGGATCTGCCTGCTGTTCATATACCTCTGCGAAGTAATGAGCTCCAAGAGACCAGTACTCACTTAAGATACCAACTGGCTGCTCCATACCACCAGCTACAAGCTGATCAAGGAGTGCCTGGAAAGCGTCAAGTGTTGCAACCGATGCTGGGTCAAACTTTGTACCAGTAATTGCTTCAATTGCATCTGCATTGTAGATAAGTCCTCTCGCCTCAACACAAACTGGGAAACCAGCAAGCTTACCGTTAACGGTAATACCAAGTGTTGTGTGGCTTGCCCAATCTTCACCAGAAAGGTCATAAGTATAATCATCTGCAAGTGAGTAGATATCCTTTGCATCAACCATGGTAAGTGTGTATGGATCCTTTGATGCATACTTGGTAGCAACCTGTGAAGCAACGGTTGTGTCTGTGTCTGCACAATATACATCAACCTTAACACCCTTTTCCTTTGAGTAACGCTCAGCCATCTCTTCGAACTGTGTCTGAACCTCAACCTTTGAGTTTAAGATTGTGAATGCTACTTCACCACCCTTTGCACTGCCGGCTCCCTCTGTTCCAGCAGGTGTTGCAGCACCATTG